>JADHNB010000024.1 GCA_016779705.1 Candidatus Poseidonia sp. | reverse complement strand
AACACCGGTTCTCCAAAATGGTTCGGCATGGGCCCCCAGGCACCGGTTAACCTTCCACGAACGGCCACTCGACCCTGAATCGAGTGAAGCGGTTGATAAGGTGAGTGAAGACTTACATCTTGCAAATCTTTCATCCATGCCAATCGTTCGGGCCCAGTCCATGCGCCCTCTTCGTCAAAACAGACCGCACACCAACCGCATCCAGCTTGGTCGGCGTTGCAAGCATCTTCGAAGCCAGGCGGAAAGGGAATGACCCCCTCAACCATGGACTGCATGGCTTCATGAATCGAGGTGTATTGGTCGGTCAAACCAACCATCTCCTCTGAAGACGGAGGGGTGTAAACGACCTGTTCGGCCCCATTGAGGTACCAGCCTGCCATCCCAGCAGCGACTTCACCGTCATGGGTCTCGTGCCAAAGCCAAGCATAGAAGAGAAGTTGATGCTCCAATGAGGAGGCGAACGGGGAGGAGGACCGTCCCGATTTGATGTCCACAATGCGAACGTTTCCGTCCCAACGCAACACCAGGTCGAGTTCACCCGATGCCCAATCGTCGGGATGATACAACCGCTGAGGCTGGTGAACCCTCGGGTCCTTGAACCAAGGTCGAGCGCATTCCCATGCTTCGTTCCAGCGAACGGGCTCGCCTGGCAACGACCAGGTGGCTGCTTCAGGGGCATCCCATCGCCGCAGAGCGACGTCGGGGACTTTCTCAGGAAGGGGAAATACAGGTTCAGAGCCCCAACACGGAGCCGGTACCGTGAACGGTTGCTCGCCTCGTCGGTGGGCGTCAAGGTAAGGACCGCCTCCCGCAGCATGACAGGCTTCAACTTCGTCCAAAAACAGCGAGAGGCCCCCAAGAAGGCGGTCCTTCACGTCTTCAACCTCCACATCAGCCCACGATTCTCCGTCGGCTTTCCATAAGCTGGCCTCCCACGCCTCCTTCCCCTCGTCCAACGCCTTCGCCACCAAGCGGTCCACATGAGGTCCGGCCCACGCCTCCAAGTCTTGCCGACCGTCAACATTGGCAGGAGGGTGATGCATCATCAAAGAGCAAAGGGCTTCCTCAAGAACCACGCCGAGAATTTGCGGCGTTCGAGTGGGTTCTGAAAGGCCGGCTTGGTAACCCAACAGCCATTGACGGGGGCAACGGAGGTACGTGGTCAAGGCGCTTGCCGAAAGGCGGCCACGGGTTCGCCCCATGGGACCGCCTCGTGATGGAAGACCAACCGGCATCAAACCACCTCGGAGGCAGCGAACACAACGGCATCAAGCATCGTAGGAATAATAGTCACCACTCGTTCGTTGTTCTCGATCCTTTCGACTTTCGCTCTTGTTGATTCGGGGGCGGCGAGAATCGTGGTCCCGACGGAACGTCACATTCACACCAGCAAGGAATTGATTCATGCCCGTTCGCAAATCATAGGGCCCCGTGGCCTTGCCCTCAACGCCGCCCTGACCTTCGAACACCAGGAGGGAATCCGAGACGATGTCAATGAAATACACATCGTGGTCAATGACGAAAGCAGACTTTTCGTTCGCTTCCATGGTCCGTCGAATGGCCTTCGCCGCCTCCATTCGAGCACTGGCGTCAAGGTGGGCTGAAGGTTCGTCGAGCAAGTAAAGGTCGGCATCTCGTCCCAAGCAAAGGGCGATGGAGACGGCCTGCCGCTCACCGCCCGACAATTTCTTCACGCGTTTGGGGAGAAGTTCGTCAATCCCAAGGGCTTTGATGACGTTGACATGAAACTCTCCACTGCGCCATCTCGGGCCCAATTCGCTATCAAGCCAAAGCTGAACCGAGCCATCAATGTCGACGTCGATGTGTTGCGGTTTGTAGGAGATGGTCGCTTCCGCCGTGACCCATCCTTCGTCGTATTCATGTTCCCCAGCCAAGATTTTGATCATGGTGGATTTCCCGGTGCCGTTGGCACCAACCACTCCCACCACTTCACTTCGATGGACCGCCCCTTTTGATGCCGTCAATTGGAAGTCACCCAGTTGTTTTGAGAGGTCACCCCACTGGACCACCGGCGTACCGATTTCAGCGACCCGGTCTTGATGGCGCAAGAATTTGATGGGTTTGTTCCGAATCCGGACGTTCTCTTCAGGCAAGAACCCGTCGAGATAGGTGTTGATGGCTTGACGCGTGGAACGGGCGGGCGTGAAGATTCCAAACGCCCCCTTCTTCCCGTAGACGATGTGGACCAGGTCAGCCAACACATCCAGCACGGCGAGGTCGTGCTCAATGACGATCACCCGCTTGGTTTGGGCGAGTTCCTGAATGATCCGGACGATGCGCATGCGTTCATGAATATCGAGATACGACGACGGCTCGTCAAAAAAGTAGACATCAACGTCCCTCAAAATGGTCGCACACATGGCCATTCGTTGCAATTCGCCTCCCGACAACTGGTGCACTTCACGGTCCAACAAGTGAGCAATCCCGAGACGCTGCGTCATGTCGTCAAGCATCTTGCGTTCATCCACACGGGTAAGAAGGGCCCTCACGGTTCCCTTTACTCGCTTGGGGAGGCGGTCCACGTTTTGCGGCTTCACCGCCACCTTGACATCGCCTTGTTGAACGGCGATGAAAAAATCACGCAATTCTCCTTTGGGCACCGACTGGATCACGTCGTCCCAATCGGGCTCTTGATTCAACCAGTCACCCAAATTGGGAATCAAACGACCGGAAAGGGCGCTGATGGCCGTGGATTTACCCATGCCGTTCGGTCCGAGGATGCCGACCACACTCTCTTTGGAAGGCGTCGGGAGTCGAAACAAGCGGAACCCGTTCATGGAATAGCGATGAATCATGTCGGTTTCCAGCTCACTGGGGAGGTTTTCGATGATGAGCGCGTCATGCGGGCACTTGTTGATGCAAATGCCGCAACCGATGCAGAGACTTTCGGAGATGTGCGGCTTTCCCGTTTGGTCGTCCATGACGATGCATTCCTGCCCGTTTCGAACCGGTGGGCAGAAGTCATGGCACTCATCGTTGCACTTCTTGGGTTGACAATTGTCCTCCTTCAAGACAGCAACACGCATGCAATCACCAAACCTTCCTATCGTCAATGCTATTTTGATTCACCTGCATCTTGGCGGGGAATCCCCACCAATCACCGGCCTGATGAACGTTTCAAATGAGACCCTTAAGGTGCTCGTGACCGCTGATTAAGCGGATGGTGCACGGAGTTGGGAACTTCATGCTGGCCTTTCGAAGGGCGTCACGGGCCGTGAGGTAGTGCTGAGGGTGCACTTGGATGGAGAGGATGCGCTGACCTCGCTTGACACGAGCAGCCGTGCCGACGTTCTTGCCGAAAGCGCAGCGCATGCCTTGCGACACACGGTCTGCACCGGCTCCCGTGGCCTGCTTGTTTTCTCGCAGCACGTGGTGAGGGAAGGTGTGGACTCGAAGAGCGTAGCCTTGGGCACCGGCTTGCTTACGGATGGTGGAGTTGGAGACGACACGAGCTGCTTCCAAAGCCGTGTGTCGGATTTGAACGTCGTTATCGGCTCGCAATTCGATGCGAACGGGGAACTGGCCGGTCTCAGCGGCGCGGCGGTTGCCGACGTGATACTGATGGATACGGTTGTTGGGCACACCACCGATGTACTTACGGCGGGTGTAGGCAGGTCCCTTCAAGCGTCGGTACATCACAGCTGGTTTTCGTGCCATAGGTCACCCTCCAAGCACACCTGCGACCCATGCTCCCTTTATGATATCTCCGCATCCGTTGTCCGTGCATGAGCTGCGCCGATGAGAAGAAGCCACGGGCAAAGTCTTCATGATGCGAGGCACCCACCCCGATGCATGGCTGGTGGCTGGCGGCGGTACTTGGAAGAGGAATCCGAGCACCAGTGGCTTTCCATCACCGTCTTTTTCGCCTTCGTCCTCATTGGAGCCTTCGCGATCGGTGCGACCGAACATTTCGTCGGCGCCTCCGTGGTTGACATCAACGCTGAGTACGAAGGCGGCCTGGTGACCAACATCGCCTACCACTCGGAGACCGATGCGTACACAGCCGTGGTGTACGCACCTGACGCAGGTTACCACTTTTTCACGCAAAACTTTGGCGACGACACCGTGACCCAAATCTACAGCCCTGACACGGTTGACAGGGCCGCTGATGTTCGGTTTGTCAAAACCATGCCCGACGGCGAAGTGGTGTTTGCCGTCGACAACAACCAGGTCATCGGCCTCAGCGGCAACACGATGATCACCTACGAGTATCCCGACACAAACGGCGTGTTTGCGGTGCTGGACGTTGCCGAACACACCAGCAACGAGGAAACCCATCGACTTCTGCTCACCCAGGAAGGCGCCAACACGTCGGTACGTGGGGTCGCCGGCATGACGCCCACTCACCCCATGTCGATGTCGCTCGGTGTGCAATGGCACCAGATTGAGGCCTACGAGGAAGGGGTTTGGCTGGCTCTGGGAACCCACTTCAGCACCGCTGGTGCCGACGGCTCGAGCCCGGCATCGCCCCAAGCCCGGCCCGTTTTGGGCTGGATTGCATGGGATGGAACGCCCAACACCCCGGTCGTGAACAAAGTCCAGACCTTTGACAGCGGGGTGTTCCACAGCATGGCTTCGGTCGGGGAAACCGTGGTTGTGGGGGGCACCGGTCAAAGCCTCGTGATTCACGGCATAAACGACGTTGAAACCCTTGATGTGCGTTGTTCGCACGTCATCGGCGACCGTGAGGGTCGAGCTTGGTTCATCGGAGAAGCGGGCAGTACGACGATTTCAACCTACAACGGGGAACTCATCACCTACGTGCTCGGACGAGCGTTGCCCATTGAGATCAGCGCTGTTGGGACCGAAGGCGACCACATCCATGTCCACGGAACCAACGAGAACGGTGAGCCGATTCAATGGTCCATCGACATTACAGCCAATGGCTCTATAGAGAGCGGTCGTGGTTTCTTGAACCTGCTTTACCTGATCGTCGGCAGCATCGTCATGGCTTCGATGCTCCGCTTTGCCATCGTTGAATGGCGCCGTCCCGCTTAAGCGGTTGAAATCATCAACGAACCTGCCCCGCAGGAACGGCGATGCGAGAACCTTCATGTGCCCTCGTCAACTTCCTCAAACTCCAGCGTAAGCCATGGAGGTGAGGACAATCGCGAAACGGGGCATGATGGACCAGTTCTTTGACATCAAAGAACAACACCCCGGCACCGTTCTGTTCTTCCGGATGGGTGACTTTTACGAACTCTTTCATGACGACGCCGAAACCGCCGCCGAAGTGTTGGGACTGACCTTGACCTCCAGGGACAAAAACGCTGAGGAACCCGTGCCCATGGCTGGCTTCCCTTGGCACGGCCTGGAGGATCATCTCCGCACCATGCTCAGGGCGGGATACAAGGTCACCGTGGCCGAGCAGGAGGAAGAAGTCCGGGAAGGAGCGAAGTTGCTCGAGCGAGTGGTCACACGCGTCTACACGCCGGGAAGCTTGTTTGAGGAAAGTTTGCTCGACGTTGACGAACAATCCCTGTTGGGAGCGGTCGCTTTGGGAAGTGACCAATTGGGTGTCGCCGTGATCGACGCCTCGACGGGAAAGGCGTGGGCCAGCACGCACGAAGGGGCAGACCGGTTCATCAGGCTGCAGGACGATTTGCAGCGATGGCAGCCAAACGAACTTGTCGTCTCGCCGAGGGATGCGGAAAACGAAGCTCTGGGCCGTTTGTTCCTGGTGCTGGACCAAACGATGGTGAGCCAACATTCCCTGAGCGAATCCAAGCGATTGCAACGGCTCCAAAGCATGCTAGAAGTAGCCGATTTGGGCCATCTTGACTTGGACCACGCTCCATTGGCCCTTTCGGCGACCGGCCTTGCGGCCGATTACCTCGCCTCCGTTCATCTTCAAAGCGAGATTCCGCTCCAGGAGGTGGAAGTGATTGAAGAACATGGGCGATTGCTCATCGACCAAACCACCCTTCGAAATTTAGAACTCACCTCAACCCTCTCAGGCGAGTACGAGGGCAGTTTGCTCTCAACCCTCAACAAGTGCAGAACCGCCATGGGACGACGTGTGTTGAAAACATGGCTCCTTCATCCATTGGCCGATCCGGCCTCGATTGAAACTCGACATCGCGCGGTTGGTACCTTGGCCAAATCAGCTCGCCGTTTAGATGGCTTGCGAACCTCTCTGAAGGGCATACGTGACATGGAACGACTTGCAACCCAACTCGCCTATCAGCGCAGCAATGCGAGGGACCTTTTGGCAACCGCCGAGGCCTTGGACCGAATGCCAGCCTTGATCGGCTGGTGTCAAGAGGCCAACGACCCGCTTTTGGAATTGTTGAGCACAAACCTTGACGCCTTGAGCGAAACGGCACAAATGATCAACGCTACGCTAGCCGACAACCCTCCGCTTGGACTCCGGGATGGTGGCCTGCTCAGAACGGGAGTTGACCCGGAAGTGGACGCCTTGCGAGAGGTGACCTCTGAGGGAAAGGCCTGGTTCACCAAGCTTGAATCCGAGTTGCGTCAACAATTGAACATTCCATCGTTGAAGATCAAGAACAACCGCCAAGTGGGGTGGTACATCGAAGTCACCCAAGCAAACGTGGACAAAGTGCCGGAATCCTGGCATCGTAAGCAACAACTCACAAACGGTTCTCGTTACACCACGCCCGATCTGATCGAACGAGACGATGTGCTGCTGACCGCTGATTCAAAATTGAAAGAACTCGAGTACCGAAGGTTCTTGGAATTAAGGGCCTATTGCACCCAGCAGGCAAGTGAATTGGCCGATATCGCTCGGCGTGTCGCTGCCATCGATGTGCTCCAATGCTTCGCAACCGTTTCCAGGGAACGGCAATGGACCAAACCCGACCTTTCGGAAAAACCCGTGTTGTCGCTGGTTGATGCTCGCCATCCCGTTTTGGAAACCATGCAGGGCTACGTTCCCAACGACGTCACCATGAACCCAAAACACTCCTTTTTGCTCATCACCGGACCAAACATGGGTGGGAAATCAACCCACCTTCGAACGACAGCACTGGTGACCGTTTTGGCCCAAGCGGGGTGCTTTGTCCCTGCTAAGCAAGCAAAAATCGGTTTGGTCGACCGCATTTTCACCCGCGTCGGTGCCAGCGACGACCTTCGCCGTGGCCGTTCAACCTTCATGATGGAGATGATTGAAGTGGCACACATTCTCAAAAGAGCCACCCCCCAATCCCTCATCTTGCTGGACGAAATTGGCCGAGGGACATCAACCTTTGACGGCCTCTCCATCGCCTGGTCGGTCACCGAAGACATTTGCCAGCGGCTTGGCGCCCGAACCCTCTTCGCAACCCACTACCACCAGCTGATCGGACTGGAGGGCGAACTTCCCGGTTTACACAACGTCCACGTTCAGGTGGCTCAAGTCGACGGTCAGCTGAAGTTCTTGCATCACGTGGCTGACGGCCCGTGTGACGATTCGTATGGTGTTCAAGTGGCGGCTTTAGCGGGTTTACCCCGGAACGTGGTTGAACGAGCAACGGATTTACTGGCGTTCCTTGAACAGCAGGCCGGTGGTGCCAAAGCCGGTGAGCAAGGCGCCCCAAAGGCACGTGATGCAGGGCAAGCCAGCCTTATGGGGTATTTTGCTGCAGCCGCCATGACATCAAACGCACCCGTCGACGAGGCGGACCCCGTTGGCAAGGAATTGCTCAACGTGCTCAACAACACGAACGTCGATGAGTTGTCCCCTCGCCAGGCCCTCGAGGTGTTGTACCAACTCAAATCGCTCTCGGAGGACGGCCAATGAAACCTCAACGAATCGTCCAGTTGGACGATGCGACCATCGGCCACATTGCGGCTGGGGAAGTGGTTGAACGTCCAGCGCAAGTGGTCAAGGAACTGGTGGAAAACAGCCTCGATGCTGGCGCCACCGCCATCACCGTTCTGGTGGAAAACGGGGGCTTTGACCGCCTCGTGGTCGAAGACAACGGCAGCGGCATCACCGCTGATGACCTCCCCTTGGCCTTGGACCGTCACGCCACTTCCAAACTCAGCACCAAGGAAGATTTGGCCTCCATCGTGTCACTGGGGTTCCGAGGTGAAGCCTTGGCCAGCATTGGGATGGTCTCGAAATTGACCGTGGCCAGCCAACCACCCGGTGCAGCCGGCGCCAGCATCGTGATGGAGGACGGCGTCAAATCAGCGGTCCAACCCGTCGGCATGCACGACGGCACGCGAATCAGCGTGGAACATTTGTTCCAAAACACCCCTGCTCGCTTAGCGTTCCAACGGCGGCCCGAAACCGAAACGGCGCGCATCGTTGACGTGGTGGTGAATCACGCGCTTGCCCACCCGGAATGCGGATTTCACCTCAAGTCCGTTGATCGCACCCTGCTCAACGTCCCGGCCACGGACGACATGCTTGACCGCCTGTACGACCTCATGGGCGCCCAAGCCACCGAGCTGATTCCATTGGAACAACCCCCCTCCGACAACGACGCACCCGGGGATGAACGTTGGAAGGGATGGATCAGCACACCTGACATCACCCGAGGGAAAGGGGACGATATCCACGTCCTGATCAACAACCGTCCCGTTGCGGCTGGACCGTTTTTGCAAGCGATACGTCGGGGCTACCGGACCCGCCTGATGCAGGGACGTCACCCCTTGGCCGTCATCAATCTCACGTGCCCACCAAACGAGGTTGATGTCAACGTTCACCCCACCAAACGGGAGGTTCGATTGCGCCACTCGTGGAGGGTCTTGGAGCGTCTTGAGCGGGCCATTGCCTACACCCTGGAATCCGTACCGACCGAACCCGACGCCACCGGTGGCATCCCCGAATTGCGTGGGTTGGCGACCGCTGAGACCACCGCATCGGTGACCACGTTGTTGGCAGGAGAACCGAAGAGAGCGACGAAGGACCACGAGCCAAGCCTGCCGCTCCATTCGGCTGCAGGATTGAACCTCCAACCGAGCGTTGAGCAAAAGGCCGTCGCTGCGCCTCCAGCATGGGCCGTGGCCGCTGGAAAACAACTCAATTTGGTGGGAGAAGAAGCGACAAGACCTGAGGAACCCACTTCATCGCGCCCCGTTTCCGCTTCGCCATTGGGTCAAGCCGTCCTCCCCGACCAAAACACGGAACCCATGGCCGGCCACCTGTCTTCGGCCGAGCGCCACTTGCATCGTTACGCCGGCAAGGCTACCACCTCGTTGCCAAGTCAAGAGGACCCGTTGACGGGCGTTCTCAACGAGTTACCACCGATGGAACCGCTGGCTCAATTTGCGAACTCCTACATTCTCGTTCAGGCAGAAGACGAATTGTTGCTCATTGACCAGCACGCCTTGCACGAACGGGTTCGGTACGAACGGTTACGCAACAGCGGGCAAGCGTGGGAGCCCCAACAGCGCCTTGACCCCCTCAACCTTGGCTTGGACCCTCGACAATCCGCCATCGTGGATGCTCAACGCGAGCGGCTTCACTCCCTTGGCTTTCACCTCGTCCGTCAGCAAGAAGACTGGCTTCTCACCGCTTCGCCGCGATTGTTGCACGGCGAGGAAATTCGCCCCTTCTTCCTTGACCTTCTCCAGGATGTATCGCAAGACGGTGGACCGTTGGAAACGATCGAGGCCCGCAAGGACCACATGGCATTCATGAACGCTTGCCGCGGTGCGGTGAAAGCCAACCAATCCCTGACGCTTGCAGAAATGCGACGTCTGCTCGATGACATGCGCCGCATTCCCAACCCTTGGGCGTGCGTTCACGGTCGACCGACCTCCCTCCGGATTCCGTTGGACAGTTTGGACCATCACTTTGGCCGGCACGGATAACTACCACGTCGCATGGAGACGGGATTCCACCCCAACGCCGCAGGCTTGCCAGCGCTCAACGGCTTGTGGGTCAGCGATGCGGTGCAGGGTAGGGCCAGTGAGTAAGGTGGTGGAGGTCAAGGAACTGGCGAGAACCAAGGCGGTCAACTGCATGCGATGGTCGCCGTAGGTTTCGACCACGCCCTGCGGAGCTTCAAGGCGTTGCCCACCGGGAAGGACGAGTCCTTCAGGCGTGGCTTGAGATTGAAGACCAAATTGAGCCAAGAAGCGTTCGGTCCCTGAAATCCGATTCGTCTCTTTGTGGGCAGCGTGGGCAGCCCCCGTGATGGTGCCACCGCCGCCCAAGGCCAAGAGGGTAGCAAGGGGCGTGATCAAATCGTTGGCGTCCCGTAAATCCAATTCAACCTCCTGCAACGAGGTATTCAGTGGCACCAACAGGTTACCTTCCACCCTGACACCGAGCGAGGATGCGTGTTCGAGGAGGAGTTCGTGGCCCAAGGCATCTTCTTCACGAGGCAACTGAGCGAGAGCAACTTGGCAACCGTGCACCCGTGCCGCGAGAAACGCGAACGCCAACATGGAACAGTCGGGTGGCACCTCAAGAGAGGAGGGAGAAAAGTTGGGAACCCAAGGAACGAGTTCCCCTTCGCCAACGGATGAGGCGCCGCTGGCCAAGCAAAGCATGCGAGTGAGCTCCGAATGACGCCTCGAAACCGCTTGGCCTTGTTCGTTCAGGCGAATGGCCGTTTGAAGACTGGGCGTGGCGAGGTACCAAGCGGTGCTTGGCTGACTGGAGGAGGAGACATCCAACGTGACGTTCGCATGGGCAATCTTGGGACCTTGAAGCAACACGGGAAGGCGTTCATGCTCGGTGCCGTAGGACACGTTCACGCCGGCTTCTTGCAGTGAAGAGAGCAAGTTTGTATAGGAACGAGACCGCAACGATGCATCGCCGTCCAACATCACCGGGACGCTGAATTGGGCTGCAAGCGCCATCAAGATCCTCAGGGCCGTGCCGGAGTTGCCCGCATGCAGCACAGTCGTTGGGGGTTGAAGCCCCCCCGGGCCGACACCGTGAACTCGCCAAGAAAGTGAATCTTCGTGAGGTTGGTCGTCGCGGTTGGCAACGGGGGGCAGCACGTCGCCCGAGGCGTCAAGGTCATCAAACGAAACCCCAAGTTGCCCCAGACAACGCCGCATGGAAACCACGTCTTGACCGGCGAAGGCCATGTTGTGGAGCACCGTGGATTGGGGGGATTGGGCGGCCAAAGCCAGCATTCGAATGGCATGGCTTTTCGAGGGCGGCAACTCCCAAGCCATCGCTTCTATAGAGGAATTTCCTTGGATGGCCAAGACCTCGACAAAACTCCCTTTCTCTCCGGATTGAGTGGGCCCCCAACGGGTAACCCAACGCTTCGCCATGGAACAAGGTGGGGCATGTTCGCCAAGAACCCTTGCTTATAGGTTCAAGAACCCGTGCAGGCTCGAAAACTCCATGACGCTGCTGGACCTTCGTGCCCGGCCGCTGCGTGACCTTCGGATTTCCATCACCGACCGTTGTAACTTCCGTTGCACCTACTGCATGCCTCGTGAGCATTTTGGCAAAGACCATGCCTTTCTTCCCCGAGAGGCCTTGCTCAGTTACGAAGAAATCGTGACGGTGGTCAAAGCGTTGCTTCCACTCGGCCTTGAAAAGGTCAGGCTCACCGGAGGTGAACCCCTTTTGAGAAGCGATATCGCTGTGCTCGTCAAGATGTTACGAACGTGTGGACCAAACCTGGACTTGGCGATGACGACGAACGGAGCACTTCTCAAAGCGAACGCTGCGATGCTCGCTAAGGCCGGTTTGAACCGAGTTACGGTGAGCTTGGATGCGCTCGATCCTTCCATCTTTGCGCAGATGGCCGACACGACCGCCTTTACGCCGGACGATATCCTTGAGGGGATGGACGCCGCTCTTGGCGTCGGCCTTGGCGTGAAGGTCAACACCGTGGTGCGAAAGGCGGTGAACGAGGACGAAGTTCTCGCCTTGGCCAACGCCTGCACCGAACGTCGCATCCCACTCCGATTCATCGAATTCATGGACGTCGGCAACACCAACGCTTGGACATTGGACGAAGTCGTGAGCGGCCGTCAGATCCGAGAGACGGTGGAAACGGTGTACGGACCCCTTCAACCCGAGGAGGGCCAAAACCAGCACGATGTTGCACGGCGCTACCGCACCTCAACGGGCCAATTGTTCGGCTTCATCAATTCGGTTACCCAACCGTTTTGCGGAGATTGTTCTCGAGCCCGGTTGTCGGCGGACGGCTCCATGTACACCTGCCTGTTTTCTTCGCAAGGACATGACCTCAAGGCCATGCTGCGTATGGGGGCCACCAACCTGAACCTCCAAGAGGCGATTCGAACGATTTGGGGTGGACGAGACGACCAATATTCCGTTGAACGGCAACACGCATCGTCCGACCGCGACAAGGTGGAAATGTCCTTCATTGGCGGCTAGCTTATCGCATGGCCGGAAGGGTGACGTCGACCAGCAACACGCCAGCTGTCTTCTCCACCAACTTGAACCGCCAAGTCCCATCGGTGGCGCCGATGGTGGCCGAATCGATCACAAAGTAATCCCCTTGGGTCACTGAATAGCCCGCATCACGGTCATGGAACGACACGTTGGAACCAATCACGCCGTACACGTCGGCGTCCGACACTTGACCGCCCATGGGGAACGCAACGGAACGGTTGGCGGGTTGAAGCGTGTATTCGAGGCGCGCAGGGTCGATGGATTGGTCAAGGCTGGTGATGCGAACCACATGGAACCCGTTATCAAGGGCTCGTACGCTGACGGTGGCCTGAGGAGGTGCTTTCTCAACGGTGGTCAGAGCCCCCTGCATGAGCACGAAGACCATGCTTGAGAGCATCACCGTGATGGCGAGCAGCAACACGGTGGCAATGACCGGGCTGACGGCTTCCTCGTCTCGCCGGATGGACGCTCGCATGCCATCACCACACCGTCAAATCACTTGAACCAACCGATGGCAGGAACCCGTGGGTACCAGGATTTGGAGCGACCAACCTCAAATCAGCCACAAGGGGCGGTCGCATTCCATGGCTCGCTTGATGCCGCCAATCGGCCCGAGAATTCGTAGAATCGCTTCCGTCATGAGGTCCCCTCGCATGAACGCATACCCCATGTTCTTTGTCCGCAAGGAATTTTTCAAGGCCGGGCCCATCGAAGCGCGAACCCGTCGTTCGTATTCGCTCAAGGGCGTCCCATGTTCGAGATGGTCGATGACGGTCTCGGCAGCAAAACAACCCGAGATGATGGCTTGGCTGATGCCGCCACCGTTGCTTGGCATCACCAAGCCTGCCGCATCGCCCACGGCCAGCGTGTTGCCGTCAACCATTCGCTTGACCGGCCCTCCCATCGGAATCCAACCACCACCAATCGAGAGAATCTCGAGGTTGAGGTCCTTGCAAAACTGTTCAAGATGACCTTTCAAGTCGCCTTTCAGTTTCCCCGCTCGCACGCCCAAGCCAACGTTGGCGAATCCAGGGCCCTTGGGGATGATCCAAGCATAGCCGGAGGGCGCCACGGAGCCAAGGAACACATCGAAGGTTTCGGGCACCTCACCCTTGACCTGGGCATAGATGGTGGGGACTTGGTCTTCGGGGCGGACCGCCCGGTCCTGCCCGTGCCGCAGCCGAGCCACATGAGCCAAACTTCCGGAGGCGTCAATGAGCACATCGCACGAAAAACGACCCCCAGAGGTCACCAGAAGTTCTCTGCCCGCTTTCGTTTGAGTTTGCAAACGCTTCAACGCCGTGTTGACGCGCAGTTCAGCACCCGCTCGGACGGCTTTGTCTGCAAGGTACCCGTCAAACTGAAGGCGATGACCTGAAAAGGCGTCCAATTCGAATTCGTAGGATTTCCCCGACGGGAGAAACACGCGCATGTTGTCCAATCGATGAAGGCGTAGGCGTTCGGGGAAGTCAAAATAGCTTTTGAGCCATTCATGGTCGTTCAAGTGAAGGAAGGTTCCGACGACCTCCCCCCAATTCGGGATGCATTCACCGCACTGGGCAGGATTGCCCACGATGTGGCGACGCTCAAGCATCAACACGTCAACCCCCGCTTCGGCAAGGCGTTGAGCTGCCGCACTCCCTCCAGGCCCGGCACCGACGATGATGACGGTTCGATGCTCTACCGATTTCACCGCCAATCCAATCCCTCAAGCATGTCGTGTTTTGACAAAGTCGGTGATGTGGCGCATCATGGATTTCGCTTCGCCATCGGGGAACGTATCGAGGGCTGCTTGGGCTCGCTCAAGGTGGGTTCGAACGAGGATTTCGGCATACTCAAGGCTGTTCGAGCGATTGAGCAAGGCCATCAATTCATCAAAATCATCGTCGGAAAAGTGTTCGATGACTTCGGAAAGCCGTTCACGATGGTGGCCGTGAGAAAGCGTTAGAGCGTGAATCAGTGGCAGCGTCATCTTCCCTTCGTAGACATCGGCTCCACGAGGTTTGCCCATTCGTTCATCGCCACGCAAATCAAGCAGGTCATCCACCAGTTGGAACGCAATACCAAGTTCCATCCCAAAGGTTTCCAAGGCCTTGGCTTGAGGTTCAGGCAACCCAGCGACCAGACCCGCAGCATAGCATCCTGCGGCAAAGGGACCGGCGGTTTTCCCCTTGACGATGGAAAGATAGTCCTCGGGAGAAGTGGCCAAGTTCAACACATGGTCGAGTTGATGAAATTCCGAAACCGCGATGTCGGCGCAGCAACGAGCAATCACCGTCACGATTTGCTCGCTATAACGTCCGCCGAGGCCGAATCCATGAACAAATAACCAATCTCCTGCGATAACCGCTTTGGCTTGACCGGCTTTGGCATGGATGGTGGGGATGCCTCGTCGTTGCTGGGCCTCATCGTTGATGTCGTCGTGGACCAACGTTGCCGTGTGGATCAGTTCAAACGCAAGCGCAAGGGGCATCACGTCGTCTTGTTTTGTGCCCCCAGCCAGACGGTAAGCGAGCAAAAAGAGGAGAGGGCGCAAGCGTTTCCCGCCCGCATTGAGGACTCGCCCCGCTTCCAAGGCCACCTCACCAGCGCCTCGCTGAACTTCCTCTTCAATGAGGTCGACCAAGGCAGCATTCACCTCTTCGCGCATGGTTTGCAACGCATAACCGAGGTGCTCAACATCGCTCTGCACACCCCTTGGACAACGGTGGGCTTCTTAACCAGTCGTCAACGCCCTTGACCCGTGGGGGGCACACCTCACCGAGGCGATGGAATGAAGACGCAGGAGCGTATGGTGATTTTGACCACGCCCAACCGCGACGACGGCGTTCGCCAACAAATTGAACGAACCGTGGACACCCACGGGCGCCATCGTGACCTTCGACTGAAACAAGTTCCTCACATGAAAACGGCGCTTCAAGTGCTTCGTGATGGTCAAGCCGACATCGTCGCAATGAGCGCTTTTGATTGGCAAAACGAAGATGTATCTGGATTGATGATCGCCGGCGTCTTGCCACGGAAGGAACCCACGTGGGTGTTGGTGGCCAACGATAAACCGGAGTATCTCCAAGCCGGGGCGGTCGTGGTTTGCGACCATGAATTGCTCCGTCGTCAAATGATGCGAATGCGTTCAGACCTTGAGTTGGTGCGGTTGGATGAGGTCATCGACCGCCTTGGGGCCAGCGAAGTCTTTTCTCAACTTGACAGCGACGAACGCTGGCCGTGGATGGAACAACAACTCATCAACGGCGACATCAACGGGTTCATTGTCCCCCGGGCGATTCACGCAGGCCATCGCATGAAGAGCAGACGCCACACCCTCGGGTTGCAACGAGATAAGTCCGAAAGCGAACGAGAGCGCTTCGTTCCCCCACCATTGCATGGGTTCACCTTACTGGTTGGCCGAGACGGCTTTCCAAAAGCCGAATTGAAGGACATGACTGACCCGAGCGCCGAACTGGCCTATCGCTTGGAACTCACGATGCTGGAGAGTCTCGACCCCACCCTTCATGACATCACGGGGATGTTTGTCGAACAGCGGAAAATTTCCACGTTTCTCAAGAAAGCCACCGATGAAGGCGACGAGACCTTGCTGAACTCTCTGGTTGACCCGAACAAAAAACGGGGCGTCTACAAAAGCGGACCAAGGGTGGAACTCATCGTTGAAACCCTCAGCCCTGATGGGAAACGAACCGCCTCCTGTGAACGGATTGTCCTCCCGGAGGACAGCCACCTTGGCATGGTGAACTTGTTGAGGGAATTCTTGGAATTGGTGACCATCATGACCACGGCCCACGAGGGTTCCAAACGAACCATCCCCGGCATGCCACCATCGATGTTTGAACCAAGCCCTGCGCTGATGAAACTCAACGAGGAAGACTAGGTTCGGCGGCCAAAACAGGGTCAAGAACTGGCATCCTCGGCCGAACAGGACGGCGAAGACATATATGCTTTCAATGCGGCAAAGAGGCAAGAGGTGCAGACATGATGGACAAGTCCGGTATGTTGGCCGACCTCTACCAAGCCCGATTTGACGAATTAAAGGCTTTGGCAAATGAACACAATTTGTCAAAATCAGGACCCGTTGAGTCTTTGCGAGCCCGACTGATTCGAGAATTGGTGCTTGACGATTGGGACCTGTCACCCAGCGGCCTCAAATCCATTTCAAACAACGACTTGGGAGACCTTCTCGGTTTGTTCGGTGTGAAAAAGTCAGGCTCGATCAAAGCTCGCCGTCAGCGACTTTACCTGCACTTGAATCACGACCCGAAAAACCTCACGACTGACTCGCTGGACGATCTCACGAAGGAGGACTTGCACGCCCTTTGCAAGGCCCTCGAGTTGCCGCTTTCCGGCAACAAACAGAGCCTGCTGGCCCGTGTTGCTGGCGTCCTTGCGAGTCAAGAAAACGCCTGGGGCAAAGTGAAGAAAAGTCTACGAAGGCCAAAAGCAACCTTGTCCATTCCGTCAGCCACCCGGTCCCCGCCACCGGCGATGCCTGCTCCTGTGGACATCCAAACCCCCCCACCCACCCAAGATGAAGAGGAAGCGTGGGGATTGGTGGGCGCTGATGCGTTGACCGAGACCCAACCCCCGGAGGAAGTCATGGTCACCGTAACCGAACCAGTGACCCCTCCAATGATTCAGCATATTGATTCAAACGAGGTGTACAGCCTCGAAATTGAAACCGCCCTGATGGAACTGAACGAGAGGATGCCCGAAATCCGAGCGTTCGCACGTGACTTTTTGATGGTCAGTTCAACCGTGGACCAAGACGACATGAACGCCTTCATCGCTTCGCTTCGTGACCAAGGATTCGCAACCGACCATCCGCCGGTGCATCAACGGGTCGCCAACATCATCATGGAACTCGATTACCAAATCCAAAACGAATCGGCCGCTGCCTCCGCCTTGCCCCAATCGTGGCGAGAACGAGAGGCCCTGCGGCTGTTTGAGGAAGTTCGCAGCGGGTTGCGTGACCGACTCGAAAACATCCTCGCGTTGCACCAAGGCGATGTGGTCAAGGCTCGCATGGCCTTTGAAGAAGAAGGCCGCGAAGCAGGTCTTGACCTGCGCGTCCCCAGCGTTTCGGGACGGCTCCACGCCCTGTTTGATCTTCACGTTGAAATCGCGGAGACCCAAGCTCTTCACGACCCTGTGGTCCAACGGAGACAGCGGATGTTGCGCATCCTTCACCGCGGCTCGGTCCACATGGACGAGCGGGAAAAGGTGACCATCGACCGGCTTGAGCGAAACCTCGCCGCCTTTGAGGAATTGGTTCAAACCGTCCTCGAGTCGTCTGAACACGGTTTTGAGGAAGCCGAGCAAGCCCTCGTCATTCGCTTCCTGGAATCAAAAGGATACGAGGTCAACACCACCAACCTTCGCCCCCGAATCCTGGCCTGTGCCGGGGT
>JADHNB010000023.1 GCA_016779705.1 Candidatus Poseidonia sp. | reverse complement strand
GATGATGACCACGACAGCGCCGTTGATGAAGCGGCGGAGGAGGACGATGCGCCCAAACCGACGGGACAGCAGACCCTTATGGGCTACGGGAGTGATGCATGATGTCGGCCAGCCACACCCCTGAGGAAACGAAAGCGGCCCTGCACAACGTGGTCACGGAAATGTACGACAAGATCGTGAAAGGGGAACCCCCCACGATGACGCTGCCCGTTCGAACCAAGAACAACATCGGCTTTGACAACAAGTTGGGCGTTTACAAGTACGGCAAGAAAAAGTCGATTCGAGACGCTACGAGCCTGGGCTCCGCCAAACAATTGTTGCGAACGCTTCACGTGGTGGAGTTCATCGAGGAGATGATCGACGCTCGCAAATCGTCCACGCTCAGAGAGATGTACTACATTTCCGAAGGCTGGGGGCTGGGCAAGTTCTCATCGCAGAACGAGTCAAACAACCTCGCCGAAGATTTGGAAGTCGTCACCAAGTGCATGCGGGAGGACTTCAAACTGCGACCGGAAGAGGACGGGGCTCGGATCATCGGGAACTTGACCTTGCGAGAACTCAACCGTCGAGGTGAATGGATGCGCATCAACGCTCGTGACGATGTGGGTGATTCGGGCTACGGTGTGCCTTACAACGTGGAAGAAGAAAAGATCGAATTGGTGGAACACGACCTCAATTTCATCATGGCCATTGAGACCGGTGGTATGTTTGACCGGCTGATCGAAAACGGGTTTGATGAAGCCTACAAGTGCGGTTTGGTTCACCTGAAAGGACAACCGGCGCGGTCCACCCGACGTATTTTGAAGCGCATGAGCGAAGAATGGGACCTTCCAGTGGTGGTCTTCCTTGACGGTGACCCCTGGTCGTTCCGTATCTTCGCGTCCATCGCCTATGGGGCCATCAAAACGGCGCACATTTCGGAGTATCTGGCGACGCCAACGGCCTCGTACCTCGGCATCACCGCCGACGACATTGAAGCCTACGAGTTGCCCAACGACGACCTCTCGGCACGTGACGTGGAGGCGCTCAAGGCGGAACTTTCCGACCCGCGGTTTGCCGATGCGTGGTGGCAAGAACAGATCACCATGATGCTCGAATTGGGCAAGAAAGCTGAACAGCAGTCCTTGGCCAAATACGGTCTTGATTTCGTCACCGACACCTACCTGCCCGAAAAACTGACCGAATTGGGCTTGGCTTGAGCCCTCAGCGAGCCTTATGGAGGAAGAGGGACTGGACAACCTTGATGCAAGCACCTGAGCCCGCAAAGCGGTCCCCTTGGGCGTTGCGATTGGCCATCGCGGGCGGCGTCATGATGCTGCTCGGGATTGGCCTGCTTTCAAGTCAATCGGGCACCATCGCCACGACGATGGACCCGCGTGAATTTCATCACGGCGCTTATTCTGGCGAGGGCACCTTTGTGACCGGTTCGCTCAACGACACCTGCTATCGGTTTTACCAAACCGGTGACGATGAGCCGATGACGGTGAACCTGTACCGCGTTGAAGGGTCCGCCTTGGTTGGTGAACCGATTGAAGAAGAAGGGTGCCTGTTGGATTTCCAGGCCATGACGGCTGATAACACCAACATGGTCGAAGTAGCATCCTGGGTGTTGAACGCCTCGAGTGACCACGCTTTGGTCATCACCTGTGAGGCGGACTGCGCCGAATCGACCGGTTGGCTCATGTCCATCAACGCCATGCAAAACGAACTGTTTGGCTCCACCTGGCTCATGCTCGGCATTTCCGTGTGCTGCTTGGGCATCATGACCACCCCCGTGGCGCTCATCGTCTATTACGCCTCCAAACCAAGCCAAGCCCCCAAGGTCATGATGGTCGGTGGAGACGGGAAACTCATCCCGCTGACCGACCTCAACCCCGACCATCCCACCTTCTTCACCCAATCACCGCCGGAGAAGGTCCAACCCCAAGTGGCACCTCCGTTTGCGGACACCGCAGAAAAACAACCCGCTGAAGGCTACGTTGACGGGCTCCCCGAAGTCGCTGCCGGGACGATGCTGACCACCGAACAGGTCTACGCCTTGATGCGAGGTGACGTGGAAGGGGCGCAGGAACATGCGAAGACCCAACGCAGCGCGACGGGCCAAGCCGAAGATGCGGTCAAAGAAGCGGCCAGCGCAGCACGGATCGCTTCGTGGGACGAAGGCGTGCCGTTGGCCGATGCCCCGTCCACCGCGCCCTCCCCGACCACCGCCCGGAGACCGTCAGCGACCACACCGTCGTCGGAACCCATGGCCGATGCGTGGAAGGATTGGGACGAGCTGTGACCTGACGGTGAGTTCATAGGGGGCGGCGCACTACCCAACCATAGGTTGAGAAGTATGACCGACATCGACAAGGTCCTGTATTTGTTGCACAACGCCACTCGCCGGCAAATTTTGGAACGCCTTGCCAGGGAGCCGCATTATGCCATGCAGCTCTCCGAGCTCATCGGCGTGACGCAACCGGCCATTGTCAAGCACCTCAAAGAACTCGAAGAAGGGGGCATGGTCACCAAAGCCAAGGTGCCCTCCGCAAAGGGAGGGCCCCCTCGGACCATCTATTCCGTGGAACGGGCCTTTTCGGTTCAAGTTGACATCGGCCCCGACCTCTACCGATGCGAGGAGCGAAACCTACCGAAAGGTGGGCCGATGCGGCTATCAAACCAACTTCCCGAGGAGGCCGTGAACATCGCTACCGCTCTGAGCGGTCGAAAGAAAATCGCCGTCGCCGAAGGATTGTCGCACATGCGTTCGCTCGCCAGTACCCTTGAGGCCCTTGACGCTCAACGAGACGCCCTCATCTCCCTCCACCAACACGTCCGTCAGCGAGTTTCGGCCGCCGTGGAGACGGACTTTCCGACCTACGAGGAGCGAAGCATCATCCAAAACATGGTGGAAGCCTCGGGCGAGCGCATCAACCTCAACGCTTTGCTCCAGCAAGAACTGATGAACAGTCAAAACGCTGGCGAAATGATTCGCACGCTGCGAACCCAGCTGGAAAGGCAGATTGCTCGACGCTCAGGTCAGGTCATTGCGGCCCCGCTGGACACGGAGCTGCGCTGGTACCTTGGCCCAGGTTCGTCGTGAGAAGGTCTCAGTTGCCTTCTTCGGCCAGCACGGAGACCAGCGAAGATTGCTCAGCCAGACGCTTGTTGACTTCGTCACGGCGACCCTTACCCACGAGGTAGACAACGCCCAAGAGGGCGATGGTGAGCAGGATAACGGCAAAGGGCAGAGCGGTCTTGCCGACGACTTCCTTGGCCATGTCAAACACAGGACTGTCCGATTCGAGGGCCTCGCCAATCGCCTTGACGTTGTCACGCTCGTCGGACTCGACGATCTCGTTCATCGGGTCAACCACAACGTAAACGCCCTTGCTTCCAGCGGTCACCGGATAGAGCAAGTAGAGTTCAATCTCCTTGGCGTCTTCGGTGTCGTCGGGAGCGAGGAGGGCCCCGACCACCTGTCGCATGACGATGCGGTCCTCTTCGCAGCCGTTCGCACGAATCTCCTTGATGATGTCCTGGTCGTTGACGTCGTCGTACTCGCAAAGAACGATTTCGATGTCCGTTGCGTGGACGTTGCCCGTGTTCTGCAAGATAATGCCGACCGGGATGGTCGAGTCGACCTCTCCACTCAGGGAAGGAGGCAGGATGATCTCCTTGATCTCAAGGTTGGGGGCTCGGAGTCGGAGCGTCACGATGAATTCGTTGGTGTCGAAGTTATCGCCGTCCCAAGCGGGTGAGTCGTCGTGGTCACCGTTGTTTTCCATGTCACCGTACATCGAGACGACCTTCAGGCCGAGGGCTCGAGTGTCCAGTTTGGCGTTGGTGCCAATGGACACGGCAGCCACGACACCGTGAGTTTGGTAGGGCGCCATTTCGGGCAAGCGGTACTCGTAGATGGTCTTGTCACCTACTTGGCCGACCTTGATCTTGACACAGCGGTCTTCGGGGAAGTCCGTGGCCGTCGCTTCAAGTTCAACACACGGTTCTTCAACCACCACATCAGCGCTGAGTTGCTTCAGCATGAGCCATTCCACGCTCCAGCCGTCCAACATGTTCATGCCGGGCAGTTCGTTCCACAGCAACGAATCACCGTCCTTCTGAGCGGTGTGGTTGTTGAGCGTGGGCACGTCAGGAACGTTCCCGTTGTTCGTCACGTTGAACGTGAAGCGGACGATTCGGCCCGGTGCAGACGTCTTCACGGCGTTGTCCACCGAGGGGTCCATCGAAATTTGCATGTCGTGGAATTCGTCAACGGTCACCAGCAGAACCACCGTGTCGCGAACTCGGGTGTCGCGGCCGGAGGCGTCAGGGTAGGTTTCCTCGGAGAAGGCTTGCAACACCACGGTGTATTGACCGGCCTGCACGCGGTTGGGCACGTTCATGATGACATCGAATGCCTGGTAGGTGTCAGGAGACAATTCCTGCAGGTTTTCGCGAGGAATGTCGATGTCCCAAATCACGTCAACACCGAAGGCATCGGTGACCCGAGCCAATCGGAAGTCGAAGCGGTCGGGGCCGTTTCCGTCGTTGGTCACGGTCATGGGCAACACAATTTGGTCACCGGGATTGACGTTGAGTTCGGTGCCAACATTGGGGTCGATACCGGCGTCAAGGTCGTACACGTGCACCACGTTGGTGGACAAGATCACGGAGTCCGAAATGCGGGGGTAGCCGTCGAGGTAACCCTTCAGGGTCACGGCTGGACCGAGGCCTGCGGTGGCGTTGTACGGTGCACAGACGTGGACCGAGACGCGCTTGGTGACCTTTTCTGCGGTACCGGGGATGGTCCATGCGATGGGGTCGCCCAAACCGTCTCCAGCATCGCCGGGGCCGGTGGCGTTGGCAAAGTCAACGGTGACCACCCAGTTCTCTTGTCGCCAAGCGTCCATGCTGATGCCATCGGGTTTCGCTTCGGGTGCGCCAGGGGTGGCGAAAACGAGGTCACCGGAATCGAAGTTCTTTGTGACGTTGATGGTGTAGGAGGCGCACTCGCCGGGTTTGACCTGTGAAGAGCGATCGTCAGCAGCGAACACGATGTTCCCCGTTGACCGAATCGATACAAAGACGCCCAGTTCGAGAATATCGTAAGTTCCCTTCTCCACCGATTTGATCGGTTCGCCTTCGGACCAACCCTTGACGTAAATGACGAAGGCGCCGGGGTCTTCGGACGTGGGAACGAAGACCTCCAAGTTCTTGGTCACCGACTGGCCGGGGTCGAGTTCAACGCGAATCGGGAAGTTGACTTGCCAACCAAACGGCAGCAACCACTCTTGTTGGCCTTCGAGGCTGTTGGGGTCCCAGAAGACGAAAGCGTCGTGGACGTTCCCGGTGTTGGTGATGGTGATGGAGAAAATGGCCGTGTCGCCTTGTTCAATGTCGGCCATGCTGTGCGACGTGTCCAAGTTGATGCCGTGGACAACGTCCATCAGGGTCAGCGTGATGATGTCGTTTTGAATCGCTGGGTCCTTGTAGGACTGAGCCGTGATTCGAATTTCAGCTAACTCGTCGCCGTTGGCTTGGTAAATGGACGGGGCCTGGACTCGCATGTAGAAGCGGATGTCTTCACCGCCCTCGAGGAAAATCGGGGTGTCGGGGAAGATGCTCGAGTGGTTGGAGGCGAAGTACAGGTTGGCCGTCCAGTTGAGCGGGACGCCCGAGATGTTGAGACCGTACGTATCGGCCACCAAATCCTTGGGACCGGGGGTCGAGTTGTTCATCGTGAGGTTGTAGATGGTTTGTTGACCGGGTTCAATCACGTGGTAGAACGTCTCGCCGGCGTCAAACTCAACGTCGACTTGCCCGGTCAGGACGTGCGAGTAACAGATGGTGAATCGGTTGTTGTTGCCGTTGTCATCGCACGTGTTGGTGTCCGACCAAGCGATGTGAGCACCGCTGCCAAGGTCGTTGGCAAACGCCGGTGGCATACCGATGCTGGGCTGCCGACCGTTGTTAGGGCCCAGTTTGTTGGAATTCCAAGAGGTGACAGGAACCGCTTCCCATGGGTCGAGGGCCAGGAGGCCATCGCCCGTCAGGTCGGTCTGGTTCAAGCGAACGTAGAGGATCTCTTCGCTGGCCGAGAGGTTACCTGAGTCAACCCAAGCAATGTGGACGTTGTTTTGGTCGTCGGTCAAGAGGGACGGGAACACGGAGTTGCCAGCGTAGGGGGAAGCGGGTGGCAATCCGTTCTTGCCTTCCACGTTGGAGATGGGCGTGTCGTTGATCTTCTTGATGGCGTAGGTGGACAAACCTTGGTCGGCTCCGTCCCAAGCACCAGCACCCTGCAATCGCAGCTTGGTGTAGTAGATCTCGTAGTTGACGTCTTTCTCAAATCCGTAGTCACGGCCGTCCATCCAAGCAATGTGCGTGTTCCCTTGCATGTCAACGCCAATGGAGGGGTGGAACGAGTAGGCGTCGTCGATGGTGACGCGGGTGTCGTTGACGACGACCAGGTGTCCGTCAGCACCCGAACCGGTGTCTTCGGCGTAAACACCACCGTTGGAGGTGGTGCCGCTGATACCGGGCGTGAAACTGGGGTCGTTGGCCATCTTGGCGTAGGGGTCCAAAACGGACATGTAGATTTCACGAGAGTTGTTGGTGGAGATGTACACCATGGCTTCGACGAGGAGGGCCATTTGGTTGGTACCCGAGCCCGATGGGAACTCGTAGGCTTGGCCACCGGCGTCGGTGTTAGCCAACGTGTTGCCGGGACAGTTTCGGGTCTGCGTCGACACAACGCCGTTGGGGCATTGCACGAGGTCCATGAAGTGGGATTGGATGTTGCCTGCACCGCCGTAGCCTTGACCGTAGAGGCCGACGGGAACCACACCGGCCAAGAGGCAGTTGTCGTGCGCTTCCTGGATGGAGGCTTTGTCGTCGGCTTGCTGGGAGGGGTCACCGTCCTTTGGCCCTTCATCGGACACGGGGATGGCGATCTTGGTGGCGTTGGGGTTCCAGCGGTGGTCGGATTGCGTTGGTGGGTTGCCGGGAACGTTTCCGGAAGCGTCCTTCCACGAAAGGCAGGCCCAGTTGGTACCAGGGCCCCAGTCTTCGCCGGAGTAGCCCGAATAGGTGTTGCCGTTGTAGATGGTCCCGGGCAACTTGCGAATGCCGCCGGAGTCATCGCCGGGCGTTTGCCCGAGCGGGGTGGTTCGGGGACCGGTGTTCTTGTTGTAACCCGCACAGTTGCCGGAGCTTGCAGCGCCGGGCAAGGTGTTGCCAAGACCGTAGATGGTCTCGTACACCGTCATGTTCGCAGTTTCAAGCATGGGCTTGATGCCTTGGAAGTAAGGGCCAGATGCAAAGTTTCCACCGTAAACCACGGTACAGATGTCGGCCCACTCGGAGTACATTGAACCGGAGGTGTCGACGATGAAGGCCAATTCGACCTTGCCGCCACGGGTGTCGTCCCAAGCGATTTGGACGTAGTCGTTGGCGTCGACCACCACATCAGGGTGGCCCTTGTGGCCGATGATGGGAGTCAACAGGGTGTCATCGAACAAGACCACGGTGGCGCCGGAACTGATGTCGGGCTGGATCATGGAGTAGTAGATTTGGGGTTGGTTGTAGAAGCGACCGAGTTCGTCGTAGTTGTCTTGCCAAACGATGTGGACGTTGTTCTGACTGTCGATGTCGAGAGCGGGCCAGTCGCGGTTTTGCGAACGCCGTTCGATGATGGTGTCGTCGATGGCCGTGATGGTTCCGTCATCGGAAGCCATGCCGTCCATAGGGGCGTTCCAAGGAGAGAGGGCCGAGTACATGATGGCGTGTTGGCCGGCCTTGTCGGCCCAGACAACGTGAATGCGGTCGTATTCGTCCACGGCGATATCGGGGTGCCAAATCTTGTGAAGGCCGGAATTCGTGATTTGGGTGGCGTCAATCAGGGTCTCGCCACGTGGAGAAAGCATGGCGTAGTAGAGGTGGAGGTTGTTGCGCGTCCAGACAACGTGGACGTTGCCTGAACTGTCGGCCACCACAGCGGCCTGCGAATCGGAGGCTACACCGCCGTCAACGATCTGAACGGCTTCGGTGATCACAACGGTGCTCGCACTGACCGTCACGGTGGCCATCAACAAGGACGACATCACCGAGAGGAACATCAAGGAGGCTAGGCTCACGGACTTCATTTTTTGATTCATTGGTATACCCCGGACTTCGCAATGTTTTGGAGACAATTCTCATACTTAACCGCGCTCCCTATCGGTCATGTTCGCGGTCACTGGAAATGGCGACCGTATCAGCGTTTTTGGGAGCCGAAACGGAGGGTTTAGGCCCACTCGGAAGGGTCAAAACCCGAGCCGAACGACATCTTCTCGTCAAACTCGATTTGGGGGGCCGGCCCAACGTCCTGTTCGCTTGATGCATTGGCTTGGGTTGATGATTTGGCCCAATCGTCCACCGGGCCCGGCGTTCCAACACCTGGTCCGTACGAGTATTTGATTTCGTGAATGAGGGCGAGCTTGGCGAGCCACAATTTGCGCAAACTGTTCATGAATTCGTTCTTGGTCAGGCCGTCAAACCAAATGGGCAGACTCACGTTGAACGCTTGAAGGGGTCCTGGTTTTTTGTCTCCATCGTGACCCATGTGGATCACCCAGTCCACGCCCGTGCGAATCAAGTGCAATCGGCTTTCGTGGATCCATTCGGACCAGTCGCTGTCCTCGTCGTCCATGTGTTCCTTCATCTCGTTCTGCTGACCTTCGTCTACCCGCGTCATGCTCGAGACCGCCACCAAATCTCGTCCTTTAGGGACGACGATGGCAAACATGTGCCCCTGCTTGCCGCTGGGGTAGCGAACGAGGAAATGGGCGTGGGCCCGTCGGTCGTTTTGCGCTTTAGCGGACAACCGTTCTTCGGTGAACCATTGCTTGAGTTGGTCCACCACTTCATCGGGGGTCATGGTGGACGGAGGCCCTCTTCCCGTTTGAAGTGCACCCTTTTCATGAAGCGAGTTGTGTCAAGCACTCCAGCAACGTCCGTTTGTCGGCACGGGGCATCATGCGGCGTTTCCATGCCTTTCGTGCATCGACCCAAGTGTCCCACGCACCGGCAAAGGCCTTTCCGCTGGCCCAGAACAAGGGGAAACAAGCAACGTAAAGCAACAACAGGCCGGTCAGCGTCGAGCCGGTCATGTCTTGAAGCCATGTGCTGGAGAGGGAAAACACGTCCGCTATCTGCGCTTGTTGCCACCACACCCCGCCGACCCACAAGGCGGCCACCACCGGCCAAACAAGGAGCGAGCCGAAGAAGGCAGCGAGGAACTGGTAACTGGTGCGGGCGTCCAAGCCTTCGTCCGTTGAATCTCCCAAGAGGCGCCCAAGGGTCACTTGCAAGCCCAAGGACGAGACGAACAACGGCAGCAACAGGGCAAACAAGGCCAAACGCATCGCGCCCGGGACAGCATGAAGGGGATTGGCGCGTCGAAGGGTTCGCCCGGTACGGTCCACATCACGACCGTCCAAACCGTGAGCGTCCAGCAACTCGGCCGCCTGTGAGGCCACCTCAAGGCGTTCGCCGTGAAGGGGGGGAGGGGGGAGCGCGTCCACGCGGTCGGGCCAGGATTCTCGAACTTGGCGAGCCGCATGAACTTCATCCTGCCATGAATCGAGGGGGGTTGCGCTTCTTCGAGCGTCAAGGTGACCGAGGAGGTGCAAGGCGCGATGTTCCTCCCACGACGATGTGTGGGGGGTAAGGTGGGGTAGCGATGCCTCCAATCGGTTCCGAATCGAATGGACCACCTCCGAGGGAGGTTCAACCCATCCGCCCTCGCGAACCGCCTCAACCATCGCCTCAGGAACATCGTCGTCCGAGAGGGAAATCGGTTCCCCGAACTCGATGTATTGGTCCGTTCGAAACAGTTCCCGGCGGCGGAAGTGCAACCCCACGGGCACCAGTTCGGGCAACGGCAACGCCTTGGACTTGGCCAGCGCCGCCGCGGCCAGGACGGTTCGTATCGGTCCCGTTTTGAAACGAATCATGTGAGATTCGGAGTGACTGGTCCCTTCGGGAAACAACACGCAACCAAATCCGTGGGCGATCCCGCTCGACAAGGCGAGCAAGGAGCGCCCGTTCAAGTGCATGGCTTCCTCTTCGGTGCAGCCGCCTCGCAACAATTCTGCCTTGCGAACAACCGGTTGCACCGCCAATTTCCGGGTCCACCATCCCAACAACGGACGGGTCACCAAGTCGTGGCGAGAGCCCACCACGAATTCCTTGGGATGTTGAAGAAAAATACCGAGGGGGTCCATCAGCCCGTTGGTGTGCCAACCGCAACACATGGCCCCGGCCCCCTCTCGGCTTAACGGAGTAACCGAGGACGATGAGGTCGTTCGAAACTGCACGGAGGACACGCGCCGACACATCCAGAACGCAACTTTGGTCCACACATACGAGCCCGGCACCGAAGACGCGTAGGTTGGCAACGGAGCCGCCAATAACTTGTCAATGCGCATCTTCTTCGCCGACGCTGAAAGGACCGGGAGCACCTCCCCGTTGTGGACCATCTCCTCGTCTTCAGTAACGATGGTGGCCATCAACTCACGTCCTGCAGGGCGGTGGCCAGTTCCGCCAAGGAACCGTGGTCGGGTTCGCCGTGGTGAGAAGGAGGCCACATCGACATCAGGGTCCCTCCACCGTCACCTTCGGTACGAGGAAGCACGTGGAAATGGACGTGAGGGACTTCTTGGCCGGCCAACGGTCCATCGTGAAGGCACACGGTGAAATCCTCGGTCCCGAAATGTCGGGAAAGGCGAGTCTGAACCTGAGTCACCCCGTCCATCAAAGCGTGCCGTTCATGCTCGCTGAGTTGACCCAACCGCTGAACGCCGCGCGTCGGTACCACCAGCGTGTGCCCCTGTCGTCGAGGAAAGATGTCCAAGAAGGCAAACCACCCCTCCCCGCTTCCGACACAATGCGACGGGAGGTCGCCGTTGATGATCTTCTCAAACAACGTGGGCATGACCCTTCGACGAAAGACGATGTCTTTCTTCATTGTGGAGCAAGGACCCAATGGCCGCCCGTCCCTTTCTTGAGGGCCAAGGTGTCCACTTCTCCTGCCTTGTTGACCGTGAAATGGTGGAGGTAGGCTTCGTCAGCGTCGGGATAGTCGTCTCGGCTGAACGAACCGCGTGATTCCTTCCGAGCCAAGCCGCTTTGAACCGATGCCGTGACCATTCGAACGGCGGCTTGGGTTCTCAGGATTTCCAACAGGTTGGTGTTAGCAATCAACGAGGATTGGTCCAAATGCAAGGATTCGGCAGCGTGGCCAATGGCTTCCAGCTTGGTCAACAAGCCGTTCATGGAGGCCTCGTTGAAGACGGTGGTTGAAGCCAAGGCCGTGCGCAACGAAGAGAGGACAGTGCCGCATCGCGTCACGTGGCCCTCGCCATCGGCATGCATCATGGATGAGAGGTCGGCCTCGGCGTCGGCCAGCGCCGATTCCATGCGCTCTGCGGTGCTGAATTTACGACCCTGAACCCAATCTGCGGCCGCCTGACCTGCAGCGGAGCCGGATTGAAGGGCGTCCAACAAACGGTTCCCGGGCAACGCCGCTGCGCCGTGAAGGCCCGTGCAGGCGGCATCGCCTGCGGCGTAGAGGCCGGTGAACCAGCGAGACCAAGCGCCCACCACGCAGCGACCGGAACCGTCCACGGGCAGGCCCCCGAGGGTGTGGCCAACCACCGAAGCGAGCGGTACGGTTTGTCGA
The DNA here is from genome assembly GCA_016779705.1 of Candidatus Poseidonia sp. Classification (GTDB taxonomy): domain Archaea; phylum Thermoplasmatota; class Poseidoniia; order Poseidoniales; family Poseidoniaceae; genus Poseidonia. Next base: position 6,061 of record JADHNB010000023.1, on the reverse strand, counting down.
TTCATGTCAATGCCGGTGCGCTGTTGCACCAAGCGGAAGGTGGAAGCCCACCACGCTGCGGCGGCGCCCATGCTGCGTGCGTCAAGCACCGGTTGAACGGCGTCGCTGATGGCTTGAGCAATTTCAACCGGAGAACGCCCCTCCGTTTCAATCGCCGCACCGGACCCTTCGTGGAGTTTGGCTCCGTCGTTGAGCAAGCCGGTGGGCAAGAAAAGGTTCGTGTCCTTGACGGCAAGCGGATGTTGCATGATGAATTCCATGTCCCGCAGCGCAACGCCGGCTCGGAAGGCCATGTCCATGCCCAAACCGACTGGGCCGCCCGTGAAGGCGCCCTCGAACCCTTCGTCAGCGATGATGAGGGCTTTGCACTGAAGGCCGATGGTGCGACCGTTCACCATGTCCAAAGCGATGATGCCTTCCACCGATTGCTTCGTGTGGACCAGCGTGAGGGGGAGTTGGTCGCCCCGACGAATGACCCCGTGACGCATGCATTGTTCCTCAGCAACGGTTTGCAAGCCCAACGTCGTTGCGCTTCCAGCGTCAACCGTTCGAGGTTGGGCGTGACCGGGGGCTTTGCGGACCATGGGCAATCCCTGTTGGTCTCGGCGGAAGTTGAGCCCCCGCCGTTCGAGCAAATCGACTTGCTTGATGGCGTTGGCCGTGGTTTCGGCCACGACATCTTGGTCGCACAGGAACGCTCCTGCCCGAATGGTGTCTTCACGATGGCTTCGGTTGTTGGCCTCTTGAATCGAGGCAGAAAGGCCCTCAAGGGCAGCGAGACCGGGATTGCCAAGCCCGGAAGCCGACATGAGCAGGGTGCTTGCGCCGCCCTTGGCCGCCTCTGCGGCTGCGTAAAGTGCGGCTGGTCCGTCGCCAAGAACGATGATGTCCCATGCTTCCATCTGAAAACGCCCCTGTGGTCGGCGAAGCGGAGGACTGCCATAAGGTGCGCGCTTGTCTTGGTCGACAACACAGGGTCCCTTTCGGAGGGTTGCGGCTCTATTTCAGTTCTGGCATTGGGCGCGTGCCCCATGCCCGGGCCCGTTCTAAGTTGCGATTTTTCTTGAGCGTGTGCGTGTTGTTTCGGCGTTTCACCACGGTCCGAAGCACACGCGACTCGATCACGACGCCTTCCTCGTCGCGAAGGATGACCTGAACATATCGATCGCCCTCAATTCGCTCGGGCCAAGCCACGCCCAACCACAAAACCACGCCTTGTTGGAGGTAACGCGGCACCCAATCGAGGGCATCGTCTTCCCCTTCAGCGTTGAGTTGGACCGCTTGTCGAGGCGGCGGGCAGGCTTGAAGTTCAAACCGGTGGTCTCGTGCAAACGGTTCACCTCCCGGGCAAATGACTTCGATGCGGGCGACGGCTTGATTGAACGTTTGGTTGTTCAAAGCGATGAAGAGGTGGCCGGTTCCCTCGTCGCATTCAGCGTCCAAGGACACGTCCATTCGCCAAGGTGAGCGGAACATCATCGGGGTCCCCGACAACAGGTCGTTTTGCAAACGCTCCAGCAAACGGAAAGCGCTTGGTTGCCAGACACGGGCGTGGGCCAACAATCGCTGAAGGGAGCGCCAATTGAACTTGGCTTCGGGGTCAAGCAAAACTTCGGCCATGGCGTCGGGGCGAATGAATTCACGCAATTCCCGAGCGGCCAGTTTGTCGCTGAGGTCGCCTTTCGCATGCAGATGGAGAACGTAAAGAACGCGCTCCCAGGCTTGTTCTTTGTCGTACCCGGGGAGGATGCTTTGGCGAAACAGCGCCAGCCAATCCAGCCAATCCAAGTAGAGGTCGGGGTCGAGGTGAAGGACGATGAGTTCGCCCAAAATTGAGCCCAGTTGTGTTGGGTGGTGGGTGGGTGCATGGTGCACCAAGCAAGGCATAAGGTCACCCTGCTGACGAACTTGGTCCGAGGTGAAGAACGAATGGAACGAATGGGCAAAACCCATGGTCATGGAGACGAGGAAGGAAAGGTTCCATACCAGGGAGTCCTGTCGAATCACCGTCCCAAGCGCAAGCAAAAACAAGGCACTCATGGCCAACAAGATGTTGATGGAATTGGCACGCCGCACATCGGTGAGGCCTTCTAAAATTCGATCCATTCCCGGTTGGGAACGAAGCGAAAGTTTTCCGGCGGAACTTTTGTCGTCAATTTCGCGAAGGGAAATCCGGGCTTGAATCGCCTGCCACATGGATTCGCCAGCAAGAAGCGGGGGGACGGTGCCCATGAGGAACGGAACAGCCCAAAACAGCACCACGTATCCGGGATTCGGTGGGGCGAGTTCGGGAAACAAAACGGAAACGAGCGCCATGATGGCCACGCTCAAACCGAACAACATCCGAGTGAGAATCATCAATGGGTTCCGAGCAAGCAAACCGAATCGCATGCGAAGCCGTTCTTGCTGAAGCCATTTTTCGGTGGTGCGTTCGACCGGGTTTTCCGCTCGCACGAAGCCGTGGCCGTACGGATCGGGCAATCCACCCGTCACATCGCTGTCGGCGTCAGCCACCACACCATCTCCATGTGGTCCTGCGTCTTCGCGAATATGGCTCTTGTCCATTCAACTGGCGGGCGCGGCAGGATTCGAACCCGCGATCTCCGGCTTAGGAGGCCGGTGCATTATCCAGCTGTGCTACACGCCCAGCAACCGCTGACGGCCAACCTTATTTGACACTTACAACGACGCTGTGGCGTGTTGTTTCCCGATTTCGGCGACCACGTGCATCAATTCTTCAAGTTGAATCCTCGGTTGGGTTGAATGTTGAAGTTTGGTGTCGCACAAGGACACGGCGTCCAACAGGGCGGCCAACATCGGGTCGGGGTAATGGCTACGGCCGGCGACGAGGAATTCGTGAAGGCGGTCAACAAACGCCCGCCCATCGAGATCGTGAACCGCCATCATCTGGTCAAGTGCCCCCATGGCCCCTTTCAAGACACGGGTGTTCTTCTCGCCTTGCCGCTCCCATTTCCACTCGTGCACACGGCCGCGCAGCGCCTCTTCGAGAACGAATTGCACCTCGCGCCGGGTGCTGTTGGCCATCAACAACTGGATGTTTTTCCGCTCGTCCAACAACGCCCTTTGGGCCATCAATTGCAGGATAAAGATCGCCTTGCGAAGGTTGCCTGAAGCCACGTGGGCGATGTCGCCAAGAACACCGGGAGACGGTGACAATCCCTCGGCATCAGCAATGTATTCCAATCGCTGTTCCATCATCACGCGAGTGAGGTTGGGCATACGCAAATGTTGGGTTCGACTTCGCAAGGCTTCAATCACACGAGAGGGGGTGGTTGTCGTGAACACAAAACGGGCGCTACGGCTGCTTTCTTCCATCATTCGGCGCAAGTAGGATTGCCGGGCGTGGCCCAAGTAATCGGCGTCTTCAATGACGATGATGCGGGAGACGGGCGTAAGCCCACTTGCCAAGGTGGCCGAGGGTTGACCGGCGGGCGGCGGTGAGGTATCGGAGGTGGCGCTGATGGTATGGTCAAACGCATCAAGGCTGGTACGCCCCGCCAAAGTGTCTTCCGAACCCGACCCGGCAGGGCGAAGGAAGGCCTCAAATTTGGCCATCGCCCCTGATGTTTTGTCAAGATCACGGGCTTGAAGCACGTGGGTGGTTGAGCGCCAGGACGGTCCAAGCACTTGGCGACAGAGGAGTTGGTACGCTGTGGTTTTGCCGCAACCGGACGAGCCAGAAAGGAGCAGATGAGGTGGATTGGATTGCAATGAAAGGTGAGTCAATGCCTCAATGACCGAAGGGGAGGTCAACAACTCGCTGAACAGTTGCGGCTTGTAGGATTCAAGCCACACCGACATGGATGGACTCCGTTGTCCAAGGTCTTTGAAGTTGGCGAGCGAAGGGTTTCACTCGGCGGACAAACGCTTGGTGCCGTGGCGGCGGAGTTTCATGAAGATGCGAGAGCCGCAGCCCTTGCAACTGATACCGTTTCGCTCTCGGTGGAACGATTCGAGGCTTCCGCAGGAGGCGCATTTGTAGTCAACGAGTTCAACCATTTCACTCTCTCCAAGGTGGGCGACCGTGCATCCTGTTTTGAATCTGTTCATCGGCAAGGGTTTCCAACGAGGGCGTCAAAGGTCTCCGGGGCCATGATGAGGAGCTTGCCTTTCGTGGCCAAATGAACGATCTTCATCCCCAAGGACTGGGGCGAGCGCCCCATCAGCGAAGCGATGATCTCGAGGTCGTAGCCGAGCTCGAGGTTCTCAACGAGGAGATCTTCCTCGTTCGTGGTCCACCGTTGGGCCGACATTTCAAGCGAAGAGGCCGCCGATGAGGCCGGGCATCAAACGGACACGGCTGCCGGCTTCCAAGTTCATGGCAGCGACGTCGCTGGCGTTGACCAGTTGGTCGTTCACGAACACCCAGGTTCCAGCGGAGCGGTTGGCGGTCTCAGCGATTTCGGCTTGGGTCATCACAGCGGAGCTGTGACCGGTGCTGTCAGCAATCTCAACATGGAAGGTCGGAGCGTCTTGGCCACCGATGAGGCCGGGCATCAAACGGACACGGCTGCCGGCTTCCAAGTTCATGGCAGCGACGTCGCTGGCGTTGACCAGTTGGTCGTTCACGAACACCCAGGTTCCTTGAGATTGGGTGGCCTTCTCGGCGATTTCTTCTTGGGACATCTGAACAACGGAGTGCCCAGATGCGTCTGCTATCTCAACGTCAAACACGGTTTTCTTCTGCATTTTTTTCACCTGCGAGATGGTGATATCTTGACCCCATATAAAGAAACGAACGAAGGGTTCGACAACGAACCCAAGCCTCCGAACTTCCGAGGGGCGCTCAACACACACATCCACGAACCAAACGGGTTCAACAGTATATGAAGCGTTCAGATTTTCAGGTTGGCTTGGCGTGCCAGGAGGTGAATGTGCATGCTGTGTTCAAGCATGGCGGCGTTGGCCCAAGCTTGGTCGAAGTCGGCTCCCACGGCGTAGGCGCCGTTCCCCCGAACCACGACGCACCGCATGCCGCCTTGCTGGAGGGCTTCGGCGATTTGACGAAGGAAGTCATCGGGGTGTTCGGGGTCGGGGTCAACGATGATGATCTTGCCGATGTGGTGTTTCCCGGTCTCGTCAATGGGATTGAGCAAGACCAAATCTTTCTCGCAACTGGCAGCCGTGGTGTGAGGGCCGTGCATGTGAATCACGGCGGCGGGCCCGCCGGTCACCATGGAAACCGAGGCCAAGACCACTTCGAGCACGTGCCAGTCGCTTGGCGCACCGCGGGGGGCACCGCCGCCCAACGGACCGGCGCAGAGGCTTCGCTCGCTCATGCGGGGCAAGGTCACCATGTGACGGCTGGAAATCATCAAACCGGGCTGTTCGGGATGAAGCATGGCGACGCTTCCCATGGTGGCCCGAACCAGATGCTCTCGGTCGAGTTGTCGACCTATTCGAACGAAGTCCGAAACGAGATGGGGGGCAATCACGATGTTGTCCTCCACCATGGGTGGCATCGGAGGTTCTTCCAACGCTTCAATCACCTCGGTCGCCCCAACGACCGACTGACGCAAGCGAGCGTTTTCCATGTGAAGGCGTTCCAATTCTGCCTCCTTTTCAGCCAACAACGATGCCGTGGCTTGGTCAGCTTCCGCAACGGATGCACCGGGTTCGGCGGGCGATTCAGGCTCAGCAACCTCAGCGGACGGTGGAGCCAGCAGCGGGTCGGGGGCCACCGTCGCTTCAGTCGGTGGGGAGGCTTCGCCGGCGGGTTCGACCGGGGCCGGTTCGGCCATCGGTTCGCCCGAGGCTTCGGGTGATTCAGCAGGGGCCTCCTCCGCTGCAACTTCAGCAACGGCAAGCGAGGGCGATTCGGCAGGTTGCGTGACCTCTTCGGTGACCGGAGATTCGCCAGCATCCACCGCCACCTCAGGAGAAGGGGGGCCGGAGGGAGGACCGCTCGGGGGGCCGGAGGGCGGACCGGAGGGAGGAACGCTCGGGGGGCCGGAGGGCGGACCGGACGGAGGGCCGCTCGGGGGACCGGAAGGTGGACCCGATGGTGGGCCCGTCGGAGAGCCCGATGGTGGACCGGTTG
>JADHNB010000022.1 GCA_016779705.1 Candidatus Poseidonia sp. | reverse complement strand
ATGGGAACTGGGACTGTACAGGCGCAGGATGCACCTATGAGCCGTACACCAACTTCCAAGAATTCTACGCCATCACGGCGAATGAATACGCATCTCCCAATGCCGTCCGCTTGAGTGGACTGACCTATGACGGTTCCCCCGTCACCGAAGGTTGGCAGTTCCGTGCGGCCATCTTGGGGCTCGGTCAGTCCAATGAATTGGTCCTGAATTACCTCAAGCTTGACAAATATGCTGGCCCCGACCGGCAATACGGGTACATCGTTGACGATCAAGATACGGATTTCCTCACGGTGGATGCCAGCGACGATGTCGTGCTCATGGCCGGAAATCGCACCGATCTCTGGGAGATTGTCTATGCGGGTTCACCCAACACGGCCCCCGTTCGCGGCGTTGGGGAGCACGAATTTGGATGGTATTTGCTTGACTTTGATGATGACCACTTGGCGGAAGGTTCCAACCCGATGAATTGGGACACGGACGGGGATTGGATGAACGACTGGTTCGAGGTTCGAGATGACGAAGAAGACGGTGTTCGTGGCGACTCTTCTCCCATTCGGTACGACTCTCGACAAACTTGAGGCCTCGCCCGTTTTTGTGACGCTGAACCGCATGGTTCAAATTGGAAGTCGGCTGTCATGGAAACATGCAGGATAGCGGGCAGCATTCATTGAGCGCAAAAGGCGCATGGCTGCTTCTGGTGAGCCTCATGGTGCTCACCCCGCTCGGCCCGATGGCAAACGTGTTTTCGCTTGAAGCCGAAGCGGCTGCTGGTACACGTCACGTCTACCAGTTCTCAGGCGGTTCGAGCGAACACATCGCGCTGTACCAAGGCGCGAATCCCGACTTGGGGGCCTCCGTCGACCTCCCCCGTGGAGCGCTTGTGACCGATGTCACCATGACGCTCTCAGGTGCATCGGCCACCGGTTGGTCACAGGTGGTGGCCGACGACCGCATCCACTGGGTGCGAGGCGCTGAAACGGGCATCGACGATCGAAGCGGCGATTTGACCCTGGCGCTCGCCAACATCAGTCGCAACTTCCTTCCCCACGGCGAAGATGCCTACGTCAACCCCAACTCCGATGCATGGCTTGACAACGGCTCCTACGCTTTGCGTCAGCCTCACACCTCCAACGCCACGGAGAGCCTGTTTTCGCAACAGTCAACCAAAACCTCCTCGAGTTTTATGGCGCAAAGTCAAGGAGCCATCCTCAAACATCACGACTGGCTTTTCCTCTCCACGTGGTCATCCTCCTCCTTCCACAACGTGGTTGAGCGCCTTTATCCCAACAACGCCACTCGGGAATCGGTCATCACCCTGGACCAAGCCTCATGCACGTTGCCTCAGAAGCATTCCTCGTCGTATTACGCATACTACGGTTTCCGAGATTGGACCGTGACCGACGATGAGCGCCTCTTTGGCATCCTCTCCGGCTACCGTTACACCTACGGTTCAACGGCTCCGGTCAACTACCATCGCGTCATGGAAATGGATATTTCCCGTGATGACACTTGGACCTGCATCGATTCATACGACATTTCACCATCGGTCGGCGAGTACACCGGTATTGCCTACGACCGAGTTTCGGGGAAAGTTTGGGTTGCGCACAACGCCATGAACCGCCTTTACGCCTACGACTTCGCCGGTGATGGGACCGGAACCTACACTCGGAGCCAAGAGTTCTACACCTACACCTCCTCATCGTCCTCAACCTGGGAGTGCGGTGGCAGCACCAGCAGCAACCAGAAGCAAATGCTTCGTGGCTTGGCCGTGAACGGTTCCACGTTCTACATGCGCTGCCAAAAAGACCAGTACTACAACGACCGTGACCAGTTGGAGGCTTGGTCCGTTTCAGGCAGTTCCTCCGCCCTCATCCCGGAGAACACGGTCCGACAGATTTCACGCCTTGGGTACGGGTTGGAATACGACGGCGAGCGATTTGTCACCGTGGACAGCGGGTATTCCACCTGGTCGGGAGCCACCCTGTATTACCGAGAGTTCGGCACCGGTTGGATGTACGAAACGACCCCAGCACCCGGCACCACCACGTGGTACGGCGAGGTCATTCGGACCGGTGACGATGTGCTGGCCGCCAACGTGCAGACCTATTGGTCCGCCGCATCCATCGGTGACCGGGTTGATTACTGGATTTCAGCGGACAACGGAACCCATTGGGAAGAGGTTGAGTCCAACGCCACCATTCACTTCGATCACCCCGGGAACGAACTGGTTTGGAAAGCACAACTGATCGGTTCAACGGCCGTTTCGTGGTGGGTTGACATGGATTACGCCACCGCTTACTCCCTGCAGGGCGACTGGACTTCACCGCACTTTAACACCGGTACCAAAGTGGGGAAGGTCCGCCCCCAGTGGACCGCCGATGTCCCTTCAGGGACCACCCTCAACGTCCAAGTGTCCAACGACAACGGTACCACTTGGCTCGACGCCGTCAACAACGCCGAGACCAGTTTCTCGACCGAAGCGGCCGGGAACACGCTGCGATATGCCATCGTCATGGGCACCAACGACCTCACCAAGACACCCAAACTCGACCGGTTCGTCCTCGAGTACGAAGAGGGCTATCCAGACCGACCAATGCTCGACATTGGAGGGGACGGCACCTACGATTGGGAATCGGTTTTGTTCCTAAACGAATCCTCGGTGGTTGCTTCTGACGATTCTGCGGTTGGCGATGTCGTTAAGCGGGCGCCAACGTTGGTGGATGCTTTCAACGACCATATCCCTGAGAACGGCGATGGTACGGTGAACATCCCCATCGGTGTGAAGGCTGCCAGTTCGGGACGGGTGAAGATTTCCAACATCGACATCACCTACGCCATGCAAACCCGTGCCGTCGATGCCTCCTTTGAGGGCGGTCTCGCCGCCCCTGACGGTATCTATCGAAATCTCATCACGCGGGTTGCACCGGGTGACGATGTGGACCGAGTGACCAAGGCGGTCATTGGCATCGACCACTCGCACGGAGAAAACCCCTCCTTCACTTGGGAACGGGGTGACTCGTGCACGGTCAATTCCGATGCCGGCGGCATCGTCGTCTTTGACGTGGCCAATTGCACCTCCTCGGTGGATGCGAACGATGTGGTGTCCATTTGGATGCCAACCAAAGTGAACTGGACATGGGACGATGAATCGAGGACCGAAGCCATCATCTCGGTTGAAGATGACTTGGGTCCATCGGTCAATCAATGGGAAACCTCGTCGATGAAACTGGTGGTTGAGAACGATATCCAACTCGACGGATTGCGAGTTTGGGAGGAGACGGGTCGTCAATTGTACCCCATGGATTGGGTGCGTGGCGGTTTCAACTTGAGTTTCAGCGGGTCCATCCATTTCCAAGATTCTCAACTCATGCCGCCAGCAGGAAGTTTCTCGCTTCGCGTCATCGGGCAAAACGTCACTTATGATGGCGACCCCATGGGTGAACCCATGGTGCTCTATGAGGAGGTGAATCCCGCCTTTGGTGCTTACAACATGACCTTCACGTCGCCCATTGAGTCCACGCCGGGCGGGATGATCTTCTATGTTCAAGCGGTGGACCTCAAGAACGGTTCAACCTTTACCAACCCCAACTACAACAGCATTCGTTTGATTTTGGACGGGAACTCTCCACTGGTGTTGAGCGCCACCCCGTTGGACGGAACCGAACGGCACGCCGGTGCAGCCGGTGTTGGCCAATCCGTCTCCATCGTGGTTCAGGACTCGGTTGACCCCCCCCGTCAATTGAACCTCCACTATTGGGTGGGTTGCAAAGCGAGTGATGCCATTGGGTGCACCGATTACAACTTTGACGGGTTGCCCAACGAAGACGAATACGAATTGGCCACGCTGTCCTCCCCCGAAACTCGAGCGGGCGGACTGAACATTTTCGAAGGCCTCATCGACGACTCGATGTTGCTCCACCGCCAACGCGTTTCGTTTTACGTCACGGGTGAGGATGAACAAAACAACGAGATTGCCATGGGTCGTGGTCCGGTTTGTCCACCGTCCACCATCACGTGTGGCTATCGTCCGGGTGAAGTTGTCCCCGATTGGGATGCTGACCTCGTGACGTATCACATCCGTCAGGAGTTTGAACCCGAGGTTGACCTCGGCAATTCGTCCATTTTGGGTCACGATGACTACGAACCGCTCCACCCTGGCATTCCTTACACTGCCCAAATCAAACTGAGTGACACCAACGGGTGGCAAGACATTCAGTACGTCCAAGTGGCGCTTGGTGGGGACTTCGACGACGACGAGTCCTCGTTGTTCATCTCCTTGGCCGAAGGCGAAGACGGCCTTCCCAAAGCCGTGATGACCTCGGGGTCAAACAACATCGCCGTCTCCAACTTGTATTCCACGGTTGAACTTGAACAAGGCAACGAATCGGTGGTGATCATCCAAGCTCGGTTCCAGTTGACATGGATGTTCCCCGAAGGGTTTGATACCGACGGTGAATCCCACTTCCTTCCGAGAATCAAAGTCACTGACATGCCATGCAACGACAACGAAGTCACCCCGTGCTTTGAGGTCGAAGAAGGACTGGGTGACGATTGGTGGAGCCTTGACAACGACTTCCGCTTTGATACCGAAGCCGGTCACATTCGAGCCATTGAATTGCGAAACAGCGAGAATCACTACAACCCAGAGAACTACGAAACCATCATCGGCGCCGGTCAGGCCTTGAGGGTCTCGGGCCGAGTGCTGTTTTCAGAGGACGAAACGCCCGCACCCCCGGGGGCGTTTGACGTGGTGTTCGGAGATTTCGAGAACAATTGGCGAACCTCCACTCGTGAGGACGGTGAATTCAGCCTCGATTTGCTCGTGCCTTCGGTTCGTTCCGGCCGGCTCGACCTGCGCCTCAGCATGGATGACTTGCCAGGGTTGGCTTTCGATGAGACGCCGTTCTCCCCACGTGTCCGATTGGCCGTGGACAGTGCACGGCCCACCATCGACAGCATCTCCTTGGGCGGTGTTCCTGCCGGCTCGCCAATTTCCATCGGTGCAGCCAACGATCTCCAGGTCATTCTCATCACCAACGACGAGAACGGGTTTAATTTCGAGGAATCGGCCGTTCTTCACTACCGAGTGAAAGCAGGCGAGGCTGAAATTTCTCGCGGCAGCGTCTTGCTTCCCGAGATTACACCGTTTGGCCAGCAATACTTCTGGAGCGGCACGTTGGACTTAACCGATTCAGGCGCCACAACCCTCCTGCCGTATTACACCGTGGATGTTTGGGTCTCGGGTTCGGATGAAGCCGGCAACCCCTACGACACCCTTGGTAACTCCATGTCCGATGCCTTTGCATCATGGCCTCTCGCCTTGCTTGGACCACGCGTGGACCTGCAGGATGCGTCCACCTCCATGCAGTGGGACGTTCCCAGCCCCTACGAAGGTGAAACGGCGACGATGGTGGTCAACACCCAGAACTTGGGTGGAAACGGCCTGGTTGAATTTGCCCTTCAACAACTGGTTGACGGGGGATTCTGGTCAACCGTGAACGTGGTCGGGCTTGAAGCCACGGCAGGCGCTCCCCTCTCGGCTTCACTGCCGGTGGTCGCCACTGAACAGGCCGGTACCGTGATCGAATACCGTGTGATCGTGATGGTGGACGGCGTCGAGATGGACCGTCATACCGTAGACTCGTTGCTCATCAAGGAAGAAACGATTCGAGACGGGGAGGCCCTTTCTCAACAGCTTTCCACCGATGTGTTCAGCGTGACCCTGTTCATCATCGCGTTGGCCTCGGTGTCCTTTGGTATGTACGCTCTCGTCATGCGACGCCGCTTGCTTGCCCCGGAGTCCGAGGAGGAGATGGCCGACCAAACCGATGTGGTTGCTGAGGAAATGCAAGCCACCAAGACCGTGCCGACCATCACGGCACCTCCGGCCCCACCAACTCCACAAGCCATCCCGCCTCCACCCGGTGCGACGACCCCTCCTCCTCCACAAAACATCCCGAAGGCACCCGGACTTGACCGTTCTACCCCGCCCCCCGTTCCACCGACGGGCTTGCCGGAAGGTTGGAGTCAGGAGCAGTGGAATTCGTACGGCTGGCAATACATTGACGCGTTGTCAAAGAAGTGAGGCGGTCCTCGTTGGTGGACGCTCCGGTCGATGGGATGGTCACGCTTCAAGAGCGGACCGTCAATTTGGTCAACCAACTCAACATGCCGCTGGTTGAAGTTTCGTTGGTGTTTGCGCGCCACATCAACCAACTCATGACGACGCTGAACGAACACCTTTCCCAAACCGGCGAAAGCGTGAGTGAACAGGTGCGTTCCCCTTGGCCCATCGATGTGGAAGCCGTGGACTCCTCGAGCACGTTTGCGCTTGAAAAGGTCATGAACATCGTCGACCAACAGCGCATGGACATCCTTGACACGCTCATCCGAGTCACCCTGGTCGAAATCAACGCCTCCGTCGTGGATGCATTGTTGGCGTTGCGGGCCTGGGAACATTTGGCACGGACGCAACTGGCACAGGCCACCGGTCCGGGGCAGTTGTTCTCGCCCCTGAACATTCCCGAGGACTGGTAAACAAGGTATTGAAGAACATCCGACATGAGGGTCAAGCATGAACGCAAGGCATCTGCGCAGTCTCCTCTTGGCCACCTTGCTCATGGTGGGGCCCATGTCGGGTTGCTTGGGTGAAGACGGTCTTGAGTTGATCCCCGAGAAAAAAGGGATCCCTGGAGGCTTGACGCTGGCCTGTTTGAGAGGGTCCATGTACACCTCTCTGGTCATTGAAATCGACCATGCGCCGGGGTACCGACCGTACACGAGCAGCACCGACCTTTTGGTTGAACGACTTGAAGCGGTCTGCGACAAACCCTCAGGCATCACCGTGAAATTCAACGAAGTAACGTTTGACCACGAAGGGTCATGGTCGGCGCAAGACGTTCGAGATGCGGGTTGGGAGGCCAAGGATGCTTCGCCCACCGATGGCACAACCCTCCGATGGCAATTCGTGTTCCCCGAGGGGGTCTATGAGGACGAGAGCGTTTTGGGGGTCGCCGTTGATGCGTCCACCGTCGCGTTGTTCGGTGATTCCATTGAGGAAGCCGACGGATTGTTCGGTCGTCCTTCGGTGGAAGACGTAGAGAACAGTGTCCTGGTCCATGAAGCCGGTCATCTGTTGGGATTGGTGAATTTGGTCTACCAATCGCCGGTGGCCCACGAAGATGCCGAACACCCCGGCCATTCAAACAACGACAACTCCGTCATGTATTGGGCCATTGAATCCACTGACCTGACCAACTTCATCTTTGGAAACCTTCCAAACGAATTCGATGATGATGACCTCGCTGACCTCGCTGGATTGGCCAGCGGCGACATTGAGGTGCGCGATCAACTTTGGCCCTGACCCATGCTGGCGACGGCATCTCGCCATGCATCAAAGATGGACCAAAGGTAGAGACCCAGCCAAAGGATGATGGTCAGCGCGAGGGGGATTTGGAGCAAACTCCAATCCACCGCACGCTGGTGCTGGCGGTTGAAGTGCTGGCCGAGAAAGAGAAACGGTACGGCAGCCAGCAACGCTGCAATGAGGGGGCGCATCGCCCCCCACATGCCCACACCGAAGGTGATTTCTCGCCAAATTTCTCGAGCGATTCGGGTGGGTAGGAATCCTTTCGGTTCCATGGTGGATTCGGGAGAGAGCTGCACCACCAGTTCCTCTTCCATAAATACCGGTGAACCTGCTGGTTTGTCAAGATGACGCCACGGAGAGGGGGGATGGATGAAAAACCTCGGGTCCTACATCCCTCCATGCCTGCCTCGAAGTCGGTCCTCATCACCGGTTTCGAACCGTTTGGTGGCCACACCACCAACATCAGCGCCACCGTGGCGGTCATCTTGGGGTCGGTTCGGTCCATTCTCAATCCATGGACGGATGAAACCGTCGACCTCGAGGTGACCGCCCGAGTGTTGCCCGTTGACGCGAACGGAGCACGGGACAGCGCTGAACGCTGGCGGTCCGGAGAGCGTTGGGATGCAATTCTCCACATGGGCTTGTGTGAGTCATGTGAACTCCCTCGGGTTGAACGGTTGGCGCGTGACCAACTTCACATGCGAATACCCGACAATCAAGGCCGACAATGCACGGAAGAAACCCTTGACGGTGGCGGAGCACGCGGGTGCTGGGTTGACCCAGGGGCGTTTGTCCGGGGGGGGCGATTCAGCGGCGCAGAAGTGTCCGACGATGCTGGGGCGTTTGTCTGCAACGAGACGTATTTTCACACCCTTGCGGCTCTGGGTGACGAGGGGGATGGTCACCCGGTACCGACTCCGGCTCTGTTTGTCCATCTTCCCCACCAGAAGGTCATGCCCGTTGAGGATGCCCTTGAGTTTGTGAAGGGCATCCTGCCCAACCTCGTGTTTCCTTACCCACCCGACGCCGTTCACGTCGTGGCGGCCTCCATCACCAACGGTTCGGGCCTTCCATTGGTCGCTCGCCGAGGCCCCGACCAACGCGATGCGGGTTTGTGGGAGTTTCCCGGAGGGAAATGCGAACCCGGTGAACCCTGGGATCGTGCCTTGCGACGCGAAATCAAGGAAGAATTGGGCCTTGAGGTGACTCCAAACCGGTTGTTGGGCACATGGCTGAGACCTGGAGGTGATGCGTACTACGTGATTCACTTGGTTGGTGCGAGGCTGAATCAACCATCCGCAACGCCGACCCTTAGCGTCCACGACGCATGGATGTGGGTTGACCTACCAACGGCCGATTCGCTAGCGTGGGCTGGGCGTGACGGAGAAATGCACAGGCTTTTGGCTTCGCTGGTTTAGAGCCAGGTCGAGGCTTCACCATCGTCGTCCATGGCTCGGTCGTCGTGAACGGTACGAGGTACTTGGGTGCGGCCGGGATGCCACGTAGCGGCTTGCAACCAGTCACCCAATCCCTCACCTTCGATTTCCAAGGTGAAGACGCCGCCCAAGGGTTCTTCACTCGGTATGGGAAACGAAATTTTCCCGGCCAGGGCGGCTTGCCTTGAAATCGAAAAAACGGTTCGGTTTTGGCTCAAATCCCTCGCCATCGCATCGAGGGCCGTGTCCAAAATCCGTTGCTCGTGAAGGAAGGTGAGAAAGGTTCGCATCGAGACCTGGTCAAACACCCATTCGACGTTCACGGCTGCTCCAAATTCAGGTTCATCGGGGAGGGGTTCGGGATTCAATTCAGGGAACAGGTTTCCAAGCGCCTGAGCGACGGCACGAGGTGAATCTGCCCCCTGCAGCTCTGTGGTCAGACGGACCTGGAAGCCTTCGTCTATACCCGTCAAACGGAGCCTCCCCTCGGGCATATCTTGCGCAGCACCGCACCCGTCAAGAATCTAGGGGTGACCCTTCGCCATGGCGAAGGGGTCAAGAGTCGGAGGTGTTCCCCTCTTGAGCATGGATGAACAAAGCGGTCCCGTGTTAGCGACCGTCATCCCCGTCTACAACGAGGCGTTGCACGTGGCGGCGTGCTTGAATTCGTTGATCAACCAAACACTGGCGCCGGAACAGCACATGATCATGGTGCTGGACGGTGGCTCAACCGATGACACGCGCTCCATCGTCGAATCCATCATGGCCACCGCCTCCACCGATGGGGGGCCACCGATGGTGCTCCTTGACAATCCTGGACGAACGGTGGCCCACGCACGAAACCTCGCCTTAGAGCACCTTCCACCAACGGTTGAATTCTTGGTGGAGATGATCGGCCATGCGGTGGTGGAATCCTCGCATCTGGAGCAACGGCTCGAAGCATGGTCGGCATGCGAACGTCTCGCCGGAGACGCTCTCGCCGGTGTCGGGGTCAGGGTGGTGCCGTTGAACCAAGGCCGAGGGGGCGTGACGATGTGGGTTGAGGGGGCCCTCGCCTCGCCCTTGGGGCAAAGCGGTGGTCAATTTGCGATGTTCACCAAGCCTGAACCGACCTCCGTGCCCGCCTTCGTGATGCATAAACGCCAGGCGGTTGAAGCCGTTGGTGGTTGGGATGAGGCCTTCATCACCAGTCAAGACAGCGACCTTTCCATGCGGTTGCAAAAGGCCGGCCACGTCCTTTACCGTCACCCATCGCCAACGGTGGCGATGCATAAACGGTCGAGTCTTCGTCAATGGTGGAAAATGGGTCACCGATACGGGTTTTGGCGAACCAAGGTGTTGCTCAAACACCCAACCCGAGCCACATGGCAGGAATTTCTGCCCTTGCTGGGTTTGGTCGTGACCGCCATGCTCTCGCTTCAAGCACCGCAATTCGGCCTTTGGCTTCCCCTTCTCTACCTCGTCGCTCTCGCGGTTGCCGGGGTTCATCAAACCCTCCATCAACGGTCGTTCTCGTGCCTGTTGGGTGTCCCGCTTTGCTTGGTGATGCTTCACACCAGTTTCACCGTGGGCTTGGTTGATGGCGTGTTTCGTCAGGGTCGTCTTCCAAGCGACCGAGCATGAAACACGGGTCCAATAGATACATGAGCACATTGGGCATGAAACGAGGTGAGGGCCATGAGTCAACCACGAACCATGACCTCCATCGGACTAAGCGTCCTTCCCCTCCTCCTGATGGGTGTTTCACACCTTTCTCTTCCGCCGCTTCGGGCCATGTTTGAGGTTGAACCTCGTTTGATGTATGCTTGGTATGCGGTCGCCGTTGGCTTGGGTGTGGTGTTGCTCCGTCGCTCCCGTGTGGTGAAGGACCACGAATACAATCGCGCCAAGGCCATGAAAAAAATCCGCCACGTCTACGAAGCTGAGGAACGAGGTGTCTGGGAGACCGACGCCCACCTTGACGCCACCATGGACGCCAATGCGAAGGCCAACATGGTGCGCAGGATTGGTGATTTTTCAGGAGAAGGGGCGGAGATGGAATTGGGCGACGACCAAGTTGAGGTGCAGATGCTCTCCGAGGCTGCCCATGTCGTCAAAGCCAACGCTCGGGTCTCGGGTGAGGTCACGTTTGAAGACGAATCCAACGCCGGGACGGTGGGCGCCACGCGGCAACGCAGCCCCATGGACCGATTTCTCGATGGGGTCTGGTCCTTGTTTGGTCGGGACGCTCGTGCTGAACGAGAAGAACGGCGACGGCAGCGATTGACTCGGGCAGCGATTCAAGCTCCAGTGGTTGCTCAACGTCCCGTCGCGCCGCTCCAATTGAACAAAAGCGACGATACAGGTGAAGTGAACATGGTTTCCATGAGCGATGAAGGTGGCGTTGAAACCGTGATTTCAACCTCCGGTCAAGAAAAAGAGGTGCCAGCGTTGAACCATGGGTCGCTCTCCGTGTCATCGGAGTCGCTTGAGAGCATGGCCATGATGGGCCAAGCACCCACGGCCGCCACCTCGTTCGCAACGGCAGGACCTCGATGCCGAGGATGCCAAGCACCGGTTCAAGCCAACGAACGCTTCTGTCCTCATTGCGGTTTGGACCTTTAAGTTGAGGCGTGAGGTTGAAAGCGGGCCCCTCGTCGTGGACGATGAGGACGAAGCCATGGCTGACAAACGAGACTACTACGAAGTCTTGGACGTCGAAAAATCCGCATCGCAAAGTGACCTCAAGAATGCGTTTCGCCGCCTCGCTCGAAAGTACCATCCTGACCGTAGCACGGAACCGGACGCCGAGGACCGATTCAAGGAAATTCAGGAAGCGTATGCGGTGCTGTCCGATGACCAAAAACGATCCCAATACGACCGTTTTGGCCATGACGGACCTCAAGGCAGTCCTTTCGGTGGCTCTGGCGGCGGTTTCAACATCAACTTGGACGACATCTTAGGAGGCGACTTCTTTTCGTCGTTTTTCGGCGGGGGTTCAAGTCGTCGCCGAACTCGCCGAGGTTCCGATATTTTGCTCCGGCACTCCGTTGACCTCAAGGATGTCTTGAACGGTTCTGCGCAAGAAGTGGTGCTGGACCTCCCCGAGCCATGCACCTCTTGCGAGGGAACGGGTGCGGAGGGCGGTGACCTTCAACGGTGTTCATCCTGTTCCGGCCAGGGACAAGTTCGTGTACGTCAGCAGGTGGGTCCGTTCATTTCCGAAGGGATTCAACCCTGCGATGTGTGTTCAGGTCGTGGGCAAGTCTCGGACCGACCCTGCGTGGATTGCGACGGACGCGGTCAGGAATTGCAGTCAAACACGCTCCGCTTTCACGTCCCAGAAGGGGCAGAATCTGGCACTCGCATGCGGATGCGAGGCAAAGGTGAACCGGCGCCTCAAGGGTCAGGAGAACCCGGAGACTTGTTCATCGAATTGGAGGTTGAAACGCATCCTTGGTTCGAGCGGAGCGGGGCTGACCTCATCATGTCGCTTCCGCTTGGCTACGCCGATCTGCTGCTGGGAACCAGCGTCACGTTGGACCATCTTGATGAGAAACCCTTGGTCATCAAGGTCCCCGCCCATTCAAACTCGGGAGACACCATCGAGGTCAAAAAACGAGGTCTCCCGCGCCAACGCAGCGGTGGAAGGGGCGATGTGATCGTCCTTCTGAAATTGTTCATGCCTTCAAAGATCAGTAAAGGCACGAGGAAAACATTGGATGCCTTGAGAGATGAACTTGGGCCAAAGGACACCCTTGAGAGCATTCTCGAGGATGCTCAAGAGCGTCGGCGGTCGTGATCAATCCCGAATTCGGCTCACGGTTTCAGGGATTCGTGCGGCCACCGGTTGGCCGTTCATGCGTCCGTTTAATTCAACGTCAACTTGGTTTGCGGGCCCGTCCAATTCAACCAACAAGTAGGCCTTATGACCGGATTGCATTTCGTCGAGGAAGACTTCCTCTCCCTGTCGGAGGAATCGCGGTTCAACCTCCACGACGCTGAAGGCTTGACCTTCAGGGGCATCAAACCGCAAGGCCACCAGTTCCCACTCGCCTTGAAGAATGTGCACCCCCACAACGAGGGGCCATGCGCCGTCGCTTTTTGCGAGGCGAGGGTCCGTTTGCCACACGGCCAGAGCCACGTCCTCGGTGCGATGCTCCGTGCGTTGGTTCCCCCATGCATCAAGACCTTCCTGCCAATCGAGTTGCGCCACCACTTGGAGCACTTTGGTGAGGTCTGAGCGAGCGGTTTTGTTGTCCGTTTCTCCACTGTCGAGACGGGCTGTGTACCACGCAAGGCGTTGTTTTGCCGTGGCCAGTTCCTCGGCAAATCGTCGTTGTGCTTGCATGGTGTAGGCGAGGTAGAAAACCGGAATGAGGAACAGCGCTCCGAGGAACCATCGGGCCACACCCCCCCAGAAGACGGCTTCTTCGTCGGGGGGATACCAGGGTTCCTCGCCTTCGTCAACCAGCGAATACGCCCCTTGAATCGTGTAGGTTCTTGGAGCGACGTCCACGCCCCACAGATGAGGCGTTTCAGCGCTGGCATTTTGGAATCGAAGTTGGAAATAATGCGTCCCTCTTCCGACTTGCAGACCAATTTTGAGCTCACCACCAACCGGTCTGGTGATGTCGGTCGCCAACACCTCTCCGGAGTTTTGGTCAATGTCCCAGAGCTGCAACTCAAGGTTCTCGAGGTCACCGGATACCGTGAATTGCACGAAATGGATGGAGTCTTCCCATCCGTCCACGACCAACCGGTAGGTATCAGCGGTGTCGTGCACCGCAAGGGTAAATTCACCCTGACTGGCGCTGGTGAGGTTGAGAATCGGCCACGAACGGTTGTTGGTCTCGAGGGAAGCGGGGCGGTAAGAAGGGGCTTCGAGTCCGTTGGTGTCGGTGAAGGAATCGGTCCGAACCTCGAGGGCCATCACGGAAGAGGTCTCAAGAATCAGCCGTCCGACGCTGGTGTTGGGATAGGGGTAGACGGCGAAGGGCTCACCCGGGGTGATGGCCTGGGGTTGGCCATCGACCCATTGGCCGTTCATCAGTTGGTCAATCGTGACCGATACGTTCGCATGAACGGCTTGCAGGCGAAGAGCTTCCGTTTCGTTCCATTGGAACAGCACTTCTCGTTGACCATAGCCGAGGAGGTTGAACCCTTGTTCGAGGTCCTCGCCGATGAGCGATGCTTGTGCGATGGGCTGGTGCGTCATGACGTAGGCAGCCCAAACCGTGTCCGTCATCGGCGAAGATACCTTGGCGACCATGCGCCCGTCCTCGGGCACGGTCCACCACATGGAACGGGGTGCTTGTTCGAGGGTGCTGAACGCCGTCGGCGCCACAAATTCACCAGGTTGGAGGCGTTCATCGGTGCCTGTCTGATGATAGAGTTCAACCTGAACCTCGTCGCTCGCTGCCAACCATTGCCATTCCAGCGTTTCGCCTTCGGAGACGTTGAAAGTGAGGTACTCGGCCTTGTCGCTTTCGAAGAGGCCGTGGATGAGGAAGGTGGGCTCGCTGGTAAGGGTGATGGCGGAGGTTGGCCGTTCCATGGTGACCGAAGTGCACCCAGCCTCTGCTCGGCAGGGTTTGATGGAGGTCATGGTGACGTCTTCGCCGGGCGCTGGCCGGGTCGTAAGGTGGGCGTCGTCCAAGTCCTCAAGGAGCATCATGTCCACCGTTTCGGCGTTCTGCCCGGTGACCTCCAGCGAGATGGTGGTCGTTTGGTTGGTGATGATGACCATGGTTTGTCCAGCCGGTGAGGAGGTTTGCAGTTCGGCATGATCGGAGGTGACTGAACAGGACGTGCAATTCCAAGCCAAGAGGTTCGTCGTGTTGGCCTCCACGGTCAGTTCGACGGTTGAAGCGGAATTGGGATTGACTTCAACGGCGAACAAACGCTGGTTCTCCGGGGACGTTGCCGCCGTGGTGGCCAAAAGGACAGGTCCGAACAGGCAAGCGAGCAAGGAAGCGAGAACGAATCCCCTTCCGAGCGGCGTTCTCCATCCCATGGTCATGGGTAGGGCTGGAGTCTTTCAAATCCACCCCTTCCGTTGTTCAAACCTTTCAAGAAGCGACGGTGTCAGCCTGCATCATGGCCGATGTCCTTGGGCGAACCGTGATGGCTCGTCATCGCTATGCCCGGCTGTGGGGGTTGGGTGACCGAAACGCCCCTGCTGCCCAAACGCCGGGCGTGGTCTTGATGGAAGGCGACCCCACGATGCCGTTGAAGTACGCTCCGTTTGAGAGCACCTCGTCGGGGACCCTCCCTTCGGTGTTGGAGGTTCGTTCACGGGGTTCGTTTGGACCGCCCGATTTTGCCGAAATCGGTCCACATTACTCGGTCTCGGTTGGCCACGTGCTACCGCCATCCCTCGAGGATGCCAATGCGGGTGAGGTCCAGGGCACCTCCGCCCTCTTGCCCGTCTCTTGGCAACGCATGCATCACGATGCCTCCCTGATGGACCCCGCCCTCGCCCCGGAAATCGTGGTCCTCACCGATGCGGTTCAGTTGGCCAGCCAACCCGGTAAACTTCCCACGGCCCTCATGACCTTGAAGCACCGTTTCCCCGGTGCCCTTGTGTGGGCGCCAGGCCTTGGAGGGGCCGACAACTTGGCGGCGTTGGTTTCCATGGGCGTGGATTTGGTTGACCTTGCTCGTTGTCGCCAAGCCGCAGCCCACGGCATGGTCTTGACCCAAAACGGCCCTCGAGATCCCTTGGACCACGAAGCGACCGATCTTGAGACGCAAGTCTTCCATTTGATGAAGGCCTTGGACGAAGCAAGAGCCGCCATCGCCAACGGCTCGCTGGGGGTCTTGGCCACACGGGCCTCGCTCTCCAGTCCTCGGATGGTGGAGCATCTACGCCGACATCAAGGCTTGATGGCCGAACAGGTTGGCGTCCTGGCCTCCCATATGGATGCAAATCACGTCTTCGAATGCTTTTCATCCCATGTTCTCGACGACCCGGTGGTCGTTGATTGGGAGCGATTCATCTGTGAACGCTACGAGGCTCCTGAACACGTTCGAGAGGTCATGATTTTGCTGCCGTGTTCAGCCAAAAAGCCCTATCGTTTGTCAAAATCTCATGGCCAATTCTTGCGGGCGATCAATTCAACCGGATGTCACGAAGTGATGATGACCTCGCCCCTCGGCTTGGTCCCCCGAGACCTTGAGGACATCTGGCCGGCGGCCAACTACGATGTCCCCGTTACCGGTGATTGGTCCCTTGATGAATTGGACCGAGTGCATCGCATGTTGAAGCATCTCACCGCTCGAGCGGGCTACAAGCGAATCATTAACCACACCAACTTGGATTTGTCGTTTCTTGAGGTTGATGTGGTCGACACCCGGGAATCCGATGGGGCGACCCAACACGAGGCGTTGGAACGACTGAAACAAGCGGTAAAGGACGCCGTCTCAACCTTTGAACTGCGAAACCAGAAAAACAGCCGGCGATTGTTGGAACACTTCCGGAGCATTGCCCGCAAAACCACCGGTACGGATGCGTGGTGCCAAGGGCTTGAGGTGCGTGGAAAATTGCCGAGATGGCGTTTGGAATTGAACGGTCAACAACTCGCCGTCTGGTCCATTGACCGGAACGGATTTTCCTTCTCCAGAGCCTCCATCGATGTGCTCGATGAACACAAGGCCCTGCCGGAAATTGAACTTCATCCTGAGGTGAATTGGAAAGGAGATGTCTTTCCTCAACACGTGCGAACCTTTGATCCAGCCCTTCGACGGGGCGATGACCTTCGTGTTATGCAAAACGGCGAATGCATTGGCTTGGCCCGAGCCCACGCTCCCGGTTGGGAGTGGGGAGGAACACCAGGGACCTTGGCGAAATCCCACCAGAGGAAGAAGAAACCGTGACGGAGCGAGGCGTTCACCGTGCGGAGTGATTAAGAAGGGGAGATAAGTCGGAAGGCCGCTTGGTGGTGTGATATGGCACGAATGTACAAGTCTCGACGAGGCCAAAGCGGCTCCTCCCGTCCCAATGTTTCTGAGGCACCAGCTTGGTCCAACACCGATAAGGATGCCATTCAGTCCCTCATTTTGGACCTCGCTAAATCCGGTCTATCCTCCGCTGAAATTGGAACCGTTCTGCGTGACAAGCACGCTGTGCCCAATGCGCGACTGGTCCTCGGCAAGCGCATCGCCCAGGTTCTCTCCGAGAACGGCATGGGCGGATCGT
This sequence comes from Candidatus Poseidonia sp., assembly GCA_016779705.1. Classification (GTDB taxonomy): domain Archaea; phylum Thermoplasmatota; class Poseidoniia; order Poseidoniales; family Poseidoniaceae; genus Poseidonia. The sequence goes on along the minus strand of JADHNB010000022.1, from coordinate 926 downwards.
ACCCTGAAGACATGATGAACCTCATGCGTCAAGCGGTCGGCATCATCAACCACCTCGGTTCGGGCAACCACAAGGACATTCACAACAAGCGAGCTCTTGAAATCACGGAATCCAAAATCCGGAAACTCGCCAACTACTACAAGGGTGAAGGCCGTCTCCCCGACGACTGGCGTTACAAGCGCGACGAGTTGCGCTTGATGGTCGAGTGAGGCGCTTTCGCTTCTCACGGACACCTTGATGAGGGCCGCCGTGTCCCCGTGCTTGTTCGCATGCGAGATTTGTTCACGGCCCCATTTGTTCAACCTGTGGCATCGTTGCTTGGGGACTACTTGGGGCGCATCAAACAAGCCGAAATGTTGCATCTCAGCGCTCCTGCGACGCTGGAAGGGGTGCTGGCTTTGGGTCAACTCGAGGCGGCCTGCCTTGACAACGGCCTGCGGTACCGACGACGCTTTACGTCTCCCAAAAAGCACGTGCCTCGTGATGAGGTCGCCATGCCCGAGCCACCTGCACAAGGTTTGGGGGTGTTTCTCAACGTTGAGTCGGAGACTTGGCAGGTCAAGGAGCTTGGGGCCTCGGAACTGCTCGATGTGGTGCCTGTCCAAACAACGGTTCGGTTGGGTTCGCAGCAACGTGAGCATGTCGGAGCGATTGACCCGGTGATTCAAGCGGCTGCCCTCGCCGCTGCGATGGCCCCAAACGGGCGAAGGGTTCGTGCCCTCCGACCCTATCTTTCACTGGGATTGTGGTTGCGAGGTGCGCTTGACACGACCTACGACCCGGTGCACTCGAGCGCCATCGCTCACCTCCAAGAAGAAGGAAGTTTGCGGACGGTCCCGTTGCCTGAAGTCCCCTCTCCTTTGGTGAACATGATGCCCGGTCTCTCCGAGCGTCAATTGAAACGTCTTTCCAAGGCTTGGCCCGGG
>JADHNB010000001.1 GCA_016779705.1 Candidatus Poseidonia sp. | reverse complement strand
CGTGGTCAGTTGGGAATTGGGAATCGCCATGCTCTCCATCACGCTCGTCTCGTTGGAGATGTCCCTGCGCTCGAACAAAGCCCTCAATTTCGTGGTGGTGGCCTTTGCTGGGGCGTTGGTGCCCATCATTTACGAGACGCTCAACTCCAATGCGCCCGCAGACGGGGCAGGAGGTGCGTTGTCCCTGATGGTGTTCATTATCGCCATGCAGGGGTATTACGCCTCCCGTGCCGATTTGCGAAAAGAAGTGATGGAACGAGCCTCCTTGTTGTTGATTGGGCAAGTGGTGGTGGCCATCGCTTTGGCCCGAACCGCGCCGGAGTTCAACTTGATTCTCGGCCCCTTCAGGGCTGGAGATTACCCGGCCTTGGCCGACTACATCAACATCCCCGTGGCCCTTTGGTGCACGGTTCTGTTGGCCTACTTCCCAGCGGTGTTGCAACAACGCGTTCCATGGATGCCGGTTGGCCTTGCCGTCGCCCTCATGGCGCTGCCCATGAGCAGCTCAACGGTCCCTTGGGTACTGAGCATGCTCGTTATCCCCTACATGGTGTTCATCTCCAAAGTCGCTCGGGAATGGGTGGTGAACCTGACCATGCTGGCGTTCAGTGCCTCCTACTTGCTCACGGATTGGTATGCCTACGCCAACGACATCAGTGCTCAAGACGCCTTTGGCGGAACGTGGTTGCATGTCATCATCCCCGTCTTCCTCTTGGGCGTTGCTGAGTTCGGACGTTCCCGTTCTCGCCTCCAAACCAGCATCACGTTGGCAATGATCGGTTCGGTGGTCCTCTCCCGAGCCATCCTTGACCCCGAGTGGTACTTACCGTGGTTGTTGGTGGCCTACATGTTCTTCCTCAATTGGAATTTGCTCGCCAATGCCTCGAAGGAGGTCTTCAAGGACCGAACCGATGTAACGCTCGCCGTTGGGTTCACCTCCATCACCATCCTGCTGTTGGCCATCATCGACAACCTGACCCTTCCCTCCATTGATGCCCTTGACCCTGTCCTCGACACCGGTTTCCGCCCTCAATTCTTGGTCTTGAGTTTGGCCATGTTTGTGCTGACCAACAAAGCAAGCGGGTATGAGTTTGACATGGGTTCCATCTTCAGATGGCTCAACGAAGGAAATGCGGACGCCCCCATCTTTGACCCAACCACCGGGACGTGGTCGGTGGTTGAACCGAAGAAAGAGGCCAAAGAGGGGGCCATCGTGGCAGCTGAATGGTCGCCCATCGCCCGCCTCAGTCTCCTGTCGGCACTGGCGTTGTTCACGTTCTCCATCAGTCAACTGAGTGTGGAGGTTTTGGCCGACCACCCGTATGTGGTGCTTCTGGTCGCCGTTCCCGTGGCCCTGCTCGTTCGTGAATTGGTGTCCCTCGAAACCATCAGTTCGGGAACCCGTGCCAGCGGCGTGGCGATGTTGGTGTTTCTTTCCGCCCCCCTTTCCTTCGGGGTCGGCCAAGCCTTGGCTGACGGCGAAGATTTGAGGGCTGCTGCGGTGCTTCTGGACCTGGTGATCGTCGCCGCCCCGTTGGTGGTCAACGCCATGATTTCTCGAAGGGGGCTGGACATGGACGGCCTCAGCCGCACGGCGGATGGCGTCTCCTACGCCTTCTTGCTGGTCTTGGCACTGCTCGATGTCTCGGGCGGCGTGTTGTTGCTGCCCCTTGCGGTGTTGGTGGCGGCTCGCACCGTCTCCCACCGCTTCCATGGATTCACCATCCTCGTTCCTCTGGTGTTCCTCCTCCCGCCCGACCGATGGTGGGATGAAGGCGTCTTTGCCCTGTTGATCGAGGCGCTTCCAGCCATGTTTGCGGGATACTTCATGAACATGCACAACGGGCCGTTCTGGTCGATCATCGGCCTGTTCGTCGTGGGCCACATGAGTGCGCTTCTCTTCGTGTTGTATCGAGACAACGATGAGGCGACCACGCTGTGGGCCATGATCGGCATTCTCTGGTTCATCCTCGGCCTGTTCTCGGCCCTCCCCGACGGGTATTGGATTCCGACCTTGGTCACCTTGCTCTTGATGCCGTACTTGTGGTACACCAATCGAAGCGAAGGGTTGCCTTACATGTTGGGTATCCTCTTTGTCTCGTTGTTCCTTGGATTCACCCTCAGCGACACCTTCCAACCCATTTCGGACGGCGATGCGGCGAGTTGGAGCGGGTTGCTGACCGGCTTCGCTGGTGTCGTGATGGGCGCTCTCCACACGCGCGGGAAACTCTTCCAAATCGAGCCTGAAGGTGATGACGAGCGCCGCTCACAAGATGCGACGGCTGCGCTGACCCTCCAAATTGGAGCGGTGGGCTTCATCATCGGCTACGCCGTGTTTTTCGGATTGGGGCCCGTCATCGGACTCGTCTTGGTTGGTCGAACCGCTCTTCGCAACGGGCAAACCAACAGCCTGCTTCTGATGCCCGTTCTGTTCTCGTTCAGCGTTTACAACTTGATGGTGCAAAGCGACCTCGGCGATGGGGACTTGCGTACCACCGTGGTGGGATTGACCTTGGCCACCCAAGGCTTGCTGCTGACCCTGCTCTCCATGAAGGACGATCTAGTCTACGAGTGGGACTCGGTGGATTGGGAATCCGATGAGGCCTTTTTCGCCTTCATGGACCGACTTGGTATCGCGGGCTTGGCCTACACGCTCATCGGTATCGCCGTGACGCTGACCAACGTGGATTTGGAGTCCTTGGCCTACCTGTTGATGACCGTGTTCCTCGTGTTCACCGGTATCCAGGGCTTCAGCGAAGAACACGACGCACGATGGCGACGGGGACTTGGCGGCTACGGCGCCATCTTCACCGCCTTCCTGTTCGCCAATTCGCTTGAAGACAACCTCTTCGGGGCCATTGGCTTTGTCCTCATGGGCATGGTCGCCCTTGGATTTGGGTTCTTGTTCATGCAACGAATGAACGAAGAGGATGCCATCTACGTTGAGGAAGCGGTGACGTCTCCATCGGTCGATGGTAAACCGCCCATGGATGAGGTCCAAGAGCCCGGAGAGGAGGAAGTCGCCGAGGTGAGCGATGCTTCGGCAACGGGCGAGGAGGGTCCTGAGTCCGAGGAAACACCCGAGGAGGTGGCTGATGACCTCAATGAAGAGCACGCGGAGGACGACCTCGTCATGTTCGCTGAGGAACGAGAGAACGAGGCTGCGGTCGACGCCTCACGAGGCCTTCTTGAAACCGGTCAAGGCTTTTCGCTGCGCCTGCCGCCCGATGCCGTTGACAACATTCTGGCGACGCTGAAAACCACGCCGCACCACGGGTATCGGCCCGTTGTGGCTTTTGGCCCAAGCGGGCAAATCATGCTGACCTTTGAAGATCTGAAGGCGTGAAGAAACCCTGCTCCTGCACCCAAGAACCAAGGGCCATCGGGAACCCCACGGCGTCATGAGCGGAGCGAACGACCGAATGGTATGGATGGACCTCGAGATGACGGGGTTGGACGTTGAGCACGAATCCATCATCGAAATCGCCACCGTCGTGACGGACGGGCAACTGAACGTCTTGGCCCAAGGCCCCAACATGGCCATCAAGGTGGATGAATCCTTGTTGGACGGTATGGATGAGTGGAACACCACTCACCATCACGGCAGCGGCTTGGTGGAACGAATTCGCAACGAGGGCGTATCGGTCGAGGAAGCTGAGCGAGCCACGCTGGCGTTTCTTCGTGAATGGGTGGCGCCCAACACCGCTCCGCTCTGCGGCAACAGCATCTGGAACGACCGCCAGTTTCTAGCCAAAGAAATGCCAGAGCTCCTCGATTTTTTGCACTATCGAATGGTCGATGTGTCCACCGTGAAGGAGCTGACCCGAAGGTGGTACAAGGACGTCCCACGGTATCCAAAGAAGGGAGCGCACCTCGCCTTGGACGATGTTCTGGAGTCCATTGAAGAATTGCGATATTTTCGTGAACACGTGTTCAGGAATCAACCCTGACGCCAATTCGGTTCGTTGGGAGTCGCACCTTTGTGCGCCGCCATGATTTGGGCCACAACGGCCACAGCGATTTCTTGCGGCGTTTGGGCACCGATGTTCAAGCCGATGGGGCAAACCACTTGCTCAAGCAACGATGCGGGCAGACCCTCCTCGAGGCAAACGGCCTCAAACGCCTGCCATTTGGAACGGCTCCCAATGACCCCGATGCGAGGCGCTTCCACGCCGTCAAGGGTCGCCCCTGCCTCGTGGGCCCGCGACAACAACGCCAACAACCGTGCTTGATCTTCCTCCCAATCGTGACCCAAGAGCAACACGTCGGAGAACCGTTGCAACGATGCGTTGGATTCCTCGGCAAAATAGGCCTCAACGGAGGCAGATGAACGCTCCACGGCGGCGGGGTATTTTTCTATAGAAACGAATTCGGGGCGCGTATCGTGGACGGAATACGACCACTCCAATCGGTCCAGGCATTCAGCAAGGGCTTCCCCGCAATGGCCGCCGCCCATGATGAACACGTGGGGCATGGGAAGCATCACCTCAAGGGAGATCGTCACCCGACCTCCGCAAAGCGAGTTAAGCGGCGTCACTTCAAAGCCCTTCGCCCCTTTGTTCAAGCCGTACGTGGTGACCTCCGCTTTGACCTCATGGGTTCCAGCGAGGAGTTCAGTGCAGCGATGAAGCACCTTAAATTCAAGACCGGCTCCACCAACGGTGCCTACCCAATGTTCCGACGACGACATGGCCAGTCGCGCCCCCGTTTTCCCGGGGACGCTTCCGGAGGTGGAGAGGACCGTAGCCACGACCACACGGCGTTGTTGACGCAACTCGTTGAGCGCCCATTCAAGCACACGGGCGGTCATGAGGGAGGCTCAACGGCTGGCCCTCATATCCCTTCGCCCTCGGCAAAATAGGACAGAAGTTCATCGACGAGCCCTCCCAAGACCTCCACCTGTTGGGGTGTGTCCACGTTCAAACCAAGCCAAGGAGCATCGACTTCAACCGGTTCGAACTGAACCAACGCGTTGAGGGGCGCCGAAGCTTCGGCTTGGAGAACGGTTTGGACACCGGTTTCATCCAGCACCACCGGGTGCCCTCGTTGGTTGGCATGCACCGCTCCAACACAACCCGAGCCGTCCACCAGTGCACGCACCACGCTGGCGTTCCACCCCGGCCGGTCAACCGGAGCCATCACGACACGTGCCAGGGAATGACCGTTGGTGTTGAGATGGTGAAGACCCGTCTGCAAACTGCCGGTCCGACCGCTGGCAAACGCGTGATTGACAACCAGGTCGACTTCGGGGAGCAGGGCCCGAACCGGACCCTCAATCTCAGGGTGCACCACCAGCACCACCGGACGGCATCCGGCCAAGGTCAGGTGATGATGGGTCCACTCAATGAGGGTCCGCGACCCAAGTCGAACCAAGGCCTTGGGAGCGCCAAGACGTGCGCTTGCTCCAGCGGCAAGGACGATGGCAGGCGCGTTTGAAGGGGGCACGCCTCGTCCTGCTGCCTCGGGTTGAAGGGGTTTCGCCTTTCGGAGTTCAAATACTCTCAAACCCCAAGATCGGCATGGTCACTTGGGCCCCTCCCGGACATTGGACAAGCGAGCGCAGGCAAGCGCACAACAAGTCCATTGAATTTCTCCGAACCATCGTGGCTCAAAACGAGCACATGGACCTTGATGAACCAAAAGCCATCATCCCCGGCGTCTACATTCAAGGTGTCTCGGGCAGGTGGTATTGGATTGACATCTCGATTCACGACGACCTTGAATGGCTTGAAGGACACGGGACGGTTGAGGAGACCGTGTTTTCGCTCCATGTCTTGGGGGCAACGTGCAGACAGGACTTGGAAGAAGAAAACGTCTACGCCACCTCCATTTGTATCGGGCCGAACCAAAACGCAAAGGAGTTGCCCGTCGGGGACCAAATCGCTGCACTGGCGTTGTCGCTTCGAAACGACACCACCACCTCGCTGCGCATCCCGTTGCTTGCGCAATTCATCGTGCAACCCCGCGAAATGTTACGAGAGGTGTGTCAGTTCGCCCATGAAGGTGTCATGATGGTGGACGATGTTTGGCTGGGCTTCGAACCGGAAGACGATGCCTACGATGACAGCCACATGCCTCACCCCTCCCTACCGTCGGCCAACCTCGTTCAATGGATGGAGGAACAACTTCGTCTCAATGAATTGGAAGAACAGATGGCCTACGATGCGTGGATGGCCAATCAAGAGGAGCAGGTTGAGGTCAAGGAAGGCGACGTCCCTTGGCATCACGACGAAGCCAAGGTGTGGGAACTGGAAGACAACCTTCGAAACGGGCGAACGTGATCACAGGCCTTTGGTGATTTCACGGCCGATGATCATGCGTTGGACCTGAGACGACCCCTCGTAAATCTGCATGACCTTCGCACCTCGCATCAATCGGGCGACCGGATATTCCTCGGAGTAACCGTAGCCACCGTAGACCTGGACCGCATCCGTCGTGACGTGCATCGCCATGTCGGCGGCAAAGCGTTTGGCATGAGCCGCCGACTCGGTGTTGCGAACCCCAGCATCAAATTCAGCAGCGGATTTCCAGGTCAGCATGCGAGCGGCTTCGATGTTGGTTTTCATGTCAGCGAGCATGAACTGAATCGCTTGATGTTGATGCAAGGGTTTCCCGAAGGTTTGGCGTTCATTGGCGTATTGCAGGGCGTGTTCGTAGGCCGCACGAGCCAAACCCGTTGCATGCGCGGCGATGTTGGGCCGGCTCATGTCGAAGGCTTTCATGGCGTTCATCCAACCGCCCGATTCCGAACCCCCAATGAGGTTCTCCGCAGGAACGCGGACATCGTCAAAGGAAATCGAGCGAGTGTCAGAGCACCGTTGGCCCATGTTGGTCTCTTTCTTGCCCAAGGAGAATCCAGGAGTGTCTCGCTCGACCACAAAACCCGACATGCCACGATAGCCAGCGTCAGGGTCGGTTTTGGCGAGGACGAAGAAGAAATCAGCGTGCCCGGCACCCGTGATCCACATTTTGGAACCGTTGATGACGTACTCGTCGCCGTCCTTGAGGGCGGTTGTCTTGCAGGCGGCCACATCAGAACCTGCTCCGGGCTCGGTCACGGCGTAGGAGGCCAGCGCGCCCTCCTCGGCAATTTTGCGCAACCAGACCTCTTTCTGGTCCTCGGTGGCCCCCGTGATGATGGGGGCGCTGGCCAGAGCGGTGGCGTAAGCAGCGGTGGCAAAGCCGGGGTCGCCCCAAGCCAATTCTTCGTTCACCAACACTTCCTCGAACGAACCGAGACCTGCTCCGCCATAGGCCTCGGGAATGTGCAGGTTCAGTAACCCCATCTCGTGAGCGAGTTGAATGGTTTCTTTTGGGTAGTGGGCGGTTTCGTCCCAGTGTTCCGCCTTCGGACGAACCTCGTCAACGACGAACTCATGAGCGAGCTCCTTGAGCATGGCTTGCATTTCATCAAGTTGGAAGTCCACCATGAAACGGCGAAGCGACGCTCCCTTATGAGCGATATCTCTCGGTCAACAGCCAAACGGCGTCAAAGGACAAGAACGCCTTGACGTTCGGCCAGAAGCAGCGCAACGAAGACCACGTAGATGAGGATCAGCACCACGCCTTCCCACCGCTTGAACTGGTATTGCGAACGCATCATGGCCAGCGCCACCCCAGTCCCTACAAACGTGGCCGGGATGATGAGGTAGAGGGTGAGGTTGTAGCTGGCCGAGGTGAGGGCGAGCGGGTGAACCATGGCGGCGAATCCAATCGAGAGCAACGGGTCGGTGATGTTCGAGCCGATGAGTGTTCCAATCGCGACCCCCTCGCTTCGTTTAGCCGCCATGAACGCAATCGTCAATTCGGGCAGGGAGGTACCCAATCCGGAAACGGTGGTTCCAATCACGGCGTGAGGCACGTTGAGAGCGTAGGCCAATTCGCTGGCAACCCCCACAAGGTGATGGGCGGCGAACAGGGCGAGCAACAAGCCCAGGGTGACCATGACCGCATAGGAGGCGGTGGTCCGATTCAACCGACGTTCAACCGGTTCACCCTCGCTCTGTTCGTCCTCAAGAATCTCGTCTCGATGCGAGAGCAACCAGTAGATGTAGCCAATGTACAAGGCCATCAGCAGCGCGCCCTCAGGGCGGGAGAGACCATTCCCGGTGAGCAGGAAGAAGGTTAACAACGCGATGGAAAGGAACATGATGAGGCCGTCGCGCTTCAACCAAGAAGGGCGAATTTTGACCCCTCGCAACGCCACCACAACCCCGAGAATCAAGGTGATTTGGACGAGGATTGAGCCGTAGATTCCCCCGATGGCCAAATCCCCAATTTCCGGGTTGTTTGGAATGTCAGCAGCGGCGGTTGAGGTGACCAAAATCTCGGGCAATGAGGTGCCGATGGACACGATGGTGAGGCCGATGACCACCTCGGGAAGGCCGGCACGATACGCCAGGCCCTTGGCGCCCTCAATGAAGACGTCCGCCGACTTGATGAGCAGCATCAAGGCCATGGCCAAGAGCCCAAGGGAAGCGAGATGGCCGTTTCCAGTGGTGTTTTGATCGGCGGAGTGGAGGGCGAGAATTCCCAAAAACAACGCTCCGTTCAAGACCAACGTGTTGCTCAACACCAGTTGAGGGATGCCCATCACTTTGGTGCCGCCCTCAGCCTCCATGGGGCTACGACCGAGCACCACTTCTTCACGGTTCCCACCGCCGTGAATCAAGGGACTCTATACAGAAGCCTTTCATTCCTCGTTGATTCGCAAGAAACCATGATGAAGACGCTCTGCGGAGAATTCTTCGGTACCGCCTTGATGGTGGGCGTGGGGTGCGGAAGCGTCGCCGCAGGTGCCGACCATCTCACCGTTTCGCTGACGTTTGGAGCGGTCGTCACCTTGGCCATCGTGCTGTTTGGGCCGTTGAGCGGGGCCCACATCAATCCCGCCGTGTCCATCGCCTTTTGGAGGGACGGTCAACTGGAAGGGAGGAAGGTCGGCCCGTACATCACCGCTCAGTGTTTGGGGGCGTTGACCGCCGCCATGCTGCTCAGAGGGGCTGCACCGACTGAAGTGGCGCATGAGATCCCTTTGGTCTACGCCTTTCTGCTTGAAATCACCATCACGCTCGCCTTGATGGTCAGCATCCTTTTCGTTGTGCAACGAACGAACTCAAGAGGAAACGTGGCCGTTTGGGTGGGACTCACCGTGGCGCTCTTAGCTTATCTGGTTGGGCCCTTGACCGGGGCGAGCATGAACCCGGCTCGTACCTTTGGTCCAAACGCCGTTTCAGGCCTGTGGTCAACCTTGCCGTTCTATTTCACGTCCACGGTGCTGGGAGCATGGCTGGCCTGCGATGTCAAGGAACGATGGTTTCCCGACCGGTGAACCTCATGCTTGAACGGTGGCCTTGAGCACTTCGATGACGTGTTCAAGGGAGGGAACCGTGTGGTTCTCGAGGGGAGGCGCAAACGGCACGGGGGTGTCCAAGGCACCGATCACGACGGGAGCGGCTTCCAGTTCGTAGAAGCAGTTTTCGAGGATACGGGATTGGACGGTGTGTCCCAAACCACCGGACCATTGACCTTCTTGCAAAACGACCAGCCGTCCGGTTCGCTGAACGGAGCCAATGCACGTATCGGCATCAAAGGGAAGGAGGGTTCTCAAATCCACCACCTCGACCTCAAGGTCGTCCTTGGCGAGAACATCGGCAGCCTGCAAAGCGATGTGGACCATGGCACCCCACGTGACGAGCGTGACGTCGCGTCCGCCTCGAATCACTTGGGCTTGTCCCAATTTGTACCGTGCACCGGCCTCCACGTGGCGGCGGACGGTTTCGGTGTCCACCTCTTGGTTGATGTTCATCCCCCATCCGGTCTTTCCGCCCCGCAGGCCGTACAAACCGATGTGCTCCAGCATCAACACGGGGTCGGGAAGGTTGGCACCCTCCACCAGCAAATCGTAGGCATCTTGGGGAGTTCCAGGGGCAAGCACGACCAAGCCCGGGTCGTTGGCAAACCAGGATTCAATCATGTTGGCATGGAAGGGGCCTGAGCGTGTTCGAGCGCCAAGCGGAATGCGAATTGTCATCGGACAATCCGCTCCCCATCGCCAACGCAACATCGAGGCGTTGTTGATCAAGGCGTTATAGCCCAAAGCGGCAAAGCCACCAAATTGAATCTCCACCATGGGTTTCATGCCCGAAAGCGCGGCACCCACCCCGGTGTGGACGATGATGGCCTCGCACAGCGGCATGTCGAGCAACTTGTCTTCGTGCCCCGCATTCTTCAGAGCCATGTTCATGCCAAAGGCGCCGGCGACTTCCATGTCTTCCCCAATGAACACGCAATCCTCGCCGTGCATGGTGGCGATGTCGGCCATGGCTTGTTGAATGGCCCGAGCGTAGGTCCATCCCCCGTTCTCTGCGTATTCCCATGCACGTTCACCCGGCTTGAGCGGTGCGGGGAGGGGGGACATCGAGGCGTGACCCGTTAAACGGTCAAGGTGGTCTTGATGCGTCGGAGCGTCGTTGAGCGAGGTCACTCCTCGAGTCACGGTTTCCGGCTCAGGCCACGCCATGGCCAACACCTCGGCCCGGGCCTCATCAACCAAGGTTTGCTCTTCGGCCTCCATGGCCGCCAACGCCGATGCATCGGCACCCAGCTCAATCAACAAGGACCGGTGGGTGGGGAGAGGATCTTTTGCTTCCCAATACGCGAGCAAGTCACGGTCCACGTAACCCGCTGGGGTGCCGCTCGGGTTACCGAGGTACAGGTCGTCGTGATGGTGGGCGTGACCGCAGCCGCGCATCGTTTCAACATGAATGAGGGTGGGCCCACCACCGTTCATGGCAAATTCTCGAGCGACGGCGGTGGAGGCGTGCCATGCCGCCGGATCTGACCCATCGATGGTCCACGAGGGGAAGCCCATGGCCTGCGCCTTGTCGGCCCAAAGTTCAACGCCCGATTGATTGACCGGCGGCGTATCAAGCGCGATTTGGTTGTTTTGGAGAATGTAGGTGATGGGCAGTCCACGAACGCCGGCGAAATTCATGGCTTCCCAAAATTCACCGCTGGATGACGAGCCCTCGCCGATGCAGGCCACGTGGAATCGCTTGAGCCCTTGACGCCAAGCAGCAAAGGCAAGCCCCGTCATCGTGGCACTGGCGATGGGGAGCGGAGCCGTGGGTGGCAAGACGCCCACGTGCCAAGCACCCACGTGCAAATCTCGACCGCCTGCATCCTCCCAACCGCCGTTTTGATTGGAGCCAACCTTGCCGAGGTTGGCCGCCATCACGTCCAGCGGCGTATCGCCCATGGCCAACCCCAAACCAATGTCTCGAATCATCGGGGCCACCAAATCGCCCTCGTACCCCGCGCCCGGACGAGCGTCTCGTGGAGCGCCGGGTTGTCGTTGGAGCGCCGTGGCGACGGCAACGACGCCTTCCTGCCAGGTTGAACGGAACCCTTTGCCGCCAAAACGGCTCCCATCGGGTGTTTCAACGCCCTCGATGAACAGGTCCTTCAAGGCGGAATCAAGACACCGTGTGCGAGTCATGGTCCGCTGCCATTCCATACGCTGGTTCATGGTGATGGCCATGTAGTGGGCCAAGCGACGCATCATGAGGCGCATATCGATGAGAAAATGTGCACGACGCCGTTCCAACAACAACGCCATGCTCCGTCGAGGAATCACTTCGTGTTCCAACGCCTCCCCCATTGTGGTTTCCATTTGTTTCTTGAGACCCCGTTCCAATCCCTCAACAAACCTTGTGGAGAAGGCCAACCACGAAGGCCCTTCGAACGTTTCCGGTTCGGAATCCACCATGTGGTCCCAAACGTTGGCCACGAGAAACAAATGGGCGTCGTGCCGTTGGGCAACAAAGGAGAGCACTTCGCTTCGGGCGGCGTCTTGAGGGAGCGGCTGAACAAAGTTCAACGGTTGTTGAGGACGCCAATGTTCTCCAAAAATTCTCGGAAGGTCACCCTGCGTCATGGTCTGCCCTCGCCTCCCGCAGGAGATGGGTGGTTTCAATGCTCTTCTCGTTCGAAGAGGGAGGTGGCTGAGGAGGAGCCACCGTGACGTTTCGAGATTTCCTCATCGTAACACTCCCTGAGGTCGTCCCGGTTGGACCACGTGAGAATCAATGCAGCCAGCGCCGGAACGGCCAAACCCCCGAGCGCAATGGACCACGAGTCAAACAGGTCAAACACGGGACCAACCAACAGCGGCCCCAGAATTGTCCCCGCTGCCCAAGCGGCACCAAAGGCGCCGAACGCCAGCCCGGGGTTCCCTTCGCCCAGGGCCCGAGTGGTCGCCGTGTCGATCATGGGCAACATTGGAATCTGCGCCGCAGCGATGGAGAACTGGAACGCTCCGAGCAAGCAAATCATCACCAAAACCGCCACATCCCCGGAAAACAAAGCCCCTGAAGCCCCTACGCCCATGAGGGAGAGGACAACCACGCTCCAGCCGACGAGCATGTATCGGGTCGGTCCTTTTCGGTCGACCAGCCGCCCCCAGACCACCGAGCCAATGCCCTGCATCAAGACCATCACCAACAACACACCCCCAATCTGGGCCGAACTGAAGCCCAGCGTATCGGCCAAAAACAACGGAACACCGGCTTCCAAAGCCCCCGTTGCCACCGTGGTGATGGCAAGCAACACGCCCACACGGAAGAGAATGGGGTCGGTGAAAAACACCCCGATGGACACCGTGCCTGAGATGCCTTTCGAAGGGCCGCCAATTTCGTTGGCGGCGAAAAAGACGACGGGAACGACCGCGAAGGTCACTCCAGCCAACACCATGAACGCCATGCCCTCACCCCACGTGAACAGCAGCCCTCCGAGGACGGGCCCGAACAACCCACCGATGGCCGCCACGCCCAACAATTTCCCAGCTTGCTCCCCAAACCGAGTCGGCCAGCGTTGTGAAGCGGCCGCCAACCCCGCGGTCATGATGGTCGCTCCTGACGCCCCGTGAATCAAGCGAGCCACAGCGAGCAAGAGGAACGGCCGAGAAAACCATTCGTTGGTGGCCACGATGTACAGGCAACTTGAGCCGGTCAGCAACACCAAACTGACCAAAACGGTTCTGCCCGCCCCGAAGCGATCGGTGATGCGACCGGTCAGCGGTCCAAAGAAAAACAGGGGCACAGCCCAAAGGGAGACGAGGAGGGTGGCTTGTGTGGCGTTCAACGCAAATTGAGTTTGCCAAGAAGGAAGGATGGGGACGATGAACGCATAGCCCAAGAAATTGACAAAGAAGGCGAACACGAGGGCGAAAAAGACGCGTTGATGGGGTTGAGGCGAATCGCTCACTCCTCTTCCTCCACAGCAGGGAGGGCCTCAAGGACATCAATGGCCATACGGTTGGCGTCCTCAATTTGGGTCAGCAACGTCAAATCGGAGAGCGCTCCTGGACGCTGAAGCGCCTCCATCAATTCGAGAAACAGTTGGGTCGAAAGTCGTGTCAAGGTCAGGGTTTCCGGGTCGACCGGGACCTGGTCTTCACGCTCCAACAGCGAGACGTAGTCGGGTTCTTCCGAGAGGATATCGTCCATCTCACGCTCGACTTGGTTGGCGATGTCCTCGGCTTGGCGTTCCAAGATGTCTTCCATGGAACTTTTCATGCCACCAGAAAGCGAGGAGGTCGCCCCTTCGCCGAGCGTCGCCCCTTTGTTCAAATTCTTGAACGACGGGGCGCTTGAGGGCCCTCCACCATCCGGTGGATTTCCCGACGGCACGTGTGTCCCGTCGCCAGGCGTGGCGCCCACCAATCGGTTGAGGGCCAATCGGAGCATCTCCGCCATGGAGGACGACGAGACGAAGGCAAGGCCCTCGTCCTCGCCTTCGGAGGACGGCATGTCGTCCAGAATTGATGCCACAAAATCATCGTCAACGTTGCCCGACTCAACCAGTCGGCGGAGCATCGGCAGCGCCCATTGGCTGTCGTTCATGGTCATCCCAACATCAAACCGTTGGCCTGAGAAGCCGCCCGATGCCGGAGCACTGACATCCGCAGGCGGAGGTACAAATTGCTTGGACGCATGGCGTTGGACCTGCGCCACCAACTGGTTCATGTCAACGGGTTTTCCGATGACTTCGGCAATCCCCGCCATGGCTGCGGAGGCCAAAAAATCAGGGGCTGTGGTTCGGGAAAGCACGACCACGCGAGTCGCAGAACGGAAGTTAGGTTGGCTCGACATGGACTGGCAACTGTCCAATACACTGCCTTGACTCCACTCACCCTCCATCAAGAGCACATCGGGGCGAACGGCCACGGCGGTGGCTTCGGCTTGACCAAGCGTGCTGAGGCGGGTGACCTCGAAGCCCTCACGCTCGAAGGTGTTGGCGAGGAGATTTCGCCGCCCTTCGTTTTCGTCGGCGATGATGATGCTGGCCGTCTTCATCCCCTCCGCGGACCCAGCAGGGTGTGAATCGCTATCAACCTCACCCTGCAACCCACGAGACGCGACGGGGTTTCAGGACAAAGGCAAGGGGGCGATGGCTCCTGTTTCTGTGTCCTCGCCTTCGAACGTCTGCAACTAGTTGACGAGGTCTTCGGGACTCGCTGCGTGCCACGCCATGAGGCCACCTTGCAAGTTGTACAGGCGGTCAGCGTCCCAACCCGCGTTCATCAAGGTCATGGCGGCCATTTGCGAGCGCATCCCTCCTTTGCAATGCAGGAGGATGTCCGTGTCCTTGGGCAGTTCCTCAAGCACCGCTAGGACCTCGCTGTGAGGGATTTGGAGGTTGCAATCTCGCAATCGAACCTGAGCGTATTCGTGATCGCCGCGCACGTCAAGAATGAACGGAGCCCATCCTTCGTTGCGGCGCTGGAGGACTTCGGTCATGGAAATCTGGTGAAACATGGTTGGAAGGCGTTGGTCCGGGGATTTTTGTTGTTCCGATGGAATGCCCACGCCATCGCCCGTCATGCACCAAGCCTCGTCGCTGAGCAACCCAGCAGCGTGATCGAGGGACGTCACCGGCGGGCGAGCGGGGTCGGCTTCAAACCTGAGCCGGTCGAACGCCATGGTTTTTGCGTCGTACAGCAACAGCACACCGCTCAAGGACGCCTCAAACCCAAGCAGAACTTTGATCGCTTCCGTTGCCTGCAGGACCCCTACCAATCCGGGCAGAACGCCAAACACACCCGCCTCCGAACACGAAGGAACGGCTTCAGGCGGAGGGGGTTCGGGAAACAAATCCCGATAGCACGGTCCACCTTGATGATTGAACAGGCTCACTTGACCTTCGAAGCGAAAGACCGACCCGTAGACCCAAGGCAAGCCGAGAAGGGAACACGCATCGTCCACGAGGTAACGGGTGGGAAGGTTGTCGGTTCCGTCGATGACGAGGTCCCATCCCTTCATGAGCTGCATGGCGTTTCCGGGGTGCAATCGGGTGGCGTAGGTCACCACTTCAACCGAATCATCGAGGGCGGCTAGCGTCGCTTTGGCGGAATCGACCTTGGGCGTTCCAACATCGTTGGTCGTGTGTAGAATTTGACGCTGAAGGTTGCTCAACTCCACGGCGTCGTTGTCCACCAAACCAAGGCGCCCGACGCCGGCTGCGGCGAGGTAGAGGGCAGCGGGCGACCCCAGCCCGCCGGCTCCGACGATGAGGACGCTCGCCGCTTGGAGGCGCTGCTGCCCCTCAACCCCCACCTCGGGCAGCGAGATGTGTCGGGCGTGACGAGCCACATCCACCATGGTCGGCCGATGAACCGCCCCATCATCAAGGGAACGGCATCAATGGACGTTGTTTTCCAGCCACTTTTCAACGTCGATGGCCGCCGAACAACCCATGCCAGCGGCGGTGATGGCTTGTTTGTAGCGCGTGTCAACGACATCGCCTGCGGCAAAGACGCCTGGCACCGAGGTCATGGTGTGCTCCTTGTGAACGAGGTACCCGTTCTCGTCGGTTTCCACTTGCCCGCCGAGGAAATCGGTGATGGGGGTGTGGCCGATGGCGATGAACGCCCCGGTCGCTTCAATGATCTCGGTGGTTCCGTCCTCGATGTTTTCGAGCACGGCCCCCGTCAACCCTTGGTCGTTGGAGAGCCATTCCTTGACCTGACGGAAGGTACGAATCTCAATTTTCGGATGGTTGGCTGCACGCTCGTACATGATGGTTGAGGCCTTGAAGACATCCCGCCGGTGAATGAGGGTGACCTTGCTGGCAAATCGGGTGAGGAACGTCGCCTCTTCACAGGCCGAGTCGCCCCCGCCGATTACCATGACATGCTCGTTGCGGAAGAAGGCCCCATCGCAGGTTGCGCAGGTGGAGATCCCACGGCCTTTTTGCTCCGCTTCACCCGGCGCATTCAACCACAGGGATTCAGCCCCGGTGCACACGATGATGCTGTGGGTCAGGAAGGTTTCACCTTCGACCATCACCTTGAACGGCCGTTGGGAGAGGTCCACCTCGTCCACGTTCCGGTCTTGAACTTCCAAACCGAAGCGTTCGGCTTGTTCACGGAGTTGCATCATCATCTCAGGCCCGCCGATGCCTTCAGGGTAGCCTGGGAAATTCTCAATATCGCTGGTCAGCATCAACTGACCTCCAGACATGTAGCCGGCAAACATCAGTGGATTGAGCATGGCACGACCGGTGTAGAGGCCAGCGGTGTATCCAGCAGGGCCTGAACCGATGATGATGACGTTGCGAACTTCGGACATGGTGCTTCCCATTCGCTCGTGACGAGCGGGGGTGTTTGAAGATTCGCCCCCGCTCTGCTTTTGCTGCAAAAGCCATAGAAGTCGGTGGGTGTTGTGGGCACCATGGACCCGCAACTGGGGGCTGCGCTTGGCATGGGCGTGTACGTGATGGCGGTGCTTTACGCCACCAAAATCCCCTACGCCATGATGGTGAACAGGGGCATGGAGCACATTCGGGCGGTGTACTATAACCGTAAGATCGTCCACATGTTTGCGGGCGGCGTGGGTTCACTCAGCGTTCCCTTCCTGTTCACCGATGTATGGTACCCGATGGTGTGCGGCATCTTGCTGACAAGCCTGCTGTACGCTTCCCATCGCGCCGGTATCGTGATGCACTGGTTTCAAACCGAACAAAACCAAAACGATGTCAAATTCGGGTTGATGTGGTGGATGTCCATTTCCCTCATATGGTGGTTGGTGGGCGACCCTTGGTTGGCCATCGTCCCCTCCCTCTTCATGGCCTTTGGGGACGGCGTCACCGGCGTTGTGCGAAACGCCGTTGTCCGGCAACGGTCCAAAAGTCCCATCGGGAACGTGTTCATGTTCATCGTCAGTGCCCCCATGGGTTGGTTCGCAGCGAAGGCCGGCGACCCAAGCATTCCGGTGTGGGGCTTGCTCTCGGCCACGGTGGCGACCTTTGTTGAGCGCTACGAATTCGGACCCATCGACGACAACATCCTCATCACCGTCTGCGCCACGCTTGTGTTGCTTGTTGGGGTCCAGGTTGGCCCGTTGTTGTGATGGCTCAACCCTTCACTGACCGACCAGCATGTAATCATCGCTGAGCGGCGTGGCCCCGGTTTCAACATGGATGATTTGCCCGTCCTTGAATCGAT
The DNA here is from genome assembly GCA_016779705.1 of Candidatus Poseidonia sp. Classification (GTDB taxonomy): domain Archaea; phylum Thermoplasmatota; class Poseidoniia; order Poseidoniales; family Poseidoniaceae; genus Poseidonia. The sequence goes on along the minus strand of JADHNB010000001.1, from coordinate 58,422 downwards.
AGAACACGAGAACGGCCTCTGAAGTTGAACCGTTGGCAAAGTGAGCGATGGAATGGTCCACGCCAACCTCGTCGTTCTCGTACAAGATTCGATGGCTTTCGGTTCGAACTGCACCGCTACCAGCGAAACCCATGATGTCGCTCTTGGTCATCACCGCACCGCCCACATGAGGGTAAAACTTGCAGTCATCGTGGATGAGTTCGTTGAGGAGGTCGGTGTCGCCGGATTGAAAGGCCGTTTCGTAGTTCGCAAGGATGCTCATGAACCGCAATGCTGACCAACCAACATAAGTTCTCCCTACCGATTTCATGGAGGAAGGTTTGAGGCCTCGTTTACTCAGCGAAACCCATGCGCATCCATTGCCTCGGCGGGGGATTGGTGGGATCGTTCGTCACCCGAAGATTGGTTGAAGCGGGGTTTGAGGTTCACCTCTACGACGTGATCCCACGCCAAACACCGGCCAATTTTCATCACCAAAGCGCCTTCGAAGCCGACCACACCTCCGCCGACATCATCGTGAACATGGTGCCTGGAAGCATTGGCCACGAGTTGCTCGCCTCCCTCGCCACCCACCCCTATCGAATCGTTGACCTGTCGTTCGCCGAGACCACCCCCGATGCCCTCGAAGGATGTTCGGCCGTGATTTTGTGGGACGTAGGGGTTGCCCCGGGATTGTCGAACATGCTCGTGGCGTTGGCCCACCGTGAATTCGGCCGCTTGGACAACGTGACCATCAAAGTCGGAGGAAACCCGTCCCTTCCCGATAGCGAATGGTCCTACATGGCACCGTTTTCGCCTCACGATGTCATCGCCGAATACACGCGCCCTGCCCGTGTGGTCAAGGACAGTCAACCGACGGTGGTGCCCGCCATGAGCGATTTGCACCGCATTCAAGCGAACGGGCGCACGATGGAGGCGTTCCTGACCGACGGTTTGCGTTCGCTCATCGACATGCCGGTCAACAACATGGGCGAATACACCGTGCGCTGGCCCGGCCACATTCAGCGGTATCAAGCCAGCACGGCCTCGCCCGAGGAATTGGTCGAAGCGTGGCGATTTGACCCCGATGTTGAAGAGTTCACGTGGATGGAGGTCGCCGTTGAAGCGGGCGAACACCATGCACGGTGGACGGTGGAAGACCACGGGAAGGACGGTGACTCCAGCATGGCGAGAACCACCGGCTTGGTGACCTACGCCTGCGTCAAGGCATGGGCATCGAATCCCTTGTTTGAACGTGGTGTGCACCCACCGGAAGACCTTGACACGCACACGGTATCCAACGTCCTCACCACCTTGCGCGAGGCGGGCGTCCGCATCTCGTGCGATTCAACTTCGGCAAACTTGCAAGCCTCCTCTTGAGGCCGGGACCGTCCAATTGTTTCGCTTCAGCGATTCAAGTTCAATTCCACGGCTTGGCGCTCAAAATGAATCATCGAATGGAGAATGGTGCCCGTCAACAAGCGATGCTTTCGGTTCATGTCGTCCACTTTTTGCCGGGTCTCCAACTCAATGCGTCCAACTTCGCTGGTGATGGCCGCCAGATCGGCAAAGCCGTTCCAAATGATGACGCTGTAGAGCGTTTCGAACGCTCGGTGCTCCTCCATGATGAGGTCCGTGTATTGGGTCAAGGTTCGAATCGAGTCGGCGGCGATCACGCCCACAAGGAGCGTGACGCTGATGGAGATGACCAAGGCGCTTTGATTCCAATCAAAAAATGAATTCAAACCGCCCGTCCCCAACACCAAAGCGACGGTCAAAAACCAGCCCATTTGGATGACCTGGGTTCGGATGGCGGACAGTTCTGAGTTCACCGCAATCGCCGTGTTCATTTTCATCTGGACGTAGGTGATGATACGGTCAAGGTTGCGGCCGAGGAGGATTTGATTCAACCCTTCTTGCGTGGTCTCGGTTGATTCCTTGACCTCCAAAAGGCCGCCAGGGGGTTGAACATCAATCATGGCCTTCGGCCTCGGCGGTTGAAGGGTGTTTATAGCCATGCTGACGGACAAGCAACCCTTCCGTACGAGATAGCGAATTCAGAACCGGCCCACCGGCTTGTCTTCAACCGTGAAGCACCGCCCGTACGGCCGCACGGGCGTGGGGCTCAAGTCGAGGTTCGATGTGGTGGGGTTCTGCACCGGGGCCGATGATGCCGAGCCCGATGGGTTTGTCGTGTTTGAGTTGAAGGTCCAACACGGTCTTGATCACCGCTTGGCCCATCGCTAAACCATGCTGCGTCTCACCTTTTTCGATGATCCCCAAGCAGGCAGCTGCGTCGTGCGTTGCCAACATACGGTCCAAGGCCAGCGGCACTTCCATCGAGCCTGGCACCCAGACGACTTCGCCAACGGTCAACTCAAGAAGCCCCGCTTCTTCCGTGGCAAAGGCCAGCATGCGTTCCACTTCATCGCGGTGAAACGAACCGCAAACAAAGCCAACCCGCTTGCCCATGGTGGTCCCTCTCAGTTCTCCTGTTTCATCATTCGCTCAACGGTGGCAACCACCGTTTGGGTCATGGCGTCGATTTCAATGTTCACTTGGTCGCCCACCGCGACCTCCTCAAACGTGGTGAGGCGAAGGGTTTCTGGAATGAGATGCACGTTGAGTTCGGCGCCGATGCATTGACCGACGGTGAGCGAAGCCCCGTTCAGGCCGATGTAGCCCTTTTCGTGAATGTATTTGAGCAGGTTTTCAGGACATTTGATCGTCAGGTCCCGCCCATCACCAACCGGCACAGCACGGGTCACCACGCCCACGTCCATGACGTGCCCTGAGAGCAGATGGCCTCCCAATTCGTCCCCCATCTTGAGCGACCGTTCGATGTTAACGGGTGAACCCACCTCAAGTGAACCCAGATTGGTGCGCTGGAGGGTTTCGGGAATCACGTCAAACGAGACTTGGTTGCCGTTAATGGTGGTGGCCGTCAAACACACGCCGTTGACGGCCACGCTCGCCCCTCGAAGCAATCCTTCTGCATCGGGCAGCTCAATGCCGAACGTCCACACCGCCGGGGTCGTGACCACGGAAAGCACCCGTCCCGTGCCTTGAACAATGCCCGTAAACACCTTCACGCCCCCTGCTTTTCAGCCCGTTCCAAAATACGGGCAATAATTTTCCGAGTTCCGTCCAAATCGTCGCTCAGGCCTTCAACACGAACCACCTCGATGGAAGCAAAACCGCGTTGGGTGAGCGCCTGTCGAATGTTCTCTTCCGCATGTTCTTGGTCATAGCCCAAGGCGATCACATCCGGTTGAATAACAGGGAGAATATCGAAAATCGGGACGTCAGGTGGGTTTCCAATGACCACCTCGTCAACGGGTTTGAGGCCCGCCACCATGCGTCGTCGGAGGTCTTGGTTGGTGACGGGTTCATGCTTCCGCTGGCGAACCGTGTCATCGTGAGCCACGACAACGGTGAGGTGTTCGCCGAGAGCTTTGGCTTGTTCGAGATAGTGAAGGTGCCCAGCGTGCAGCAGGTCAAACACGCCAACCGCCATGATTCGTTTCATGCAAGCACCTGTTTGAGGGGTTGGGGCGTCGCTTCAAGAGGATGACGGTGCCGCTTCGCCTTGCAGGGCGGCCACCACATCGGCACCTTCCAAAAACGGAATGTTGCGTTGTGCAGCCCATGCACGCGCCTCGGCGACGGCCAAGGCGTGGTCGCCATCGGGCTGCAACATTTCGGCACCGATCACGACGGGCGTCGTTTGGGCCAAGCGAGCCAGCCCCACGGCCAGTTCAGTATGGCCTTGCCGGACCGCAAGACCGCCTTTGGCCTCGCGGCACACGGGAATGTGGCCGGGGGTTCGAAACTCTTCACCTAGCCGTTTCATCGCCGGCTCGCCGGCCACGCCTTCGCTTAAGCAAGCAGAGGCTAACTCAGCAAACCTTCGGGTCGTCAGGGCTCGGTCGTGGTCGGTGATTCCTGTGTAGGTGTCTCGATGATTCAGGGACAACGTGAAGGCCGAACGAGCGTCGTAACGCAGGTCATTGGTCACCAAATGATGCAGGACGGGATGGCGGTCAACGGCGTCATCGGTGGTGTGAAGGTCTTGAAGAAACGGCAACCCGAAACACTCTCCCACCTCGTCGCCGATGGCGAGAAAGAGTAGTCCGCCACAGTCCTTTCGAAGTTGGCGCATGGTAGCGGGCGAGGCCGTGGAAGCAGGAAACAACAGGTCGGTTTCACCTTCCCGTTTTTCCGAATCAAACAAGCAGACGGGGAGCCCTTGCTTGAACGCGTCCACCGCTCGTTTCACGTGGGCCTCCATGGAATACCCTGAAGCCTCACCTTCATGAAGAGTCGTATGCGTTCATTCTCGAAAACAACCCCGAGGGCCGTCTAAAGGGGACAGCCAACAGAAAGGGATTATCATGTGATGCCCCTTGGGTAGGTTTCGGGGGAGGGGTACGAATGTCGGTGAAACTCGGTCCAGCGGGGGTTCCGTTGTCCTGCAAAGGACGAACCATCGTCGAAGGCATGGACGACATCATCTCCCTCGGCTTGGAAACAATGGAGGTTCAGACCGTCCGCATGGTGGCCCCTCAGCACTTTGAACAGTACTGGCAAGCGGGGGTTTTGGCCAACAAAACCGATTTCGAGATGAACATTCACGGCCCCTATTACTCGGAGTTGCTCGGTGATCGAGTGGAACGGGGTCGTTCCTTGGCGAAAATCGAAGCCACCCTCCAAGCGGCGCGCACCATCAACGCCCGACACATCACGCTCCACACCGGCCACTACGGCGGATTTGGGCGTGGCCAAGCCGCCAACGAGCAAGTGGCCAACGTCATCAGCGGAATCGTTGACCGAATTCACGACATCTGGCACGACGATGAAGATGAATTTCCGGTGTTCCCTTGGATCAAAAACGGGACGCCTTCCAAGATCGGGGTCGAGACCTCAGGTCGACAGGAACTCTGGGGCAGCCTTGAGGAAGTTCTGGAAGTCGTCAACCACGTTGAAGGGGCGGTCCCTGTCCTGAACATTGCCCACATCCACGCTCGAGGCCACGGCCAAATGCGAACCTCTGAAGACTATGGAGAACTCTTCGATACGGTCCGTGAATCCATCGGTACCAAGGAGTTTTACTGCCATTTCTCCGGTGTTGAACACCGCACCGGTAACGCCATGCATTACACGCAAATCAAGAAATCCGACCTCAACTTTGAGCCGTTGGCTGAATTTATCGTCGAAGATGGCGGCTGGCTGGACATCACCTTGATCTCGGATTCGCCCCTTTTGGAGCACGATGCCATGTACATGATGCAAAACATCGAGAAATCACGCCACAAGCAACTCGAACGAAAAGCCCGAGAAGACCGTCGTCGTGCGCTGTCGCTGCAGACCGGCAAAAGCGAAGAAGAGCTTCGCTCCAAAGAAACCGCCATCGCCCAAGAACGAGGGGCCGCCGAAGAGGTCGTTCCCGAGGTCCCGGAAGCGGCGCTCGAGGCGACGGCCCCCGAAGAAACGGTGGAGACGCCTCCCAAGCAGGCTGAAGCGGCTTCCAACGAAGGCGACGACATCTTCGATTTCGAAGACGACGACGACGACCTGTTCTGATTGGCGCCGCTTGAACCGTTCACAAACGGGCTTCACCACCGAATTTGTTCCCGAAATGGTATAAACCAACGAAGGGGCGAAACCGACGATTGACATGGCACACGTGGCAGTTCTTGGTTTGGGCAATTGGGGGACTGCCATTGCGCGATTGTGGTTGTTGGAAGGCCACAAGGTCAAAGGTTGGACCATTGAGCAAGAAGTGTACGAAACCATCACCATGAACGAGGTCAACGAAAAGTACCTCCCCCATCATCCCGTCCCAGGACTTGACGTGACCATGCGTCTGGAGGAAGCCATTGAAGGCAGCGAAATTGTGGTGTTGGCCGTCCCTTCATCGGTCATTTTGGACGTCTTGGAAGATGTTCTTCCCCACCTTCAACCACGGCACGTGCTCCTCGACCTCGCCAAAGGTCTTGCGCCTGGGAAGCGGTTGATCTCCGAAGCCATCCACACTCGGCTCAAAGAAGAGGGGAAGACGAACCCCCTGGCCGTGCTGACCGGCCCCACCATCGCTCCTGAAGCCGCTGGAGGCGTGATGACGACCGCCTTGGTCGCCAGTGAAGACCAGGCCATCGCTCAACGACTTGCACAAACCTTGAGCACACCGAGTTTCATCCTGCATCCAGCCAGCGACCCGGTGGGGGCGGAACTTTGGGGGGCGTACAAAAACGTCGTCGCCTTGGCCTGCGGCTTGGTTGATGGGCTCAAGCAGGTCGGCGATTTGGGCGGTGACAATCTGAAAGCCGCCATTTTCATGTCGGGATTCAAGGAAGGGTGCTTGTTGCTAGCGGAATTGGGTGCTCGGGCTGAGGTCGCCTTCGGCCCTGCTGGCTTGGGCGACATGTATGTCACGGCGACCTCGCCGCACGGCCGAAACCGGACGATGGGCGAGAAACTCGGGACGGGTTTGACCCTGGACGAAGCGCTCGGCGAGATGCACATGGTGGCGGAAGGCGTTCGAGCCACGCGAATGTTTGTTGAACGCGCCGAGGACGCCAACCTGAACATTCCGTTCACGAAAGCCCTCAACACCTTGCTCAACGGCGACATTGACGCTGAAGAATGCTGTCGCCGAATGGTCGCCCTTGGATGAGCGCCCATCGGTGCTATTTTGAGGGACGGCGCCATGGATGAACATGGCCGACGAGTTAACCGAGTTTGAGGCAAAATTGTTGAAGTGGCTGGTCAAAAGCGACTTCCACTTGCAGCCATGGTCAACCAAAAACGCCGCCAAGGCGTTCAAGGTCACGGAAGACGAAGTGTACGAAGCCGTGGCGGCCCTGTCCAAGAAAGCCGCCGACCGCATCCAAATTTTCTATAAAGAAGGCGCCCTTCACATCGCAGCGGATTGAATTCATTCGCTTTCATGAACATCGGCATCCTTGCGCATCGGCGTTGGATGCATGGCCGATGAAATCGAGGCAGGTAAGAACAAGGAGGACCACGAGGGGCGCTCGACGTCACCTTCCTCGGTCACCGCTGAACGGACGATCATCGAAAGGGCATCGATGAGCACCACCACCACGAACACCACCAACAACAGGGCGACCACCTTGTCGTACTGAGCGAGTTTCAGGTAGGTGTTGATGTACAAGCCGATGCCACCGGCACCGACCAATCCAATCACCGTACCGTGGCGAACATTGTACTCGAACATGAACAGAACGTGGCTGACGAGGTTGTTGGCCGATTCGGGAATGGCCACCAACCAAGCCGTTTCGGAGCGACTCATGCCCATGGCCTTGGCCGCTTCAAGGGGGGCGTTTTTGATGCCCTCCATCGACTCAAACTGAAGTTTCCCAAGGTACCCTACGGTGTAGAACGACATGGCGAAAATACCAGCTAAAGCGCCGATGTCGAAGATGATCATGAACAGCACCGCCCAGATGATGGAAGGAAGGCTTCGCATACCGGCGAGGAGAATGCGGACGGGGAGGGCGACCTCGATGGGCGAGAGGTTGCTGGCCGCCAAGACCGAGAGCGGCAACGCCACCAAGAATCCAATCACCGTAGCGACGAAGGCGATTTTGATGGTTTCCCACATTCCGATCCAAGCGACGGAACAGGTGAATTCGAAGGTCGCATCGCACACCGGATACGATTGGGCTTCGAGCACGGACCAATTGGGCGGCCAAAGACTCTCGGCGAAGAACCGTTGGAGGTTACCCCAGCCACCACTTAGCCGACCCCAATCACCCGCCATGTCAACGAAAAAATAGGCGGCCAAGCCCAAGAGAATCGCTCCCCAGGCAGCGAGGCGCTTGTTCATTCCATCACCTCTTCAACCAAACGACCCTCGGTGATTCGCCACACCCGGTTCGCGACGAGTTTGGCCAACTCCTCGTGGTGTTCAACCATGACCATGGCCGAATTTTGAGCCTCGATGGCCGACCGCACCGTTTTCATCACGATGTCAACGTTGTCGTCGTCCAATTCACCCAGAAACTCGTCTGCAAGGACCAATTTTGGCCGTTGGGCCAAGGTTTTCGCCGTGGCTACCCTGCGCTGCTGTCCACCCGATAAAATTCGAACGGGTTGGTCGGCCAGATGAGCGATGCCGAGGTCTTCCATCGCCCGTTCAGCGTAACGACGTTGTTGTTCAGGCACCGGCAAAAACGGAAGGTACCATCGAGACAGGCCAACGCGAGTGCCCATCTCAACGTTGGACCGAACCGTGCTGTTGCCAACCAAGCCCAAGCGCTGAGGAATGTAGCCCAAGCCTCCTCGAGGCGGAACGCCCAATTCAACCTCCCCTTCAAGCGGCCGCACAAGACCCGCAATGGTTCTCAGGAGGGTGGTTTTTCCAATCCCTGACGGCCCAAGGACCGCAATGACATCGCCCGATTCAATCTCGAGGTTGATGTCTCGAATGAGCGGCATGTCGTAGCCCACGCTCACGTCGTGAAGGTGGACGAGGACTTCCTTCATTCCACTCACTCCGAAGAATAGCGTTCGTCAAGGTAAGTCTCGATGCCGGGCACGTGTTCGATCAGCGAGGCATAGGAGCCGAGATGGGAAACCGTGTCAACCTTCACCACGCTGTTCGTGTTCAAGATCGAGGCGAGAATGGATTGCCCGTCCTCGCTTTTATTTAGCGCCAACAAAGCGTCAGCAATCTTCGTTTGCATCTCTTCATCTATAGAATCTGGTTGGAACATCAACGGGTGCGAGGGAGCTTGTCCAAACGCTGGAAGAGGAACATACCGGTCGCGTTCAAGACACCACGCCTCAGCGGAACCCTCCGCTGGGCAATACGCATCCAGGCTGGAATCCTTGACAAACGCCACGTCGCCTTCGCCCTCCGACAAACAACGAAGCGCCCCCCCGTAGCCGTAATACAGCGAACCTGATTCAGGGATAACGGCGTCTTCGGAAAAATGATTGAAGATGGTGGAACGAAGCGATTCGATGTCCTCCTCGTCCCCCACCACCTCAGCGTAGCCTTGACCGATGAAGTAGCCCATCGGAATCAGCATGCCCGCCGACTTGAGCCAGCCGGTGTGACAGGTGACGGATCCCGCAAGCGCCTCGAACGGGTCGGTAGCATCATCGCCGTCGGTGGCTGCACGGCCTGCCTCGCTGTCGTTCAGCACCCAGGCTTGAGCGTTGTAATAGGTCCGGCCGTCGCTGTTGGTGCTGGCAGCCATGGCCTCAAGTCCGTAGGCTTGCCAGCCCATCCACGCCGCTCCGCTGTCAAGAAACGCCATGTCGGCGCTGCCAAATCGAAGCGCTTCAAGGGCCAAAGCGTCAGAAGTGATCGGGTAGAGCTCAACCTTCATCCCCGTAGCCTCGGTCAAGTAATCCGCTAAGCGCTGCGGGTTATCATCGAACGAGGCGTAATCGTCTTGGATAGCAAAGGCGATGCGAAGGACGTCGTCGTCGTCGTTGCCCAAGCAACCGCTCATGCCGCTGACGACCATCAACAGGGAAAAGAGGACCGGTAGGAGGCGAGAAGATGACAGCACCATGGACACCTCAAGGTGGATTTAGGTCACCCGAAAACTCTGCGTGATATAATGTTTAGGGCTCCCTAAACCAACGGGCTGCGGCATGGAATGATGATGATGCGACGGTCTGAAAGTAGTCCCTCCCGGATTCGAACCGAGGTCGGAGGAACCAGAATCCTCCATGATGGACCGCTACACTAAGGGACTGTGTGACCGTGCGAAGCGCGTCGCCTTCTTGAAATCAACGGTGCTCCTTCCGACTCACACCGATGCAAATCGAAACAGCACCTTCGAGACCCACGAGAGCATCATGATGATCATGAACGAAGCCAAGGCGTATTTTGCCCACGGCCGGGCGGGTTTGGGGTCCGGCCACAAATCAATGCCCATGGCCTCGGCTTGGGCGACCAAATCCGCCAATTCGGCGAGGTGCTCCTCCACCGAATCGTGAGTCATGGTGTTGGCTGGGTTGCAAGATATTTCAAGCACACGCCGTCCAAGCCCATGTCCGCCCAGCACATTCTCTCCTAAGACCAACCTCACAAGCCTTTGAAAGCCCCGTGGGCAACGCCGATGCATGAGTGAAGTGCCGGCCGGGGTTCAATTACCTGCTCCCCAGCGCGGCCAACCTCGCCCAACGGCGACCATGACCATAACCAGGGACGGTCCGAAAGGCGTGGAGGTCCTGTTGGGCCTGCGCTCCCCAACGATGCGGGCCTTCCCAAGTTACTGGGCGTTCCCAGGAGGCGGGGTTTCCTCAGTGGACCGTGCTGCGGTTGAGAACCTACCCGAACTTGAGGGACAAGAAGCCGCATCAATAGCGTGCATTTTGCGGGAGATGAGCGAGGAATTGGGGTTGTATCCCTATGGAAACGGCGTCGCTGCCCTACCCGACGATGTACGACGTAGCATCGTGGATGACAAGACGCAATGGCTTCCGCTCGCCAAAGCCGGGGCGTTTCCGGTTGACCGCCGTCAAATCAAAACGCTCAGCCACCGCATCACACCACCCTTCGGTCCCGTTCAATTCGACAACGCCTTCCTCCACGTTCATGCAGGGCCTTGGGAAACGGTGCCCGACATTGATTTGGAACCTCAAACTGAATTTACCGAGGTCATGTGGTCGCCACCGGCTGAGATTCTTGCTCGCTGGCGGGCCCATGAAATCAAGGTCGCTCCTCCCGTGGTCACGCTTCTGATGGAAATCGAACGAACGCTGGACCGATTTGACCGAGACATGGGCCAGGCCGCCGACGACATCGCCGCCCGACTCCCGGGACGACGTTCCATCCTGTTCGCTCACGGCGTCGAAGTGGTGCCCATCAAAACGGCCACGCTTCCCCCGGCCGACCACACGAACTGCTACCTGGTGGGCGACCCCGAGGGGGCCTTTGTGTTGGTCGACCCGGCCATCCGCATGCGAGAAGACATGGAAGCCCTGGCCACGGCGGTTGAACGCCATCGAGGCCGGTTGGAAGCCGTGGTGTTCACGCACAGTCACGGCGACCATCTAGCGGACATGTCGTTGCTGCGAGAAGCGTTTGATGTGCCGATTTGGGGCAGCGAACACACCGCCCGCAGCGTGCCGTGTGACCGGATTCTTGAGGATGGCGATATCCTGCAACTTGGTGAACAAGCCTGGACGGTGCTGATCACGCCCGGCCATCACCCCGGCCATGTCTGTCTCTTGGGCGAAGCCGGCTTGGTGGCCGGCGACATGGTCGCCGGAATCGGTACCATCCTCATCCCACCGGGAAGCGGCGACATGAACACGTACCTCGAGCAATTGGAACGTCTCAAAGCCCTCCAGCCGCACCTCGTGTTCCCCAGTCATGGCCCGGTCGTGGCGATTCCCGAACGCTTGATTCAACATTACATTGACCACCGGAAGGCCCGCCACGCCCGCGTGTTCGCAGCGGTTCAAGGAGGGTTGACCACGGTTGAATCCATCGCCAAGCAAGCCTATGCCGACTCCCCTGATGCGCATCCTGGGTTGGCGGTTGACCAAACGCTTTCGCACTTGTTGGCGCACGAAGCCTCAGGCAACCTCGCCAGCAAGAACGGTGAATGGTTCCTCAAGGAGGTCGTGTGATGGGACAACGCGTGGTGATTCGAAAAGCCGGAGGCGTGGACTGCATTGGTACGGAAGCCATGGAGGTTCCTCAGCCGGGAAGCCATGAAGTGAGGGTCCGCGTGGTCTACGCCGGTATCAATTTCGCCGACCTGCTGATGAGGATGGGGTTCTACCAACCCCGGCCACCCTACCCGTTCACACCCGGCTACGAGGTAAGCGGAATCGTTGAAGCGTTGGGTGAAGGCGTCACCGGTTTCTCGCCAGGCCAGCGCGTGGTGGCTGCGATGCGCAACGGCGGACAGGCCAGCCACGTGGTGGTTTCACAAGACCGCGTGATCTCCTTGCCCGACGACATCGCCTTGAAAACGGCCGCCGCCACCCCCGTCACCTACCTCACGGCCCACCACATGCTGCACCATCTGGGCCACCTGAAAGCCGACGATTCGGTCTTGATTCATGGCGGAGCCGGAGGGGTGGGTACGGCGGCCCTGCAGTTGTGCCGCTGGGCCGGCGTCAGCAAGGTATGGGCCACCTCCTCCAAACCCAAGCACCACATTTTGGAACAGTACGGCGCCCGACCCATCGACCGTCACCGTGAAGATTTTGCAAGCATCGTTCGCTCCGAAACCGATGGGCGAGGCGTTGACCACATCCTTGACCCCATCGGTGGCGAACACCTGAAGCGAAGCTTGTCAAGCTTGGCGGAAGGCGGTCGTTTGTACACCTACGGATTGTCAGCCGCCGCCCCGTCCGGCAAACGCTCGTTGCTCAGAGCCATGTTCGCTTTGAGGAAAACGCCCAAGTTTGACGCCCTTCGATTGATGACGCGAAATCGTGCCGTGTTCGGAGTGCACATGGGCACCTGGTCGGACGAAGCGGTGATGCACGCTCAACTCTCTCGAATCGTAGAAGGCATCCAGACCGGTCATCTCGAACCCATCGTGGACCGAGTGTTCCCTGCCGAAGCCGTGCAAGAAGCCCATCAGCACCTGCACGACGCCAAGAACATCGGTAAAGTCCTGCTCCAATTCAACGAGGACGAGGATGAAGCCCGTCCGTGATGCCGGGTTCGGTCTCGGTTCCGAGACCATGAAACCTTCATCACACCTCACCGATTGGAATTGACCGGGTGGACGCATGAAGAAGGCCATGTCGGGGTTTGACCTTCGCGCCATGGCCCGGGAACTGGACGCTTTGAGCGGGGCGTACGTCAAGAAAGCCTACATGCCCCACTACGAGCAAATCGTGCTGCGCGTCAACCCAAAAGAAGCCGACCAACGGGATTTGGTCTTCGTTCGAGGCGAGCGGATCTACACCTCGCAACGCGACCGACCCATGCCCATGACGCCTCCCCCGTTTGCCATGGTGCTCCGCAAGCACCTGCGAAACGCTCGATTGACGAAGGTGGAACAACTCGGTTTTGACCGTGTGCTGGCGTTTTCGTTCGACACCAAAGGGGGCGCCCGAACGTTGTATGTCGAGGTGTTTCGAGACGGGAACATCATCCTCGTCGACGAGGAGGGCATCATCATCCAACCCCTGACCCACGCGTCCTATGCTGGTCGGACGTTGAAGAAAGGCGTCGCTTACGCGCCCCCCCCGCCCGCCGTTGACCCCTACGACCTCACCCTTGAAGGCCTGACCGCCATTTTTGCCGAGTCCGACCGAGACTTGGTCTCAACGCTCGGTGGGAAGATCAACCTTGGAGCGACGCACGCCAACGCCGTGTGTGAACTGGCCGACCACGAGCCGAACTCGGAGCCTTCCGAGGCCGACGTGAACGCTTTGTTCGCCGCGCTACGCCAACTCCTTGAGGACCTCGAAGCCCCTTCCCAGGCGCATCTGATGTTGGCCTTGACGGCCGAGGACGGCGAGGATTGGGCCAAGGTTTTGGCCTCGATGGACCACGCTGCTCAGCACCATTGGCTGTCGATGCGAGGGGTGGAAGCCACGCCCATTCTCCTCCCTGTTCACCACGGCATGCCGCGAGTGAGTTTTTCTTCACTATGCGAGGTCATCGATGTTTGGAAGGGTTCTCACGACGCTCACGCCCTCCAACGACGAGAAGAGGAACGCATGGACCAAGTTGCCCCCGGCCGAGGTCAATCAACCGAGGTTGAACGGCTTGAGCGACGAAAGGCTCAGCAAGAACAAGCCCTGGAGGGTTTTGGCGAGAAAATTGAGCGGCAACAGCGCCTTGGCCACTTGATTCAAGAGCATTGGAACCACGTCGAAGGCTTGCTTCAGCAAACCAACGAAGCCGTGGCCAAGGACGGCTGGGACGCCGTGAAGAAGGCGGTGAAAGCGATTCCTTGGATCGTGAACGCCTCTCCAGCAGAGCGCACCATCACCGCCGTGCTGCCCGACGAGAACAACGCCCCCAACGGCCCTCAAATCCTCCTCGAGCTTGATGCCACCGTCCACCAAAACGCTCAGCGCTACTTCGAAGCGGCTCGCAAACAGAAGAGCAAAACCTCAGGGGCCGTTTCAGCCTTGGAAGAAACCGAACGGAAATTGAAGCGAGCCAGGAAAAACGAAGAGAAACAAAAGGCGAGCGGGAAACTCAAACGCCTGAAGCGAAGCAAGCGCATGTGGTTCGAGCAACACCGATGGGGCATGACCGAAGGCGGCCATTTGCTCATCGGTGGAAAAGACGCCAAAGGCAACGATGCCGTGGTCAAGAAGCACCTTTCGGGCGACGACCTGTACTTCCACGCTGACCTTCACGGGGCCCCTTCGTGCAGTTGGCGAGCCAGCCAAGGGTTCGTGCTTGATGACCGACGGCCGCCTCACCTTCCTCCGGACATTCCGGCATACCGCTTGGTGGACAAATTGCCCGACGGAAACGCCAGCGAGCAGGCGCTTGAGCAAGCGGCCACCTTGGCCCTTTGTTGGAGTCGAGCGTGGAACGGAGGCGGCGCCCATGGCACGGTCTATAGCGTCAAACCGGCCCAGGTTTCCAAATCCGCTCAGACCGGTGAGTTCGTTGGCAAGGGTGCCTTCGTCATCCGTGGACAACGGACCTGGTACAAGGACATGGACGTGCGTCTCGCCATTGGCGTCATCGCCGTCAACGGTGTCCCGCTCGTCGTGACGGGAACACCGGCGTTCATCGCTGAACGCTGCCCGAGGTATGCGGTCCTGGCCCCCGGCATGACGAAGAAAGAGCAGTTGGCCAACACCATCTACAAAACAACCGGTCTCTCAACCGATGACTTGCTCGCCGTGTTGCCGGGTTCTTGCGACGTGGTCGACGAGCACGGCATGCTCACCCCACCCCCTTCGGAGGAAGAAGAATGAACCCCGACCAACCATCCGACGGTTCCATGTGGGACCAACGCTTCGCTCACGACCACTTCGCTTACGGAAAGGAACCAAACGTGTGGCTCAAATCGGTGGTCGAGACCCTGTCCCCCGAACCGAACCCAGCCGCCTTGTTTCCGGCCGACGGAGAGGGGCGCAATGCGGTGTGGGCCGCCAGGGAAGGGTGGCAAGCCACCGTGTTTGACCTCTCAGCCGAGGGGGAGAAGAAATGTCACCGTCTTGCTGCCGAACACGGCGTCAAGGTGGCGTACGAAGTGGACGATTTGGTCCTGCGGGACTTCGCCACCAACCACTACGCTCTCATCGCTTGCTCCTGGTTTCACACCCCGCCCGCCGTGCGCAAGAAGCACATGCCCCGCATGCTCCACGCCCTTGCGCCCGGCGGCCATTTCGTGATGGAGGGCTACCACAAAACCCAGCTCAACTTCTCCAGCGGTGGACCAAAGTCGTTCGACCTGCTGTTTGACCTCGATGAAGTGCTCGCTGAACTCACCGGACCCGAAGCACCGTCAATGGACGTGATCCACGCAGCGGTGGAGGAGACGGTGCTTGATGAATCCGATTTGCACCGCGGACCGGCCGCCGTGATCCGCTTTCACTTGATGCGAACGGATTGAAGCCGGACAAGGCATGCCTTGATGGGGGGCTCATGCGTCCACCGACCATGCGCCTGTACCACAACCCTCGCTGTTCCAAATCCCGACAGGCTCTGGCCCTGTTAACCGAACGTGGCGTTGAGGTGGAGGTGCACCGTTACCTCGAGGAGGGAATCGCCTTGGAAGACCTCGATGTGCTCTCCGGCTTGGAGGGCATTGTGCGCAAAAAAGACGCGGGTAAGGCCGTGATGGACACGCTTATCACTCCCGAAGACGTCAAAGCGCTCTTGAGCAACCAACCCAAGTTGCTTGAGCGACCGGTGCTCGTTGCCGACGGCAGGGCGATCATTGGACGCCCGCCTGAGGATATTCTCCAGATGCTGGATTAGGTCTTCGGCGAACACCAAGCCGTTCACGAAGGGAGCCCTTGTGTACGCCCGTGAACCCAACCGTACGGTCTGATGACCCGTCTGGTCAGAGGGGACCCTCTGTTTTGACGCGCTTTGAAAAATGTTGATTGACGATATCATTGGACCATCGCAACATGGAGGGACAAAATATATCCTAGTATTCTCCAGAGAAACAGCATGGTTGAAATTTCGATCGGTGGAAGGTTAGCCCTGGCTGCCGTCCTTATACTCGCATATTTCTATGTTCAGAAAAGGGTGAAGGAAAGCGGGCGTGAGGAAGAAGTTCGCAGCATGGAATGGAAGGTCCGCACTATCTTTGCCATCATCGCCCTTCTCGCTCTGGTGATCGGCGGTCTTTACTTGTCCTGGTTCATATCGTCGTTCTCTCGGTAGGTCTGAAATTGACTCTCAAATCAATCCTCATTACCACGTTCCGATTTTGAGAAAACGAGGCCTTGATTCAATCGTTATTCGAACGAACCAAAGAGTCAATGCACAAACCCACTGATACGTTTTGACCCAATCAAAGGGCTCGCAGTGGGCTTTGTCATAGCCTACCCACGTGAACACGCTCTGCGTGCCATGGTGTTCAAGACCGCTTGACGTACATGGCCACGGCGTTTCCACCGCCCAAGCACAACGTCACGATTCCTGAGGTGGCCTCGAGACGTCGCATGACCCCGAGCATGGTGATGAGGCAGCGGGTGCCGCTCGCCCCAAGGGGGTGGCCCAAGCTCACCGCTCCGCCATGAAGGTTGAACCGGTCGTCTGGAATGCCGACTTCCTGTGCCACCGCACACGAGGCGGAAGCGAAGGCTTCGTTGTGCTCGTAGACGTCCACATCCAAGACATCCAAGCCGTTGCGCTCAAGCAGCGTCTTGACCGCAGGAATCGGGGCGCTCATCACCCGAGCGGGTTCAACGCCCGAGGTGCAGTAGTCCTCGATGGTGGCGATGATGTCCCAGCCTTGAGCTTGGGCGAATTCAGCCTCAGCGACCAACACCGCACTGGCACCGTCGTTGAGGGTGCTGGCGTTGCCGGCCGTCACGGCGCCTTCTCGGTTGAACACGGGGCGAAGACCCGCCAAGGATTCTGCGGTGGTGCCGCCTCGCACCCCTTCGTCGTTGCTGAGGACCACGGGGTCGCCCCGACGCTGCGGGATTTCCACCGGGAACGTTTCCCAATCAAACCAACCGTTGGCCCAAGCTTCAGCCGCTCGCTGTTGGCTGCGTGCCGCAAAGGCGTCCATGGCCTCTCGACTGATGTTGCATTCGTCGGCCACCGTTTCACCGGTCGTGCCCATGTGAACGTCGTTGTAGACGTCCCACAATCCGTCGTGGATCATGGAGTCAACCAATTTGGAATCGCCCATTTTCGTGCCCGTGCGTTGCCCCATCAGCAGTTGAGGTGCGTTGCTCATGCTCTCCATGCCACCGGCCACGATGACCTTGTACTCGCCCGCACGGATGCTGTTGGCGGCCATCATGGCGGCCTTGAGCGAGGAACCGCACACCTTGTTGATGGTGGTGCAGGGCGTTGATACCGGCATGCCGGCTCCCAACGCTACTTGACGGGCGGGGTTTTGTCCTGCCCCCGCTTGGAGCACTTGGCCAAACAGCACCTCATCGACCACGCCGGAGGCGGGGTCAATCCCTG
The DNA here is from genome assembly GCA_016779705.1 of Candidatus Poseidonia sp. Classification (GTDB taxonomy): domain Archaea; phylum Thermoplasmatota; class Poseidoniia; order Poseidoniales; family Poseidoniaceae; genus Poseidonia. The sequence goes on along the minus strand of JADHNB010000001.1, from coordinate 40,853 downwards.
CCCGTTGAAGCAGTTCCTTCACGGCAAGGACGCCCAAATCAACGGCTTTCAACGAGGAAAGCGTTCCCATGAATTTGCCAATGGGCGTTCGGGCAACGGCGCAAATCACAGCCTTTGGTTGGCTCATGCCCTTGCCACCTCATGGCATGCTTTGAACATGCCCACGGCGCCACAAAGCGGTTGAGAAGCCTTGATGAGTCCCATGCACTGGCCGTGGCATGGCGAAATTCAAAACCGACCTCAACCTCTCTCGAGCCTCCGATGAAATGCGGACACCGGAAGTCACCCTCGATTTTACACCCAATGCCTTAGCGTCGGTGCTCTACAAGCAAGGGAACACCGTCGTGTTGGCGTGCTGCACCAAAGAAGCTTCACTGCCACGCTGGTTCCCCCGAGACGCCACCAAGGGCTGGGTGCATGCAGAATATTCCCTTCTTCCCGGTTCCACCGACTCTCGTTTCCGCCGTGAGCGAAACGGAGCCAAGGGCCGCACCCAAGAAATTGAGCGGCTCATCGCCCGTTCGCTTCGAGCAGCGGTGAACCTTGAAGCCCTCGGCCCCATCGCTTTGAACGTGGATTGCGATGTGCTCAACGCTGACGGCGGCACGCGATGCGCTTCCATCACGGCCGCCAACATCGCGCTTCGCTTGGCCGTTCGTCGCTTGATCAGTTCAGGCGACTGTCTTCCGGTTGACCTTCGACCCACCTTCGAACAACGCAAGGACGGGTGGACGCCGCCCACCTTGAGCGAGGTGGAATGTGCCAATCACGAACAGGCCGTGCTGCCGCATGATTTGGCGGCGGTCTCGGTGGGCCTCATCGACGGCGACGTCTACCTCGACCTCGACTATGTCCTCGATTCAAACGCTGATGTGGACATGAACGTCATCAAGACCAGCGACGGGAAGTACGTCGAGGTGCAGGGGACCGGGGAAGAATCTACCTTCTCCGCCGAGGAGTTGACCGCTCTGCTCAAGGGCGCCGATGCTGGTTTGGAGGCGTTGTTCGCCTTCCAGGCAGCGACGCTTGATGCCGCCCAGTGAAGCACCGGCCCGAAAATCGGGCGAACCAACCTCATCGGAAGCCTTGATATGGCGAGGGGTCTCGCCAGCGTTGCACGGGTCAGTAGCTTAGTTGGGAGAGCGCGGCACTGAAGATGCCGAGGTCGCTGGTTCAAGTCCGGCCTGACCCACCAACTCCCTCGTATTCCGCGGACGCTGTCTCGCCCCTTATTTTCTATAGAACGATAGTCTTTGCTTGAGACCCATCCAAGAAAAGGAAAAGGTTTCTTGAACTGGACCTTCCATGCAACATCATGGCGAGGGGGCTTGATGCGGATCCCGTCACCAATGAAGGGACCGACGACCATGGTCGCTCTCGAGACAGAGAAGCCAAGGAATTGCAAGAAATTCGGCAACGGCGCATGGGCGGCGGCCGCATGTTCCTTTCAAAGATCGAGGATTATGTTCTGATGGGCGGCGTCGTTTACGGCATCCTCTTCGCCCTGCTGTTGTTTTCGATGTCCTCTGGGATGCTCGGTGATTCCACCGCACTGGACCACGCCGCTTCCGAAACCTTCCTCGACATCGGCGAAGAATGCGAAGAAATCACCGATGAGCCGTGGCTCAACATCTTCCCTGACCCCGACCGGGAGTTGTTTTCCATCGCCGGACACAACCTGCCCAACGGTATTGCCTACCTCAATTACAGCTTCTTTGAGATTCACAACGAACAAACGAAATCCATCGTTGAGGGTGAGCACGGCTCCAACGGCACGACGCGAGAGATCAACAAAGCCGACCAAAACCACGGCCGAGCCTACTTCCGAGCGCCCTACGCAGCGTTGCCTGAGGGCCACTTTGAATTGCTCTTCGAAGTCACGGTCAAGGAGAGCAAAGATCCCAACGCCTCGCTGGTTGTTGGCCCACTAAGCACCTCCGTTTTGTTCGAACACACGATTTCCAAGGAAGCCTTGGCCTTCTTGCCGTTCGTCGATGACGACGAACACTCGGACGTCCGCATTGAGGACTCCGGGCCACGCACCTGTTGGACGGTCCAGGACCTCGGGGATTGGGGCTATTTGCTCATGGGCGCCGAATTGGGCGGGGGTCGAGAGACCGCCATGCTCACGGGCGGCGCCGCCGGCATTCCCGCTTGGTGGATGGCGTTCATTTCGCTCTCCCTCTCCATCATCTCCCTGCTCATCATCTATCCCGTGATGTACAAAGTGTACCACCAAGACACTGACGACATCTTATCCCGAACCCACATCACACGACTGGTTGAGGACACGGTGTACGGCGTGGGCGGTCAATTGGGCATTGACATCGACGATGAACTCTTCAAAACCGAAGTGAGAGATTTGTCCATCGACATCATGGTGGCCTACCAGAACACCGAAAACACCCTCTCGGATTCAAAGGAAGTACGGGCGGAATTGTTGCGTCACCTTCTCGAAGAGTTTGCGATTTTCCGTGTCTTCAAGCCCGTCCAACTCAACGTTCGGGTGATTGGGGCGGGCCAAAGCATTGACTTCGATTCGGGCGTCGGCATCGGAACCCGTGCTGAATCCGAGGAGGATGCGCTCAAGGAACAGCAGGATTACTCCTCCTTCTTCTCCGAACTGCACTCGCTCTCTCGCATTGAAGACGATGTACGGGACAGCCTCGATCTCTTCTTCACCCGTCGAAACGACGTGGAAATGAAAGGAGCGGTCGTGACCAGTGATGACCGTGTCGTCTTTGTTTCCGTGATTTACCGCCCCACCCAGCGCTTTGCGTTCTTCCGATTTCGAAAGACGTCAACGCAGATGAAGGACGAACTGTTCCGATTCATCCACGACCGTAACGAGGAGATTCTTGGGTCGCAAGAACTCATCGTCAAGACACGAAACGAAGTCTCGACGTTGGCCGACCGTTCGGGCGCTGGAAGGGTTGAGCGTCGCTCCCAAGAAGACGACGAGCGGATCGTGGCGGTGGCTCGCCAGGACGGGCTCGGCGGACGCATGTTGCAAACCAAGTTCCTCGGTGACACGCTGTCGACCGTGGAATACATGGCCAACGAAAAGCGTGAAATGATCAACAAGTGGGGATTCTGGGGGTTGATTTTCTTCGTTTGGATTCCGTTCATGGCCTCAGGAGTGCTCGTGGGTGCCATGTTGGGCTTGCTTTCCCGAATGCAGTTCATGCGCGTGTTGCTGGCGACGTTGATCGGCGGTTCCATCGCCTCCATCACTTGGGCCTACACCGCCGAAGGCATCGTGAAGTTCATGCACCAGTACAAGCTCGAGGTTTTCATCCCTCTCGTGATCGGCGTCTTCATCTTGATGGCCGTCCTCCACATCCGCTCGACCAAAATGCGCCGCCAAACCGAATTGTTTGAAGACACCCTGCTCGACAACTTCCACGCCGACATCGTGGCAAAATACGGCGACCAGTAGGTGATGGGCATGAATCCCGTCACTCAAGGCAGCGGTAAGGACGGTCATCTCGGCGACCTCGTGGTGTTGGGCATCGTCACCGTCAGCGACCGTGCCAGCCAAGGCACCTACGAGGACGAAGGCGGGCCGGCGATCTGCGGATTCTTCGAAGAAGCCATCAAAAGCCCTTGGACCGCTCATTACCGATGCGTCCCTGACGAACGGGACGCCGTTGAGCAGGCCCTGATCGAGTTGACCGACGAAGTGGGGTGCCACGTGGTCGTGACCACGGGCGGTACCGGACCGGCGGCCCGCGACATCACCCCGGAAGCCACGGAAGCGGTGTGCGACCGCATGATGCCGGGCTTTGGCGAGCAAATGCGAGCCATTTCGTTGGCCTTCGTGCCCACGGCGATTCTCTCTCGGCAGGTCGGTGGCCTACGAGGCGCCTCCTTGCTGTTCAACTTGCCCGGAAGGCCCAAGGCGATTCGAGAGACCATCGATGAGATTTGGAAAGCCGTCCCCTACTGCGTGGACTTGATGGGTGGCCCGTACATGGACATGGACGAAGCGATCTGCGATGCCTTTCGCCCAAAGAGTGCACGACGGCTTCCTTAAACCGCTGCATCATGTTGATGAGCCGACGGCTTCACCCTACCTTTGGTGAACACCATGGATGGCAACGTCTTGATTCACGGCGCAACGATGGTCCTGCCCAACACGACCGCTCAAGGAGACCTTCGTATTCGAGACGGGGTGATTCACACCGTATCGGTAGGAAACGTCTTGGAACCGATGGAGGACGAATTGTACATCGATGCACGGGGCTTGCACCTGATGCCGGGCATGATTGACCCGCAATGTCACTTTCGCGACCCTGGCCAACCCGAAAAGGAAGACTTGGGTTCGGGTTCGGCCGCCGCCGTGAGCGGGGGCGTGACGTCGTTTCTGGACATGCCCAACAACAAACCGTCCATCACCGATATGGACGGCATGAACATGAAGTTGGCCACGGCGGCTGCGAAGTGCGTCAACAACTACGGATTTTTCATTGGAGCCACGCCCGAGAACGTGACCGACCTCCAGGAAGCCGTGGGGACGCCTGAAGAACCGGTCAGCATTCCGGGCATTTGCGGCATCAAGGTGTTCATGGGTTCCTCAACGGGCACGTTGTTGGTGAACGAGCGAGAAGCGCTTGAACGAATTTTCAACGAAACGGGTGGGCTCATCGCCGTCCACGCTGAGGATGAACAACGGCTCATCGAACGCTTCGAAGCGGTCAAGGATCGGACCGACATGGCAGCGCATGCAGAATGGCGAGACGATGTCACCGCCTTGCTGGCCACGCAACTCGCCGTGGAATTGGCGCAAGCCTCAGGCCACCGCCTGCACGTACTTCACCTTACCAGCGGCTTGGAGGCCGATTGGTTGGAAGGCATCACCTCGCTCCCCAGCGATGTCACGAGCGAGGATGCGGCGATCATCACCACCGAAACCCTCCCGCAACACCTGACGTTTGACGAGACCGATGTTGAGCGCGTTGGCACTCGACTCAAAATGAATCCACCCATCCGGTATGCCAAGGACCGAGACACGTTGTGGCATCACCTCAAGCAGGGGACCATCCAATGCATCGCCACCGACCACGCCCCCCACACCCTTGAAGCCAAAGCAGCGGGTTTCCCAACGGCACCCAGCGGGATGCCGGGTGTTGAAACCTCGCTTGCCGTGATGTTGACCCACGCCAAAAACGGCGCGTGTTCGATCGAAGACGTGGTCCGCTGGATGTCAACCAACGTGGCTGAATGCTACAACATGATTGGAAAAGGACGCCTGGAGGAGGGTGCGGACGGAGACGTGATTCTGGTTGACATGGACACCTCGGTCACCGTTGACGACGCTCACGTGTGGAGTCGAGTTGGCTGGAGTCCGTTCCACGGGCACGAGCTGGTTGGCTGGACGCAAGTCACGGTGGTGAACGGTACACCGGTGTTTGAACGAACCGAGGCCACGGGGCCAAAAGGCCGCTTGTTGGTTGAGCCCGGCAGCGTGGGTCAACCCATCGTCATGATGCCGTGGTCTTAGGACAGCCCGTACAGCGCCCCGTATTTTTCTTCCACGTAGCGAAGGAAGGGTTCCGGACTTGGAGGGGAACCCGTGGCTTCCTCGATGAGCTGAGCCGGCGTCACCTGACTTCCGCGTTCATGGATGCGAGGGCGCAACCACGACAACAGCGGTTCCCAATTACCTGAGGCAACCAATTCGGTCACGTCGCCCAACGATTCGGCCATCGCTTCAAGCAGTTGGGCGGCGTAGAGGTTGCCCAGCGTATAGGTGGGGAAATAGCCGAAGGCCCCCATGGACCAGTGAATGTCTTGCAAACAACCCAAGCGGTCTTCGGGAACGTCAATGTCAAACCATTCCTTGAACATTGAATTCCAGATCGCTGGAATGTGGTCCACCTCCAGGCCTTCGTTGAACAATCGTTTCTCGATTTCGTAGCGTATCATCACATGTAAGTTGTATGTCACTTCATCGGCTTCAACTCGAATGAAGCCTTTCTCAACGCGATTGGCCAGCCGATTCAGGGAAGCCTCGTCCCACGTTGGAGCGTCGGGAAACGCCTTTGTGAACCACGGCAGCGCCACCTTCCAGAAGGCGGCGGTTCGCCCAATTTGATTCTCCCAAAATCGGCTTTGCGATTCGTGAACCCCCAACGAGACGGCCCCGCCACGAGGCGTGTATCGGTGGTGGTGGTCAAGTCCCTGCTCATAGAGCGCGTGCCCGGTTTCGTGCATCACGGCGTAAAGGCAAGAAAACGGGTCTTGCTCATCAAATCGCGTGGTGAATCGCGTGTCCCCAGGCCACAAACCGGCCGAGAACGGGTGAGTGGAAGCGTCCATGCGTCCAGCTTCGAAATCAAACCCCATGTTGGTGGAAACCGCCTTGCAAAACGCCTTTTGGGCCTCAACTGGAAACCGAAGGTCCGCTGGCATCGAAGGTTCAGGAGTCCGCTGCTGGGCTTCGGTAATGGCCTGAAGCAGCGGCACCAAGCGCTCCTTCATACCGGCGAACAACGGATCGTAATCGCTGACGGTCATCCCGACTTCGTACTCATCCAGCAAAACATCGTAGGGCGTGGTCACCACGCCAAGCCGCTCAATTTTTTCCCGTGTCAGTGCGATGAGTCGTTCAAGGGTGGGCTTGAACGCTTCGAAATCCGAAGCGGCTCTGGCTTCTTGCCACGCGACCAACGCTTCCGAGCGGGCTTGAGCGAAATTTTCAACGAAGGATTTGGGCAATTTCACCGCCTGGTCGTACATTCTTCGCATCTCACGAACGTTGGCTCGCTGGTCGTTGTCCAGCTCATGCGTTTCGAGGGCAAGGAGTAGGGATCCCATTCGCTCATCGGTGAGTTGTTGATGGCGTTGACCGGCCAGCCACGCCATCATTTCTCCACGGGATTGGGCACCCTTTGACGGCATCAACACCTCTTGGTCCCATCCCAAGTGTCCCTGGAGGGCGCCGAGTCGGTGGATGTCTTGCACGCGTTGAATGAACTCGTCGTAGGCTTCCATGAACGGAACAGGTGACGGGCCTTCTTCAACGCTCCCATCCGGTTGGTTCGGCGTAAACTGAACGGATTTCAAGACAAAAAAGCACACATTGAAGAACGGTTGAACTCTACCGCTACCATGGTCCTCCCGTTTCGCCGAAAAGGCTCAGACGGCGAGGATGAAGACCTCGTTGATGCGGACATTGAACAGGTGGTCGACCTCGCCGAGGGGGAGCCAGAACCGGTGACGATGGACCGAGAACTGGACCAGGAATCGGACGGGGAGGAACTTGAGGTTGGTCATGAGGAAAAAATGGCCAAGAGCGCCCTCACCGTCATCGACACTTGCATGGACCTTCGTCGTGGAGAAAACATTCTCATCGTTTGTGACCCCACGACCACCGAAATCGGCCAAGCGCTTCACGATGCTGCGAGCCTTCGCTCTGACCGGGTGTTGCTCATCGTGATGCCCAAGGGACGTCACCACGGCGAAGAACCCCCAGCCCCGGTGTCGAACTTGATGCGTCAACAGCAGGTGGTCATCGCCCCGACGAAGTATTCGCTCACCCACACCCGTGCCGTTCGCCAGGCCATCAAGGACGGAGCAAGGGTGGCTACCATGCCCGGAATGACCTTGGAGATGTTCACCGAAGGTGGCATGTCCGCAGACTTCAACATCATCAAGAAAAACATCGGCGAAATGAACAGCATGCTTCGGCGAAAGCGGATTGTGAACGTCAAATCCGAGTCAGGCACCAACGTGACCTTTGAAGTCAACTGGAGGGAATGGAAACTTGATGACAACGGTGTGTGCAACCGGCCCCGCATGTTGACCAACCTCCCTGCGGGCAAAATTTTCACCTTGCCCCGAGAAGGGACCATGAACGGGACCATCGTCATCGACGGCTCATGGGATTCGGCTCTCGTGGATGAGCCCGTTCTTCTGCAGGTCGAGAAGGGGCTGGTCGTTGATGTCAAAGGCGGTACGGCCGCCGCTCAAATCCGACAAACCTTCGGAGAAGCGGCGAAGCGGCTGAAGAGCAAAGAACAGGAAAACGTGTGGACCGTGGCCGAGTTCGGGTTCGGCATGAACCCCAACGCTCGACTCCTTGGCAACGTCCTCGAAGACGAAAAGCGACTCGGTACGGCGTACTTCTCCATCGGCGACAACACCACCCTTGGAGGGACGGCGGCCGTGGGTATCCAAATTTCGGGTGTTTTGGCCACACCGAGCATTTGGCTTGATGAATCACTCTTGCTTGAAGACGGGAAGTTCGCCGTTGATTGATCAGTATCCGAGGTTTTGCTGCCCGCAAACGGGACAAAATCTCCAATACGGGTCCAAACCGATGCCGCAACCCCGACAGTGGATACCTGAACGAATGGTGGGCTGGACCAACGGTCGTTGGGGTTGCTGCCAACCCTGGGGTTGCATGGGCTGTTGTTGCCAGCTTTGAGGATCCTGCAGAGGTTGTTGTTGCCAGCCTTGAGGCTGCATGGGTTGCTGACCCATTGGAGGGTGCGATGACGGTTGAAGCGGTTGCGGGCGCTGCTGCACTGGATTGGGTGGTGCAGCGGCCTGGCCGGGCTGGCCCAAGGGGCGGCGGACGGGGGCGACGGGTTTGGGCAGACCAGCGGTCTTCTCCGCCGCTGGTGAGGCGATAAACTCGGAGAGGGAGACCACTCCGTCACCGTCGATGTCGGCTTGAGCATGGAGTTCGGTGGCCTCTTCAATGGAGGTCCCGGTCGCACGGGCGAGTTCTTCAACGTCCAAGGCACCGCTGCCGTCTTCATCGGCGGCGATGAAGTGCTCGGCGGCGCTGACGAACTCTTCCTCTTCAGGGGGTTCGGCGGGGGGTTCAGGTGGTTGGACCACGGGCTTGGGTTCAAGTTGAGAACTGAAGGCTCCAGCGAAGGCATCTTGGGTGGCTCTGGCCACTTCCCGGTCGTTCTCCACGTTGATCACGGGTTCGGATTCGGCTTCTTTGGCAACGTCGGGTAAGGCCACCAAAGCGGAGGGTAGGGGGATTGATTCCGTGGGTTCCTCGGACGGAGGCGCTGCGACCGCTGCCTGCCCTGGCAACGGTACGCGGTCTTGGGCCGGTGAAGGGGAAGGCGTGGTTTCCAGCGCTGCCGCAGGTTCCGGTTCAGGTTCGGGAGGCGCTTCGGGGAGGGCCACGGTCTCAGGGACGTCAACCGAAGCTGCGGAAGCTGCACCGCTGGCCAGCGAAGCGATGGGCAGCACATGACCGGCGACATCGAGCGCCGCGTCCAACTCCCGATGGACCGTGGCCAACGCAGGGATGGACGAGCCGACATCGGCAAGGAGGCCTTCAAGGGTTGAGAGGTAGGTTTGCACTTCCGCACTTCCACCCGTTTGCTGGGCCACGGCGAAGAGTTTCATCATCCGCATGGGGTCGGCCATCGACGTCAACGCTTCCCGTTGCTGTTCATCCATGGAACCGACGGCTGAACCGGAGGCCTCTCCATTCGAATCGGGCATGCCCAAGGCTTGCAGAATCGGGTCGGGCATGCTCATCAGACCGAGGTGACCGGCAACGAGATAGTAGATCTCGCCGCCTTCGCATTGCATCCGCTCGCTGGCCGCTTCAAAGTCAAAGTCACCGGGGCGAAGAACGATGTCGGAGAGCAACTCAAAGAACTGAATCATGGCTTGTTCCCTTGGCATGGCCATCATGGCGTGAAGCACGTCGGAGGATTCGGTAACGCCGAAGTAAGCCGCGGCTTCATCGACTTCAATGGTGGGAGAATTTGATGAGGGTTCATCCACCATGCATCTCTCTCCTCTTCCGCCCAAACCTGCTCGTCATTTAAGCCCTCACGACGGTTGTCAAGCCCCTTTGTTCTTCGCAAGGTTGCAAATGGCCCGAGATTGTTCAGCGGTCCACCCTGTTTCTTGCAATTGCATGAGCACGGTACGCTCTTCGTCACCGTCGCCGAAGGCGCCCACGACCCAATCAACGGCCGACTCACGGTCGTCAGCTTGCCAGTCTTCAAAGATGGAGAGGTCAACTTGGATCTTCGCTTTACGAACCTTGGCTGAAGGGCTCTCGTCGACCGCCGTCACGGACTTCTTCTTCGCAACTTTTTGTGCGGAGGCCGACGAGGATTGACGGGGCGGTTCATCCGAAGAACGAGGTGGGCCTCCGGGGCCACGTTGGGGCGGACCGCCTGCTCCGCGTTGAGGAGGACCGGCACCGCTTCGCTTTGGAGGACCCCCGGGTCCGGGGGTTGAGGGCCCGGCGCTGGGGCCGCGACCGGAGGGGGCAGAAGCCCGTTGATTGGCCGATGGACGAGCCCGGGTTGGTGCAGCCCGCTTGGCGTCCAACGTGTCGAGGAAACTCTCTTCTTCGTTGTCTTCGTCGAAAAAGTCGTCGTAATCGTCGTCGTCCTCGTCGTCACCACCTCCCCTCCGCGCAAGGCGCACCACCAACATCAAGACCAAGATGCCCAAGACGCCGCCGCCAGCGATGACCATGAGCGTGCCAGCATCAACGCCGAACAGGCCCTCATCGCCGTCGCCGGATAAAGGAATGTAGGGGCAACCGTCTTCGTAACCGTCCACGCCTTTGGGGTCGTCGGGGCAGTTGTCGGAATCGTCCATCACGCCGTCCAAATCCGAATCTCGTTCGGAGGGATGGCAACCTTCGTCATCGACTTGCAAGCCAAAGGTCGTTTTGGGACAAAAGTCGGCGTTGGTGGCCCCTTCAACAAACTCTCCGGGCCATGACGGATCTCGCAGGGCCGTCCATGCGGGGTCGCCCCAATTGTCCCCGAAACCATCGAAATCCGTGTCTTTCCATTGGGTTGGATTGCCTCGCAAGGCTTCGGGTTCATTGGCATCGCTCCAACCGTCACCGTCGTCGTAACAACCCAGGAAATCGATGTAGGACGTCCCGTTTTCGTCGGGGCAATGGTCTGCATTGGTACCATCGCTGTTGTCACCGTAGCCGTCGCCGTCCCGGTCAAACCATTGGGTGGGGTCACTGGGGAAGGCATCGCCCGTTTGATTGACGTGAAGCCCCGTGTCCGGGTCGAGGTCGTAGGTGTAGAGGCCTGCATATCCATCACCGTCAAGATCGACGGTGAGAGCGCTCTCGTCGGTGCAACCGTTGGCGAGAATGGGGAAACCAGGCGGGGTATCGTCGCAGGCATCGTCAAGGTCGGAGAGACCGTCCCCGTCGCTGTCTCGTTGCCCTTGAGAGCAACCGTTCTCATCAACATCAGCACCCGCCTCGGTTCCAGGACAGCGGTCTTGAGGGTCGTTCAATCCGTCCCCGTCAGAGTCGGAGGTTCGCTGTTCGTTGGTGCATCCATCCTCGTCCACGGCTGTTGCGACCGGGGAATTTGCACAGAGGTCGGCGTTGTTCTTGACGCCGTCATCGTCATCGTCAAGTTCGGATTGAGCACAACCCTCCTCGTTCACCGGCTCGCCCAACGGACTGTTCGGGCACAGGACATCCACGTCGTTGATGACCCCGTCGCCATCGTCGTCGTTGACATCGATGAGGCGGCAGCCGACCCCTTCGGTGCCGTTGAGTACACCGGGTTCAAAGGGACACTGGTCGCCTTGTTCGCCGGCGGGATTGTCGCCAAATCCGTCACCGTCGGTGTCTTGAACTTGCGATTTGATGAAGGGGAAGGCATCGCCGGTTTGGCCTTCTCGCAGCCCCGTCGTCTCGTTCACCGTGTAGGTGTATTGGTCGGTGTAGCCGTCACCGTCGGAATCAAGACAGCCTTTGACCGGGAGGCTGGAGTTGCCCCATTCTTCGGGGCATTGGTCAAGTTCAAGCCCGGCTTTGTATGAGGTTCTCGGGAACGTGGTGTTGGCCACTTGGTCCGTGTCGCAGCCCTCGGCGTCGATGGCCAAGGCGGCGTCGGAATCCACGCAACGGTCGTCGAGGTTTTGCACCCCGTCCCCGTCATCGTCGAGCGAGGCAAAGGCGGTCCAATTGTCCGGGAAGCCGTCGCCGTCGGTGTCGTTGGCCGCCACAATGCGTTGCGGGAAGCGGTCGGGAGACGTCGCATTCTCCGATTGGTTGTCACCGTAGCCGTCGCCGTCCGTGTCCTTCCACTGTGTGGCGTCAAAGGGCCAAACATCCGCCCCTCGGCTGGTGTTCCACTCGAAGAAGGTCCCTTCAGCAGACGGATCGCTTGCACCGTCGCCGTCCGAGTCCAAACATCCGTTTCGGTCTCGCCACGATTCACCGTAATCCCAGGGACAGAAGTCTCCGTGCACGGCGTCGGTGTCGTTGTCACCGAACCCGTCACCGTCGTAATCGGCGTATTGGGAGGCCAAGTACGGGAACAGGTCACCGGGTCCAGCGTTGGGGTCGAGAACCGTTGAACAGCAATCAACGCCGTGATTATCGCCGAAGCCGTCGCCGTCGGTATCAAGGGCCTGCTTCCAGTTTCCTTTGTACACGTCACCTCCGTAGTAGGTGGCGCCGTTGTCGGACCATCCGTCTTGGTCGAGGTCTTCGCATCCAAATCGGTCAATCCATGACGTCCCGCCTTGGGAATCGCATCCGTCAATGCTGTCGGTGAAACCATCGGTGTCGTAATCAACGCATCCAAAGATGATGTAGGACGAAAGCCCAGCCACGGTGGGGCATTGGTCCGGCAGCGGCCCCAGCGGGTTGTCACCGAAATTGTCGCCGTCACTGTTCGCCCATTGGTTGCCCACCGTGGGCAGGTCGTCCATCAGGTCAAACACGAGGTCCCGGTCTTGGTCAACGTAAAGTCGCAACAAAAGAGCGTCGTTGTCAACCTCGTCCCAGTACCCCATGTGCACCGTGCCGTTCGTGTCGAATGCAGCATCCACTTTGTGAGTGACGAGGACGTCACCAAACTTGGCCGACATCCAAGGAGAGTAACTTTGCTGAACGCTGCTGAGTTCAAGCGTGTTCACGGTCAGTTGATGGGTGCTTTCATCACTGGTCAACAACAAGAGATGGTCGTTGACCACCAAAACGTCCCACGCCCCGTCGTGAGCCGCCGCTGGACGCTCCGCAACGGCCTTCCACTCGCCGGTGCCGTTGGGCATCAAGATGGAGGAGACGGCGTTGGCACGAACCGCCAAGACGGGCGTTGTGCCGCCCTCAAGATCGAGACGATACTCCCCGTTGGTGCCGCTGGGCTGAACGAGGGTGTGGGTTTGCCAAGCGGTGTCACCGGGCCACTGTTCATACAACCGGAGTGCGCCTGACTGATTCAGCGAAGCCACGAGCAATGAGCCGTTGGCCAGCACCGCGAGACCGAGTTCAGCCTCGACATCGCTGGCGTTGGCGATGATTTGTTCGCTGAGTGCGGTGCCGTCATGCATCCACAGGGCAAGGTTGGTGGCGCTTCCGTTGGAGGAGAGGAGGGCCACGGCGAGGGTGTCGTTGGCAAGCATCACCGCGGGGTGTTGCAACGAAACGGCGTCCCCTGCATTGCCCAAGGGCGTCAGGGACCAACTGCTCCCACCGACCGCCATCTCAAGTTGGCTCGTGGTGTTGTGGCGGTAAACCAAACGAGGGACGTCGGCGCTGTCAAAGAGCACTTCAATGCCGTTGGCCAACGCGGCGTTGGTCCGCACCAAATCGGTCGACCAGCCCGTTGAAGATTGCTCGGTTGCAAAGATTTGATTGCCGGCCCCCGAAGTGTAAGCAAGAACTTGTTCGTTATCTTGGTTGACGTTCGAACCGATAAATTGACCCATGGTCCCGGTGGTCGCCACCTCTTGTTGGACGGCGGTCATGGAAGTGGTTGAATGCAAACGGATCGAAGCGTCGTCCTCAACGACCACCAAGGGTTGGCCCGAGGAACGAACGCCAAATTCAACGGTGACGTTCGACGTGGTGGTGCGTTCAACGGTTTGATGAACCCATTGACCGGAGGGAGTGCCGTCGTTCATGTGCTCCAGTTTTCCAACGTACGAACGGAGGCTGTCCTGATGAACGAACGCCATGCTGGTCTCGCCTCGTGCCGCCGTGGCGAGGTCCAGGGCGGAGATGGACCCGGTGTACTCAAACGAAATGGATTCCCAATCTCGCTCGGAGAGGATCACGTAATTGAGCGCAAAGGCGTCGCCTCGTTCGAAGGTCCTCTGGGAAAAGACCACTTCACTCAAACCGTCGCCGTTGAGGTCGCCGTTGCTGGCGAGGCGGAAGCCGAGTTGTTCGGACCCGTTTCCATCGGCCAGCAACTGTTTGTCGGACCGCAATCCGTTAGCTGAACCGAGGAAAATCTCCAATCGGCCGGCTTTCGACCCCATTTGGCTGCTCATGTAGAGGTCATCGTACCCATCCTCGTTGATGTCGCCTGCAGGTGAAATGGCTTCGCCGATTTTTTGATTGCCGATGCTGGGGAAGTATTTCCAGTCCGCTTCGGAAGGGAGCGAACCGGAGGTGCCGTTGTAGAGCCACAAGACACCGGTGCCAAACACGGTTTGCGTGCTGTTGAACGGTTCGGTCAACAGGTGTTCGTTGTACCCGTCACCGTTGAGGTCGCCAGCGCAGACGATGTTGTGGCCAAACAGACGACCCTGGGAGAGCGATTCAAGCGTGTGCTCGGGGGTTCCTGCGTAGCCGGAGGCGTTGCCGTAGTAGTACTCGATCGACGAATAGCCCAGGGAACTGGCAAAAGTTCCCGTGTTGCCCACGATCAACTCATCCAAACCGTCACCGTTGATATCGCAGCCTTCCAACGAGCGGCCAAACATCGGTCCGGACTTGGATTGAGTGAGGTTTCGCTCCATGGCCATCGCATCGGTTCCACCGCCGTACAGCACCACCTTGCCGACGTTGGTTTGAGATTCGCTCACTTCGAGCGTGTAGCCGTGGGCCGCCGCAGCCAATCCGTCGGCTTCTGAGGTTCGCTCCAAGGTGGTCAGGACAGCCCCTAGCGATTCGTTTTCCGAACCGTTCGCGGTCCACCATGGTGTGGATTGAAGGCCAGAGGGCCCGCCAAGATGAACGCTCACCTGGCCGTTGTGAAGATCGGTTTGACCGGTTGGTTGCCAACCAGGGGAGCCAACGGCCAAATCAACGATGCCGTCGTGGTTGTAATCCCCGGCATCCAAGCCTTGACCGAATCGGGCGTTGTCGTTGGCGCCGGCGAGGATGGCATCGGGCGTCGCACTCAGCCCTGCGGAAGAACCGAAGTAAACGTCCACTCGGCCGTTGTCGGTAAAACCAACGAGGTCAGCGGTGGGGGTGGCGATGGCCAAATCATCAAAGCCGTCGTTGTTGAAATCCGCCATCAACAACGAACCTTCTTCTTCATCTTCAACGCCTTCTCGTCCATCCAGGGGGACGGGGTCAACACGTCCGGCGTCTTGCCCAGCGAGCGAACGAATGAGGTTGATGGAAAACGACGGCCCGGTTTGCGTGGCGGTGGCGATTTGCTCGACGGCATTGGCATCAAGGTCCATGCCCAAAGCGTCCACCAGGTCGCTGTTTCGCTCGAGAATCCGGACGTCACGTTCCATGCCGCTGACGCGCAGGAGCACGACTTCTTGGGCGTTGGAACGCGTGTAGAGAACGTGAGCGGTGCCGTTGTCATCCATGGCCAATTCGAAATCGTCCCCTATGGGGCCAACATCCAGCAGGAAGGAGGTCCAGTACGCCCCGCTGAAGTTCACTTGGTGCAAGGCACCGTCCACCGTGCGCATCAAGCCCCACTCCACGCCTTCAGGCGTGATTTCAAGTTCAAGGTGGGTTGGCTCAACATTCTCCATGATGGTCCGAGTGTGCCAACGTGGCCCGTCGTAATACGTGGCGCTCTCGCGTGCGTACCGCCCCATTTTCAGGTCAGCACCGTCTGCATAAAGCACCCGAGGAAGCTCGTTCCCCGTCACGGCAATGGCGCAATCAACCAACGATGAGGTATTCGTGGCGGCAACGGTGTCAACCAAGGTCGTGCTCCATGCCCCATTCGGGCGGTGAATGGCGGTTCGGATGGACCCTTCTTCGGTCGACCAGCAGTAGTGCTCCATGTCAGCCCGGGTGAGTTTCATGTCGGGAGTGCCGTGATGCTCGGTGCTGGAGTTGTTGAGTTCGGTGGTGATCCAGTAGTCAAACATCGATTCCTCCCTCACCAAGGCGTTGTCGAGGCCGTCAACGGTCACCGTCGTCCCGGCCAGTTCATGGCCGTAGCCAGAAGCGAGGTTAAACGGCGCCATGCGAGCCGATGGAGAGGCTTGCTCGAGGACCTCAGACGGCCCGTATGCAGGGACGATTGGGCTGGCGATGGACAGCAGAAACAGAAGCACCAGCAGAACGCTTTTGATGTGAAACGATTGCGTATCGGCGTCCGACATGGACGCCTCACAGCCTCCGACCTTGAAAATCATTGTTGATTCAGGCGTTGACCCCCTACGGGGGTCAGGACGCGTTCACCGTTGCCTTGAGAAAGACGTGCGGCTAGGCCTCAGCATGACCGGGCGCGTTGGGCTCATCCTCGCCAACGGCCCATGGTGCGAGCCAGCGACGATTCGAGAACTGCAAAACCAGGTGGATTTCACGTTGGCTTGCGACGGTGCCCTCAACCGGTGCGTTGAGCTTGGCATTCACGTTGATGCCGTGGTCGGGGACCTGGACAGTGTGGAGCCCGAGATCCTTGCGACCTTCGCTCGAGGAGGGGGTGAGGTGGTGGAGGTCAGGGACCCAAACACCAACGACCTCTCCAAAGCCCTCAAGCTGGCGAAGGCGAGAGGCGCCTCGAAAGGCGTTTTGGTCGGTGTTCACGACGGTGACCCGCAACACGCTTGGGCTAACATGCTGGTGTGCGCAGAACAGGAGATGGACCTCCAATCGCTGACCTCAACCCATGTTTTCCGGTTTTTTCGTCCCGGAGAGGCCTATTCTATAGAGATGGAGCCGCACCAAACGTTCTCCCTGTTCGCCGTCCCGTTTGCCAACAACATCACCCTCACGGGGTGTGCCTATCCGATGGACAAGACCGCCTTGGAGACAGGGTCGCACGGTCTTCACAACCGTTCATTGGGCTCCAGGGTTGAAGTTGAGTTCTCCGAAGGCCGTTTGCTTATGGTGCATCCTCGCTCTTCGGCGATGACGGAAGGAAGGAGCGAAGCATAGCGGAGTAATCCTCTTCCCCGTCCCATGCCTGAGCGCGTTCGTCGATTCTGGCTGAAGCGAGGGTTTGTTCAAGACCGCCCCAATCCTCGATCAGTTTCAGTTTGAACGCCGCTTTTGGGGTGTAGCCCGGTAAGAAATTTCGCCAGAGGAACGGGATGCGTCCCGGGGTGACCTGATTGACAATGCGAACAATGGAGGTGTTGCAAGTCGTCAGCAAGGAATGGTACCACTCGGGCTCGACGGCGAGTTGATTCAGCTTGCCGATCAGCCCCATGAGCAAGTCCTTGTCCTTGCCAGGAGGGGTGATGGCCCTGAACATGTAATCCTTGTTTCTGCGACCGTGGGTCCGCAAACCGGTGACGTCGCGCTCGAAGCCGACCAGCAAGTAGAGTTCGTAGGCTCGCCACAACCCGTCCCAAGGATGGTATCGCTCGCCTTTTTCACGCCGGGTCTCGAAGGAGAAGGACAAGCAAGTTCCGTCTTCGAATTCAAAGGTGAGGTAGGTGTGAGCGAGGCCTTTCAACGCATGAAAGTGGTCGACGATGAACCACACGTCCTTCAATTCATCAAGGCGGACATGGACCGACTCGGCCCAGTTTTCGTCACGGTCACGCGTGGTCCGCCACGTGAAATCTCGTACCATGTGAAACGTGATGTCGTTGCCGTCGACCGTGGCGGTGGTGAGGTGCTCGCAATCCACCGCCCACTCCAAATCCAAGGAGGGTTGAAGGGGTCGGATGCGGGTTCGCCAGACGTAGAAAAGGCGCATGCCAACGAGCAACCCCAAGGCGCCAAAGCCCACACCCAACGCTTCCAACGGACTCATGCGTCCCACCCGTGCCAAACTTGCCACTCGCTGTCCCACCAGTCCAACCGACCGTCGGGGTGCTTGCGCCACAACACGCCTTGGTCATCCGTGATGGTGGGCAGGCCCATGGTGTCAGGACTCCCATCAGGCAACACTTGTGCAATCGGGCCCAAGGCCGGGAGTTCAAGGGGTTCGAGGCGACGGTCTCGAGCCATCGCCACGAAGACCACCAACGTGACCAGCAAGGCCAGCACCCCAATGGACAGCCAACCGACGGATTCGGTTGGCGTGTCTTCGCCCAAGGAGGCCGAGGGGCCCGTTTGAGTACGGTTGAGCGTCGCCTCTGGAGAAGGCATGCGAATGAGATTGACGCCCTCCGTTGAGGTGATCATCTTGTCGTTGATGACCTCCAACGTGACGAGGTAGGCTCCAGCTGGTAGTTGTGAACAATCCAGCGTGGACGTGTTAGCGCCTTCAACAACCGCCCCTTTGACTCGCCAAACCTTGGTCCATCCCGCATCGACTCCGGCCGTTTTCATCGCAAGACTGCAGGGTGTGTTGGTGGTGTTACCGTGACCGGAAACAGCGATGGTGAATTGGGGGGCCGGGCGGTTGGTGATGGTGAAATTCAGGGTGGCTTCGGCGGTTTGCCCAAGCCCGTTGCGGTACGTTTCTCGCAGGGCATAGTCGCCGGCAGGCCACGACGAACAATCCAGCGTTCCATGCGCATCAAGGACGCTGAAGGGGGCTCCAGTGAAGGTTCGTGTCCCGCTTTCCCCGTAACGTGGACCGGTTTCGTCGCTAAACACACGAACGACCTCACACGCCTCACCGGTTTGCAAGGTGGCGCCGGCGTTCAAGTTGAGTTGAACCGTCGGCACCTGAAGGGCGGGCACTAAGACAAAGTTTGGCAGCGGATACGAAGCGATGAATTCGCCGTCGTCGTCAAAGAAATCCAAGCGAAGGCGATGTTCGCCTCTTGACCAGGCATCGTAAACGAGCGTGATGTTGGTTTGGATGGAAAACGAAACTTCGGTGACCTCAAGCACCTCTCGTTCCTTGTGAAGACCGCGGAGTTTCACGATGAGGTCGTTTTGGGACGCCGTTGAGTTGAGCACCACCACGACGCGGACCGCATCGATGTCGCCGTCTTGGTCGGTGTCGATGGTGTCGTTTCGAAGGGCAAGAACGGTCAGGCCTCGCTCCGCAAGGCGTTCCTCGGCGGTCAGCTCCCCCGAAACGGAAACCAAGGGAGCCGCCGTCGTCAAAAGCAGCAACACAAGCACCGACGTCGAGAAAGAACGATGGCCTTCACGCACCTTCTTCACCCCCTGGCATGCCTGGCAACGGCGGAAGTTCGTCCAACGGAATCAATCGGGGGGTCGCCGAAGGCTCGTTGTTCCCCATCATCAGTTCCAGGTCCTTGTCGGCGACGAGTTGTTCCATCAACTGCGACCGTTGTCGTGATGCACGCACGACCAAGGCGGCAAGGGCTCCCAACAGGAAGCCGCCGCCGATGACGGCGTAGGTGAGCCATGAGGCGGCGGGGTCTTCGCCCATGATGGCGATGGCCGCCGCCAATTCGCCGTACGCATCGGACCAACCGTCTTGATTGCCATCGGGACAGCCCTGAACATCTCGGGTCGACGTCCCCGCAACCTCGGGACAGTCGTCTCGCAACGCCCCAAGGGGAAGGTCACCGAAGCCGTCTTGGTCGCTGTCCATCCACTGCAAGGCTTCGGTGGGGAACGCATCGGCCGCCCCGAACGGATGAGCGGGCCAAGCAGGCGTTGGGTCGGACCAACCGTCGCCGTCCGTGTCTCGACAACCGAGTCGGTCCAGCAACGAGGTGCCACGAGTCTCTGGACAGGCATCGCCTTGGTGACCTTCCATGCGGTCGCCGTAGCCGTCACCGTCGGAGTCCCGCCATTGAGTCGGTTCGTGGATGAACGCATCGCCAAGGTCGGACCAGCCGTCCCCATCGGTGTCTTTGCAGCCCCACCGGTCCCCGCCCGAGGAAGGTCCAACGGAGGTCCCGGCCACCTCGGGACAGACGTCCGCCGTGGTGCCGCGTGGATTGTCGCCTCGGCCGTCCCCGTCGCTGTCGTGCCACTGCGTTGGGTCCTCAGGCCACGCATCACCGCTACCACCAGGACTGGCCAACCACGAGGCCGTGGGGTCGGACCAACCGTCGCCGTCACCGTCGGGACAGCCCCATCGGTCAAAGGTGGAATTGCCAGGCGTGGTGCGGCAGCCGTCCGGTCGGTAGGAGGCTCGCCAAGTTTGGCCGTCGAAGTATTCGGCGTTGTCGCCGTAGCCATCATCGTCGGTGTCGTGCCATTGGGACGGGTCGTTCGGGAAGGCATCGGCAAAGCCGTCAGGATGAGCGTTCCAAAACTCGGTGGGGTCGGAATACCCGTCGCTGTCCACGTCACGGCATCCCAACCGATCGTAACGGCTGATCCAACCGGAGTCCACCTCTTCAGGCGTGGATTGAGGGCAAACATCGCCCTCGAACCCCGTCAAATTATCGCCATACCCATCACCATCGGTGTCCCGATATTGGGAAGGCACGAACGGGAAATCATCGATCTGGGTGGCACCGTAGGTTTGGTTATCGCCCCAGCCGTCTCCATCGGTGTCCCGCCATTGGGTGGGGTTGTACGGGAAATCGTCAATCAGTTGCGCCCCAACGCTTTGGTTATCGCCCCACCCGTCACGGTCAGAATCAAGCCATTGGGTCGGCTCGACGGGAAACGCATCCGAGCCGTTGTTCACCGTCCAGTTTTCGTCACCGTCCGAATACGAATCGCCGTCCGTGTCCACACACCCAAAGCGGTCAGCAGAGGAACCGCCACGCACAAAGGGGCAAGCGTCGGGTTTGGTGGCGTTGTCCACAAATTGGCCGATGCCCCACAACCATCGGGTTTGATTGATGGAGGGGTCGGCCCAATTATCGCCGTAGCCGTCTTCGTCCGTGTCGTTCCACTGCGAGTTATCGAAGGAGAAGGCGTCCGCCGCCCCCACGGGATGAGCGTACCACGGCACAAACCCGTTCAAGCCACCGGGGTCGGGGTCGGAGTATCCGTCGCCGTCCGTATCAAGGCATCCAAAGCGGTCAGCATCGGAATACCCACGACTGTACGTGCAGTGGTCGCCTTGGAACCCTTCGATGTTGTCACCGTAACCGTCGTTGTCGGAGTCTAACCATTGTGAGGATTCACTTGCAAAGGCATCTGCGCCGTTTTGAACGCCCCAGCCGCTGTCAGGGTCCGACCATCCATCGCCGTCGGAATCGGTGCAACCGTTTCGGTCGTTGGTGGAGGTCCCGACCAAGAAAACACAGTCATCTTCCGTGTCGATGAACCCGTCTTCGTCGGTGTCACGGTTGGTTTTGTCAATGGCCGGCGTGAGCGTGTAGTCAAACCCGTCGTTGCACCACGAATCCGCTGCCTCGACCTTGATGAGAACCTCGCCGGCCGTGGCCAACGTGGTTGACAACTGGGCGGAGGGGTTACCGTCGTCGACGTTGGAGGTCACGCTGCCCATGGTGAAGGTCCCGATCCAACCGTCACCAGGACACCACCAGGCGGGGTTGCTCATGCTGCCGGAGAACGAAACGCGAACGATGTCCCCTCGCTTGCCTTGAATTTTCCAATAGTCCGTTTTGTCGTTGGGCGAACAGCCGTCGGGGTCGCAAACATAGCCGTTTGAAGAAACACCGTCGGTCAAACCGTTGGCGCTGGTGGGGGTGTTGTCAGCGGCTGAACTGGGGAGATGGATAAGGAGAAGCGACGCGATGAGGCCCAGCAGCACCGCGCGACGCATGGCCGCTGATGGGCAAACGGATTATCAAAACCACGCCTGCAGATTCTTCCGTGACCTTCAGACCCGTTGTCGACCTAGACATTGGCGCAGGCAGGTTTCCAAGTCCGCGTGTTCGAATTCATATCCGCTCTCCAAGAGACGGCGGGGGAGAACTCGCTGGCCGTCCAACACCAAAGCTTGGGCCATCTCTCCGAGCAACAAACGGAGAGCGAAGCCGGGAGCCGGTGCGAAGGCTGGACGGCGCAACACGCGGCCCAAGGTTTTGGCGTACACCTTTTGCGTGACGGGCTCGGGGGCCGTCAGGTTGTACACGCCCTCGCAGGTTTCCGTCATCATCAGGTGGTCGATGGCGTAGACCTGGTCGGCCAACGAAATCCACGAATAGAATTGCTTCCCTCCTCCAGCCGGACCACCGGCTCCAAACTTGCTTGGCAGCAGCAGCTTCTGAAGCGCACCTCCCATGGGCGTGGTCACGATGCCGGTCCGCATAAACACGGTCCGAATCCCTGCGTCAAGGGCGGGTTGAGCGGCGGCCTCCCACGCAACGCAGGTTTCCGCGAGGAAATTGGTCCCCGGTGCCGAGGCCTCGTCGAGCCGTTCGTCACCACGATTGCCATAAAATCCGATGGCTGAACCGCACAAAAACGCCTTTGGAGGCCGGTCGAGGGACACCAACTTCGCAACCAAGTTTGCTGTGGGAACGGTCCGACTGGAAACGATCTCGTCTTTGCGTTTGGCGTTCCAACGGCGGTCCCCGATGCCGGCTCCGGCCAGATGGATGACGGTGTCAAAGCCGTTCAAGTCCCCGCTGATGATTTCGCCCGTCCGGTCGTTCCAAACCACGGTATCGTCCCCTTGGGCGTCCGAGGGAAGCACGGTGGTCGGACGTACCAGCCGCGTGATGTGATGACCGGCGGCGGCAAGATAGGCGCACAATTGCATACCGATGAGCCCGGTGGAACCGCTGATGAGGATACGCTGGCGAGGGAGGTGAGCCGTTTTCATGATGCGGTTCAAATCGCTTTCCACCCGTGCGGTTCGATAGGCAAACATCTGATTCAAGCGACCTTTCACGGTGATTGGTGCGGTCCAAAACGTCAGCGGATGGAAAGGAAGCCGCCAATTGACGGTGTCAACCAATTCGCACGTCGTGGTGGTAACGGGCACAAACCGATGTTCGTGGTCCCATGCCCCAAACGGCCCTTTTTCCATGACGTCGTTGAAGACCTCGCCGGATTGAACACCGTGATGGCGAGCCACCCACATGGGGCGCAGAGGGCCAAGACGGATTTTGAAACGCGTTTGCTCGCCATCAACCAATTTACCGGCTTCGACCGGCTCGATGCCTTCCCATTCCGGCATGATGCGTCGAAACGCCCCCGAACTGTCGTACCACGACCAAAGTCGGTCAACGGGGACGTCAAAACGGGCGGTGTGTTGGTAGACGGGCATGGAGGTTCCTCACTGGTGGGTTGAGTAGAAGTTGGGTCCCGAGCCGAGCAACGCGGCCTGGGATGTGCCGCTGGTGTATTTTGCAACGTAGCCTTTGGTTTTGAATTTTCGAGCCGTTGAGTCACTTGTCATGCAACGGATTTTCCCGTAGACCGCCCGTTCGGTCCAGCCTCGGTCAAACTTGCCGAGCACCCAACCGATGCCGGTGTAGGAGTTGGGGTCCCGACCGTCCAATGCCCATCGGTCGTTGAGGGCGATCATCCATTCCATGGCGATTTCGGCATTTGGCGTCCATTCGAGGATTTTCTTGCCCCACAGCATGCGGAGGTAATTGTGAATAATGCCTTCTTGTCGAAGTTGGAGTTGGGCAGCGTTCCACAACGGGTCGTGAGTTTGGGCGTTTTCAAATTCCTCGAAGGTGTAGAGGTAGGGCCGTTCGTCGTTCTCGTGCTCGCCCAGCGTGGTGATGGCCCAAGCCGGCAAGGATTCGTAATCGGTGTGGTTCTCGATCATGGCGCAGTGGATAAAGCCGATATCACGCCACGTGATGATTTGGTCGAGGAAGGCTTCGACCGGTTCAGGCAACCCCCACCAACCTTGTCGGCGGCCGTCGTTGGGGGCATTGACCAGACTCACGTCCCAACCGTGATGGGCAAAGATTTCGTGGAGGATGTTGTGGACGCTCAAATGGCCAAAATGCAGCCACGGTGACAACCCGCTTGCGCCACGCTCTTGCGGTTCGTTACGCTTTTCGTGATACAAGGCCAACCGGTTCGAGAAGAACTCCTTCCAACGGCGTCGGCCTTCGAGATGGCCTCCTCGTTTGCCGACCACCGGCGGCACATCGTGGTCAATGCTGAGCGTCGAGAGGGCTTGAAGGCCCACGTCGCCACCTTCAGCGACGCGCCAAATAAACTCATACGGGGTCATGGGGGTGTTGGTTTCGTCAAAAACCCGTTGCACCAACGAGGCATCCACACACGGCAGGCCGGCGGCGTTGGCCAACGGTTTCGCTTCTGGAAATTCGTGCATGTGTTCGCGGATGGTTTTGTGGAGGTGCCGACGAAGCGAGTAGGCCGTTGAGAAGTCCCGACCTTGGGCCCTCATGGCCATGAATCCGTTGGAGTCCACCACGTGAACTTCACACGGCTTGACGGTGATCGCCGTGTTGAGGACGTGCTTTGGGTAATAGGTCGGGTAGTCATCGATCACACAGGCTCGGGCGTTTTTGAGCCAGCCTTGAAGCAGCCCGGAAGCCTCCTTTCGCTTGGTTTCAGCGTAGGGGATGTAGGTCACGCCTGAATTGGCAAAACTCTCCCGGTTGTCCACCATGCCTTGAAGCACGAAGGTGGAAATGCGGTCGTTGGCCCAGCGGTGGTGGAGGGCCAAGCACTCGATCACCACCAACGGAAGGTGGTGTTCCTTGGCGAGGTCAATGGCATGCTGCAAGGCGTGGTTCCAGTACGGGCGACGGGCGGCCGTCATCCAGTACACAACCACCTCGCCTTCCGGGTTGGTTTCGCCGTGAATTTGGAGGCGGGCAGGGGGAATCATGGGTCTCACCGCCCCCTACCGTGGGCACCAGCGGCACGGTACACCGCATACGGGTTGGTTCGGGGCGTCAAGCCCCGTTGGTTGACCAGGACGGTCGACCGGCAAAAGCCGTCAACGGCGAGTTGATGCATCGTTTCAGAAACCCACTCAAGAGACTTCAACCCGTCCAGCGAAAACCACCTGGCTGAGGCAATTTCGTCGCCGTCGGTTTGGAGCTGGTCATCGGTCACCGTGGCTTCGTAACACAGGAATACGGCAGGGCCGTTGCTTTGCAACGCCGTCCGTACGCCGGCCAATCCCACCAGTTGCCCTTCCAAGCCCGTTTCTTCTCGAAGCTCTCGTAGGGCGGCGTTCTCGGGACTCTCGTTGTCGTCAACGTTGCCCTTGGGCAGGCCCCATCGGCCTGCATGGCGCCCCTTGGCTTCTTGGACGAGGAGAATGTGGCCGTCCCGAACCACTCGGGTAGCCACGCCGAGGTCGCAGAGCAGTTGGGACATCGTTATTTTTTCAACGGATGAGTATATCAAGAACGGTTTCAACCCAGCAAAGGAAAAAGACGAGTGTTTATATACAAATTGAGCAAATTTTCTAACATGCTAGGAGCCCCACAACCAACCATCACACAAGCTCCAGAAGCCGATGCGGTTTTGCCCACTAAACACGGCGAATTCCGCATCCGTGCATTCCGGGACCCCAACAACGGCAAGGAACACTGCATCGTCTACGTGGGCGATCTTTCTCAGGGCACGCCGCTCGTTCGCCTCCACTCTGAATGCCTCACCGGCGACGCTTTCGGCTCTCAACGCTGTGATTGCGGGCCACAACTCGACGCCTCGCTCAAGGCCATCCAGGAATCCGGACACGGCGCCGTTGTGTACCTCCGGCAAGAAGGCCGTGGCATCGGCCTCTTCGCCAAAATGCAGGCCTACGCCCTCCAAGACGACGGTTTGGACACCTTGGACGCCAATCTCGCGCTCGGCCTACCTGGCGACGCCCGACGATACGACTTCGCCGCCGAGATGTTGTACGCGATGGGGGTCAATCAAGTCGAACTCGTGACCAACAATCCTGACAAGCGTCAGCAACTCATTGACAACGGGATTGGGGTCGCCAACCGAGTGCCCATCATCGTGGGCCAATGCTCGCACAACCGGTCCTACATGTCGACCAAAGCCTCCCGCATGGGCCACATCCTTCCCGTCTGAGGCCACCCCCATGAAAGCCAACCTCGTCGGACAAAAAGCTCCGGATTTCATGCTCCAGGATGACCAAGGAGCCGTGTTTGACAGCAAAACGCTGCACGGCACCTGGCGCATCATCTTCTTTTATTCAAGACACGGCTCACCCACCTGCAAGCGCGGGTGTTTGACGTTCAAAGAACAACACGACCTGTTCGCTTCCGCCGGTTGCTCCATCGTGGGCATCGGTCCCGGGTCAGCTGAAGGCCTCGCCTCGTTCAAGGCGACCTTGGGCGACCTGCCGTTCCCCCTGCTCGCCGACCCTGAACGCGTGGTTGGCCAGCAATTCAACGTCCCCATGCATGTCGGCCAATTCCCAGCCAAGTCCTCCTTCCTCATCGGCCCAGACAACACCATTCGCTACGTCTATGACTGGCTGTTCCGTCCACGGCGCCATGTCGCTCGGATTCTTTCAGACATCTCCAGCGTCACGGGGGATGCCTGATGTGGGACGAACTGCTCCTTGAGGCTGGCCTCAACGAACGTGAGGTTCGCTCGATCATGATTCTGGGCTCGCGCCCGAAAATGAAAGCCTCTGAATTGGCCAAGGAATTGAACACGACCCGACTCGACGCCTACAACAGCCTTTCTCGCCTCCAAGAAATGGGCATTGTGACCGCCACGGCCGACCGACCGATGCTCTTCTCAAGCCTTCGAATCAACGAGGCCATGGAACATATCATTCAATCCCGCAAGCAACAACTTGACCGGCTCGTTGAAGGGTTCGAAGACCTGTCCAAAGGCATCACGGAAACCGACGCTTCCTACGAGAAACAACGACGGGACATCGACGACCCTCGTTTCGCCGTGTTGAAGGAGCGGTCTCATATCTACAACCGTCTGCAGAAAATGGCCAACGAAGCCGAAGAGCGGCTCATTCTCCTGTTGGGCCAGTTCGGCATCTTGCATCTGTGCCGCAACCCCGAAGCCCTCGAAGCGGTGAACACCGCCGCCGTGCGCGGCGTCGTGGTTCAGATCATCACCCACCTGGACGGTCGTACCCTTCGCTTCTTTGACCAACTCGACTCCAGCATTGAGGTGCGACACTCCGATGAACTCGATTCGTTGGGTTTTGTCCAAGACCAGTCGGAAGTGATTCAATACCTCAACATCGAAGACAATCCGGTGGGCCGTGGAAAAGAGGACGCCGCCCTCATCATCGAGTCGGGACCGTTCTCGCAAGCTCACCTCCACCTCATCGATGCGATTTGGGAGGGAGCCGTATCGTTGGACACCGCTCGGGCTCGCTTTACGGAGAACCAAATCAACGACCCGCTCCGATTGACCATCGGCGAAGGTTCGTTCCTGAAGAACGTCTCCGTTGCCCTCGGCTTTGACGGAGAATTCCCCGAGGAAGACACGCCGTTTGACCCTGAGGCCTTCTTCGCCGCTGGCAAAGAAGTGAACGAAGCCCGAATGCGACTGACCGAAGGAAAGTTGTCCAACCTCAAGGTGTTGGGCATCGATATCGGTCGAATGTTGCGCCAAATCGGTAATCGTGTTGGCCAGGAAATCGCCTTTTCCTTGCGTTCTATAGAACACGATATTGAATTCCTTGAAGAGATGATGGACTGGTGGGAACACGCTGGCCTGGGCATGTTGCAATACGACGTCGACCCCCAATTTCAGGTGGTCGTCGGCCTCAATCACCCGCCGGTAGACGACCCCGACGCCCTGCCCATGTGGCAGATGGACGACGGCATCATCGAAGGGGCCTTGTCAACGAGATTTGCGAAGGACGCCAACGTCGTGATT
Organism: Candidatus Poseidonia sp.; assembly: GCA_016779705.1. Classification (GTDB taxonomy): domain Archaea; phylum Thermoplasmatota; class Poseidoniia; order Poseidoniales; family Poseidoniaceae; genus Poseidonia. The sequence goes on along the minus strand of JADHNB010000001.1, from coordinate 13,141 downwards.
CAACGGGTCGAAGGCAGCGGCACCAACGACGACCTGTGGCGTTACCTCATTCACCGGCATGAAATGAACACCATTGAACTCAACGATTGAGGACGTGACCGGCATGAAGTTGCTGACCTTCATCCGTTTCTTTCGCCAACTCAAAGGGAAGAAACCGGTGAACATCGATGCGATTCAATCGATGGGATTGTTGGCGGTGAAGTTGGGGCAAATCTTTGCTCTTCGACCCGACTTGATCGAGCCCGAACGTTGCATTGAACTCCAACGGTTGTACAGCCGTGCAGCCACCATTCCCGAAGAGAACTCTCAGGCGCTCTTGGACCGTTTTGCCCCCGAAGGATTCGCCGACCACTTCCAATCGATTGAACCCAAGCCGTTCGCTGCGGCAAGCATTGGGCAAATCCACCGAGCGGTTCTCAAGGACGGCACAAAGGTGGTCGTCAAGATCATCAAAGCCGATTTTGAAGCGTCGTTTCGTCGTGATGTACGACGCATGAAGCGGTGGATTCGCATAGGGTTGTTTTTCAATCCTCGACTTCGGAAGGTGGGCAACCCCATCGGTTTGTTGGCTCACATCGAAGACTACACGTTGCGCGAACTCAACCTGACCAACGAAATCGTGGGCCGAAACGACCTCATGGCCAAAGCCGTTGAGGTGGAAGCCCATTTCCCCATGCCCAAGCTCCGTTTCCCCAAGATGTGGGAGGCGTTGTCCAATGAACACGTTCTCGTGATGGAGGAGATTACGGCGCCCACACTTGAAGACCACCTCGAATCGGGCACGATGGCTTGGACGGACATGCTCGAGTTGTTCCGAATTCACGGCGCGTTCATGTTCGGCCTTGGCACCTTCCACGGTGACTTGCACCCCGGCAACGCCATGATGGATGAGTCCGGAGACTTCTATTTCATTGATACCGGCGCTATTTGCCACGCACCCGAGCACGTGCGCAACGCCTTGTTTGGTTTCTTTTATTTCCTGGCCAAGGGCGAATTGCGGAACGCCTTCGACGCCATGCTGACCATGGCGGCGGTGCGACCCACCGGAAAAACCCTTCAAACGTACTACGATTCGATGAACGAACTGTACGACGGTTTTGTCGGTACCTCGGTCAGCGAAGTCTCGCTGACGGAACAGATGATGAAGACGGTGAAGGCCGCCGTGCTGGCCGGTTGCGCCTTTGGTGAAGAGGCCTTTCCCATCATCCGCTCGCTCATGTACATGGACGGGATGGTCCTCAAGGGTCATCCTGAGGTGGATTTGATCAGTTCCATGGGACCGTATTTGGATGAATTCTCGGTTCTCATTGACCCCCACGCCATCATCAACGGGTGAGTTCCACTGTTATTTTTTCAGTTTTTTTTAGGACAAAAACCCCCCTTTATATGCTCTTGACCTCCCATGCGAAGCATGCCCAGCAGCACTGCACCGTCCGTCGCCATCATCGGAGCAGGCCCCGGTGGTCTCGCCTCAGCCCTTCTCCTCGCCAAAGCCGGCGTTCAAGTAACCGTTTTCGAACGCTCCTCAGCGGTGGGTGGGCGCAACAAAGTGTTCGACCGAGACGGCTTCAAGTTTGACCTTGGGCCCACCTTTTTCCACTACCCCGAAGTGATTGAAGACATCTTCAAAGCGGTTGGCCACGACGCTCACGAGGCGTTGAACCTCCACAAACTGGACATGAACTACCGCCTCATCTTCGGTCAAGGTGGCCAATTGGATTGCACCAGCGACCTCGACGAAATGACCGAGCGTATCGGTGCGTTGTCCGGCCCAAAAAACGCCGATGCTTTCCGACGCTATGTGGTCGACAACCGGATCAAACTCGAGAAATCCAAGGCATGCTTGCAAGAACCGTGGTACGGACCAAGCGACCTTCTCTCGAAGCGAGCCATGCGCGTGGCCGGTGTGTTGCGTCCACAGCGCTCGGTGGCGGGCGATTTGATGAAACTCTTTGATGACGACCGGTTGATGTTGGCCATGTCCTTCCAGACGAAGTACCTCGGCATGTCGCCGTTCAACTGCCCCAGTTTGTTCACCATGCTGGCGTTCCTTGAGTACGAATACGGCATCTTCCACCCCATGGGTGGTTTGGGCAGCGTGAGCGAAAAAATGGCGAGCATCGCCAAGGAGTTGGGCGTCACCTTCCGCATGAACGAAGCCGTGGAATCGGTCATCATGGAGGGCAAGACCATCAAAGGCTTGCGGACCAAAGAAGGGGAATTTTTCGCCGACCGCGTCATCATGAACGCTGATTTCGCTAACGGCATGACCCAACTCTTCCCCGATAACGTTCGAAAGAAGTGGAACAACAAGAAGCTGGACAAGAAGAAGTATTCCTGTTCAACGTTCATGCTTTACCTCGGCGTTGACCGCACCTACGACCACCTGCCACACCACCAAATTTACGCGTCCGCCACCTACGAGAAAAACCTCGAAGACATCGAAAAACACCACCAAATCACCTGGGACGACCCGTCGGTCTACGTCCAGAATGCATGCGTGACCGACCCGCAACTCGCCCCAGAAGGGTGCTCAACCGTTTACGCCCTCGTCCCGGTGTCCCACGTCCACGAGAACATTGACTGGTCCAAAGAAAAGGACGCCTATCGAGACCGAATCTTGGACCAAATCGAATCCAAACTGGGCTTCGAAAACATCCGTGACCACATCGTGACGGAGATGATCATCACCCCCGAGGATTGGGGCGACCACTGCTACCGCGGTGCCGTCTTCAACCTCGCCCACGGCCTCGACCAGATGCTGTGGCGACGACCAAAGAACCAGTTTGACGAGATCAACAACCTCTACCTCGTCGGCGGCGGCACCCACCCCGGCAGCGGTTTGCCGGTCATCTACGAGTCGGCACGCATCAGCAGCAAACTCTTGTTGGACAGTTTGGGCATCATCCCGGATTGGAACGGGGTTGACACGTGGTTCGAAAGCCGAAAGCGGTCCAAGCAAGGCCGTGCGGCGGTCAACAAAACCTCAAAAGAACCCTCCAGCGGAACCCCAACATCTGCCTGAGGTGTCCCGCCATGAAGTCGCTTCTCCTCGCCAACGCTTACGACTATTGTGAAGCGGTGTGCCGAGAGGCCTCAACCACGTTCTACTCGTCGTTTAGCGCCCTTCAACTCGAGAAACGGAAAGCCGTTCATGCCGTCTATGCCTTGTGTCGATGGGTGGATGACATCGTTGATGGCGACGAAGAACCCAACGTGACCGAAACGGAAGCGCTTCGGGTGGCCACGAATCAACGACAGCGTTTGGTTGACGAGATTCACGCCGGAAAAGTGCCGGTTCTCCCCCCGGAAGAGCACCGTCGCCGCTTGATGGCCCTCACCGAAATCCGAATGAAAATCGGGCAAGCCTTTGACCAAACCATCACGGCCAACGACCATCCCATCTTCATCGCTCTCCAAGACGTGTTCGCTCGTTACCCCATCAAACTCAACGACTTTGAAACGGTCATCGAAGGCATGGAAGACGACCTCTACCCCGTCCAAAACCAAACGTGGGACGAACTGCGCTCCTATTGCTACAAGGTCGCCTCTGCCGTTGGCCTGATCCTCATTGAGATCTACGGCTACGAAGACCGCGCCGCTCGCCTTCACGCCATCGACCTCGGCATCCAAATGCAACTCATCAACGTGCTTCGTGACATCAACGAGGACATGGAGCGGGGGCGCATCTATCTCCCGCAAGAGGTGCTGGCCTCTCACAACATCAGCCTTGAGATGCTCAAGGGTGGGAACGTCGCTCAATCCCTCGCCTGGCGTGGCTTCATCGTTGAATACATGGACGTCGTCAAGCGCCATCAGGCCTCGGCCAGCCACCTGTTCGGTTACCTCGACGCACGAGCACGGGTTCAACCGGAGATCATGGCCGACGCTTATGCTTCCATTTTGAACGAAATCGTACGCCGCTCGGGCGACGTGTTCAGTCAGCCGGTGACCTTGTCGTCGTGGCGGAAACTGCTGTTTGGTGTGCGGCTCAGCCTGCGAAAGTTGCGAGCCCGCTATTTCGCTTGAACAAGCACAGAGAGCACCGCTCTCGTTGGGAATCCGGTCAGTTTGGGTCGTAATCAATGATGGAGGCGAGCCAATACTCGACTTCCCTTCGGGGAATTCGTTTGCGTTGCGCCAAATCCATCACCTGGCCTTCGTCGATTCGATTGACGCCGAAATAGGTGGCTTCGGGATGGCCAAAGTACAACCCTGACACGCTTGAAGCGGGTGATGTAGCACAGGACTCGGTGAGTTGGAACCCGTGCGTTTCAGCGTCCAAGAGCGCAAAAAGCGAGCGTTTGTCGCTGTGGTCGGGACAAGCGGGGTATCCAAAGGCCGGGCGGATGGAGCGGTAATCGGCCTTCATCAAGCGTTCATGCGTCATGTCTTCACCATCGGGGAAGCCCCATTCTGCTCGGACCATTTGATGCAATTTTTCGGCGCTTGCTTCAGCAAGTCGGTCTGAGATTGCTTTGATCATGATGGCGTTGTAATCGTCTTGCTCGGCTTCAAAGGCGTGTGCGAGCGCCTCGGTTCCGTGAACGGCGACGGCAAAGGCGCCCACATGATCTTGAATCTCGTCGCTGGGGGCCACAAAGTCGGCGAGGCAAAGGTTCCGTTCTCCCACACTCCGTTGTTGCCTCAAGAAGGCAAATCGGTGCTCTTCCTCGCCTTGAATCACAACATCATCGCCTTCTGAATGAGCTGGCCAAAAACCAGCGATGGCCTTGATGTAAAGCGACCGGTTGTGCATGACCTCCGCCAGCATCTTCTTCCCGTTTTCAAACACATCCCTCGCCGCTTCGCCTTTTTCGGGATGGGCAAGGATGGCGGGGTAGGTGCCTTTCATGTTCCAAGCGGTGAAAAAGAAGTTCCAGTCAATGTACGGCTCGACCGCTTCAAGGCTGAGCGAGTACGCTCTCACACCGGTGAACGGGGGCTTGGAGCACGTCTGTTCGTTAAACTCGAAATCCGGTTTTCGTTGTCGTGCTTTTTCCAACGTGAGTAAGGGCTGGTTGATTTTTCGCTCGTACAGCGCCGTCAATCGTTGGTTTTCCTCGTCGAGTGTCTTTCTGAATTCCAACCGCTTTTCTTCATCCAGCAATTGATTGAGCACCCCTGAAATGAGCGAGGCGTCCTTCACGTGCACCACCTCTGCTCCGTAGGCGGGGTTGATTCTCACCGCCGTGTGCTGGCGCGAGGTGGTGGCGCCACCGATCAACAACGGGATGGTCATGCCCCTTCGTTGCATTTCCTTGGCCACTTCAATCATTTCATCAAGGGAGGGCGTGATGAGGCCGGACAGGCCGAGAACATCGGCCTGCACCTCTTCGACCTTGTCCAAAATGGTGGACAGCGGCACCATGACGCCAAGGTCATGGACGGCGTAGTCGTTGCATTGCAGCACGATCCCCACGATGTTTTTTCCAATGTCATGCACGTCTCCCTTGACGGTTGCAAGCACGACTTCGGCTCGTTTTTTCTGCTCGGTTTCAGCCTGATGCATGTGGGGTTCCAACCATGCAACGGCTTTCTTCATCACTCGGGCACTTTTGACGACTTGGGGAAGAAACATTTTGCCCGAACCAAACAACTCTCCAACGATGTTCATCCCGTCCATGAGCGGGCCCTCAATGATGCTCAAGGCATCACCAACGTCGTCGTAGGCTTCAGCGACATCCTGCTCGATGTATTCGGTGATGCCGTGAATCAAGGCATGGGCCAATCGTTTGGCGACGTCGTGTTCTCTCCATTCCTTTGCATCTTCCTGAAGGCTCCGTTGTGTTGAAAAACGGTCCGCCATCGACACCAAGCGTTCCGTTGCATCGGGGCGGCGGTTGAGAATCACGTCCTCAACCATCTCCAACAAGGCATCTTCAATGTCCTCGTAGATGGTCAGATGGGAAGGATTCACGATGCCCATCGTGAGACCTGCGCCGATGGCGTGATGCAAGAAGACGGCATGCATGGCTTGGCGAACCGTTTCGTTACCCCGAAAGGAAAAGGAGAGGTTGCTGATGCCGCCGCTGACCATTGATTGTGGACACGTTTCTCGGATGATCTTCGTGGCCTCAATGTAGTTTTTTGCGAAGTTATCGTGCTCCCCCATGCCCGTGGCGACGGCGAGGACGTTGGGGTCATGGATGATGTCGGAGGGGTGAAAACCCACCTGTTCAACCAGGAGACGTTGAGCCCTGAGGGCGATTTCCACTTTCCGTTCCACGCTTTCGGCCTGACCGGTCTCGTCAAACCCCATCACGACCACGGCCGCACCGTAGCGATGAATCGTCTTCGCCTGCTCGAGGAAAACCGCTTCGCCTTCTTTGAGGGAGATGGAGTTGACAATGGGCTTGCCTTGAACGCACTTGAGCCCAGCCTCGAGCACGCTCCATTTTGAGGAATCGATCATGACGGGAACCGAGGCAATTTCGGGCTCGGTGGCGATCATGTTGAGGAAACGGGTCATGACCGCTTCGCTTTCGATCAAGCCCTCGTCCATGTTGACATCGATGATGTTGGCGCCGTTTTGCACTTGGTCCCGTGCGACTTCCACGGCGTTTTCAAAGTCCAACGCCGTAACGAGCCTGCGAAATTGAGCCGAACCCGTGACGTTGGTTCGCTCCCCAACCATGATGAGGTTGGAGTCGGGAAGAACGCTGCAAACATCCAAACCGGCGTAGGTCGGAACCTCACTTGGTTGGCCCGGGACACGAGGAGGCAATCCTTGAACCGAATCGTGGATGGCTTGGATGTGTTCGGGGGTGGTGCCGCAACATCCCCCTACGAGATTGAGCAAGCCGTCTCGAACCAGCGAGGTGATGTGGGCGGCGGTGATGTGGGGCGTTTCATCAAATCCCGAGGGAGAGAGGGGATTGGGTAATCCTGCGTTTGGATAGATGTGGGTCCGGGTGTCGCAGATGTTGGCGAGAGTGGATAACTTGCTTCTCAAGCCGGTGGCTCCCAATCCGCAATTGATGCCAACACTGAACGGTTGTGCATGCTTGACCGTGGTCCAAAAGGCTTCAACGCTCTGTCCAAAGACGGTCCGGTCCCCTTCTTCTTGAATGAACGTCACCGAGATGATGATGGGCAATTCAACCTGTTTCAACTCAAAGGCATCCAGGGTTGCCTTGATGGCGGCTTTGGCGTTAAGGACGTCAAAAATCGTCTCGATGAGGATGATGTCACAGCCGCCATCGATGAGGGCGAGCAGTTGTTCAAGATAGGCGTGGTACACCTCATCCCAAGTCGCCGCTCGAGCAGCGGGATCTTCCACATCCGAAGAGGCCGAAAGCGTGACGTTGGTCGGACCAATGGCTCCCGCCACCCAACAACGCTTGCCCGTTTTTTCCTGATGTTTGCGTACAGCTTCCTTTGCAATGTTCGCCGCTCGCTCGTTCATCTCAACCACACGGTCGCTCAAGCCGTATTCCGATTGAGCAATGCTGGTGGCACCGAACGTGTTTGTTTCGATGATGTCGGCGCCAGCCTGGAGGTATTGCGTATGGATGGTTTCGATGAGATGGGGTTGGGTGATGTTGAGCATCTCGTTGTTGCCTTTCAGGTCGATGGAATGGTCCTTTAAGCGCGCGTCACGAAAGTCTTCTTCTTGCAAGCGATGCTGCTGAATCATGGTACCCATGGCACCGTCGATGATGAGCATCCGCTCCCGAGCCATCCGCTCCAGTTCATCCTTCGGAGACATGGTGGTTCACCCTCTGAACGCTCGGAGAATTTGGTTGAACACACGGCTGTTGTTCATCGTGAAAAAGTGCACACCAATCGCGCCATGTTGGAGCAAGGCTCGTGCTTGCTGGACCGCATGGTCAATCCCAACCTGACGCACTTCCTCATCGGTTTCGCAAGCATTGACCTCGTCCATGAGGTTCTGGGGGATGCTCGTGCCGAAAATTTCGGGTAAGACCGTGAGTTGTTGTTTTGAGGTGATAACCTTGATTCCCGGAATAAGGGGGGCATCAATGCCTTCCTCACGGCAGGCTTCCTCAAACCGATAGAAGCAGTCGTTATCAAAGAACATCTGGGTGATCACAAACGATGCTCCAGCGTCGATTTTCCGCTTAACGTTGGTGATTTCTTCTGCCAAATCGCGGGCTTCCGAATGGACCTCGGGGTATCCGCCCACGCCAATTTCAAAGTTCGTGGCTCTCGCTTCGCTCACGTCTTCAAGGTATATTCCGGCGTTCATGTCAACGATTTGCTCGACCAACTCGTTGGCGTAGGTGTTCCCGTTGGGGTGGGGAATGAAATGGGGTTCGGTCTTGTTTGGGTCGCCGCGAAGGGCCAACACGTGGTTGAAACCGAGGTAGTCCAAGTCAACCAAGAAATCCTCGGATTCAAATTTCGAAAAACCACCGCAAATGACGTGCGGTATGACATCAAGACCGTACTGAAACTTCAGCATGGCGCAGACACCCAGCGTGCCCGGTTTTTTTCGGTTCCAAATCTGCTCCATCTGGCCGTGTTCATTCATTCGGTCGATTTTGTGGGCTTGGTGGTAGGTGACGCTAACAAAGGCAGGTAGCCATCCATCAAGGCTGTTGAAAAAATCGTGAATGGTTTCAAGACCCAGCCCTCGGTCGGGGGGGAGGATTTCTAACGAAAACGGAAGGCCGCTTGCGGCATTCCTGTACAACGAAGCGACGTCCACGATATCCGGACGGCGTCATCGTTTTGAACCCTTCACCATGTCCAGAGGGGCTTTTTCGGAGGGAAAACCGTCGGTTGCCACCTCAATCGTCGAGCAACGGAATCAGCGTTCCAAACTCGGCGTAGAGGCTGGGGCCGCTGGCCAGATAGTAGACCGAACCGCGCCCGTCCCGAGAGTCCTGAGCCGTGGCGTTCTCGTTGGTGGCGCAGTCTCCGGTGCAACCGTCGGCAAAGGCGACGTAAACCCGTCCTTCGCGGTCGATGTGCAGGTCGTTGAAGTCGAGCAGGTTGCGGTTCGACCCACCGATGTCACGGCAGTCGCCGGAGTTCAGGCAGATGGAGCCCACTTGAACGGGGTCGTCGGTCACCCGGTAGGTGTGGAAGATGGGATTCTCGTCCAAGGCGTTGAGGGAGTAGGTGATGTAAAGGTGGTAAGTGGCGTTGTTCGGAGCGTAGTGAGCGTTGCCGTTCCACGGGTTGCCATCGATGTCGGATTGGTTGAGCATCGCTGCGTTTTCGCTGCCCAAGTACGTGATGGCAATCCGACCTGCATCACCCGCATCCGTTTGCGGGAAGACCGAGGAAATCACGTTCACCGGAGAGATGCGGATGCTCTCTTGGTCCCAAGTTTCACCCGAATCAAAGGAACGGGACATGTAGACGCCCTCGTCCCCGCCCGTCCAGACGTGATAGGCGTTGGAATCCGAATCGGCCGAGACCTCCGAGTTCTTGCGAGGGTTGGGGGTGCCCGTGTCCTCGCCCATGGTGCGCTCAAACCATGAGAAACCGTTGTCTTTTGAGACGATGACCGTGGGGGTGGCCACACGGGGCGTCACGTAGACGGTGCCGTCGGGAGCGGTGGAGATGGCGCCGTGCAAACCGCCGTTGGTGGTGGCGAGGCCAATGATTTGGCCGCCCAGCTCAAAGGTAGCGCCGCCGTCAACGCTGGTGAAGCAGAAAATCCCAGCGAGTTTGTTGTAGCAGTAATAGACGGCCGTTTCGTAGAAGTTGGTGGTGATTTGCCCCAAAGCACCGTAACCGCTGTCCGTCCACGGACCGCTGGCCAATTTGATGTGGTCGTTGATGGGCGTGGTCCCCGAATCGTGAGGGTTGCCCATCCAAGTTTCGCCGTCGTCGTCGCTCCAGCAGATCCACGACGTTTCAAGCCCGATCATTTGGACGCCGAAGACGCGGTCGGTGATGGGGTCCACCCAACCGTACGGGTCGCTGGTGGTGGGCGAACAGGCCACCGGGTCCTGGCTCTCTTCCCACGAGGCGCCGTAATCGCACGAACGCATGACCTTCTCCATGGCGATGAAAAAGATGCAACCGCTTGAGGTGATGCCGATGCTCGGCTCCTTGCCCGTTTCGCCCACGTCACTGAACTGGAAGGTCATCGGCTCGACGTCCATGTCAAGGAGTTGACCGAACTTGTCCGTCACGAACGTTCGGCGGAGTTCGGGCTCCTCTTCAACGGTATCCTGAACGACCTCGTCCTCGCCGAAGCATCCCGAAAGCGACATCGTAACAACGATGAGCGACAGAAACAGGGCGTTGCCTTTCATGCCACGCCCACCGTCAAGAGGGATAATGACCTTCCGATTTACGGTTCTGCCTCAGTCCACCAGTTCGGCGTACAACGCTTCGTACGCCTCGGCGTTGTGTTCGTAGGTGTAATGGTCCAACACCCGTTGGCGACCAAGCACCGTTTGTTCCCTGCGCTGGTCAGGCTTGGAAAGGCTATGATTGACCGCCCGTGCGAGGTCTTCAGCGTCGCCGCAACGGAACAAGCCGCCCACCGTCTCGTCGATCATCTCGGTCAAGGGCGGTTGGTCAACCGTCACCACCGGGGTGCCGCTGGCCAAGGCTTCGAGGGGAATCAGGCCTTGGCCTTCGTAATACGACGGGTAAATCACCAGGTCCGCTGAGCGGAAGTGCAGGGCGAGCCGGTCAAAACTCATCCCCGGTTGAATCGTCACGGCGTGCGCCACCCCCAAACGTTTGGCCTGCTTCATGAGCGTTCGACGCATGTGGCCCCGGCCCACGATGACCAAGCGGGCGCCGGGATGCTCCTTGAGGATGCTCGGCATCGCTCGCAACAAGGTCCGGTGGCCCTTCCGAGCCACCAATCGTCCCACCGCCAACAACAACGGAGTTTCGGTATTGGCATCGCCGATCAGGGCCGCTTCGTCGGCAGCGCCGTAGGTTTTGCGAAGCGCTTCGTACGCCAATTGTTCCTCTTCATGGTCGTGGTCAACCGGGCGAAACACCTTGTGGTCCACCCCGTAAAGCACGGTTCGGCAATCCCAATCGGCGGGAGGTCGGTACCATCGATTGAACTCCTCCTTCGTTGAATCCGAGATGGCCACGCACATGGCGGAGGCTTCCACCCCCGCCTGTTCGTAACGGGCGTACCAGCCACCGGTGAGCAGGATGGCCAAATCGTTGGGATTCTTCCACGTCGCGGCCTCCTTGTGTTTGGCGGCCAATTTCATGCCTTCCTTTTCACCCACCCAACTGCCGTTGAGGGCCGAAATCACCGGAGCGATGGTCTCCTCAACCCAACGGTATTCCTTGGCGGTCCAGCTGACCAACGGGAGGAGCGTGTGGACGACATCAACGGGTTTGACCTGATGCAAACGACGCAGTTCGGTCAAGGCGTGCTTGCCGTAGGAACGGGTGAACATCATCGGTGCCTTGAGCCACGGGACGTGCAGCACGCTGACCCCCGGTTGCTGGGGCGTGGCGTGCTGGTGACTTCTCGTGATGACCGTGACATCGTGACCCCTCGAGGCCAAATGCCCGGCCAAATGAAACACCACGGAACCGATGCCGCCCCATCGAGGTGGATACTCGCCCGAGACCATGGCGATGTGCATCATGCAGACCACTCGGCGTTGACATTTGAAGGTCATTGAAGCGAGAGGCGAGAAGACGCCATGCTGGAACCCAAACCTTTGAAGCGCAACCTCCGGCTCGGTTGGTCATGGGCGAAGTGCTTCCCGTGTCGGTCACGGTGATTTTGCCAACCCGAAACGAGGAAGAGGCCTTGGGCCCCACCATCGACGCCATTCCCCGAGGTTGGTGCAAGGACCTCGAAATCATGATCGTCGACGGAAATTCCTCGGACCGAACCCGAGAAATCGCCTTGGAAAAGGGGATTCGCGTCCATCTTGAACCTCGAAGAGGCTACGGCAGAGCCTATCGCACGGGCTTCGACGTCGCCAGCAACGACATCATCGTCACGATGGACGCCGATTGCACCTATCCGGCCGAACTCGTGCCGGACCTGGTCAAGCGCTTGCTCGACGATGACCTCGACTTCATCACCTGCGACCGCCTTTCGCTGGCCGAAGACGGGTCCATGTCCGGGCTGCACGGCTTTGGCAACTGGGTGCTTTCGTTCACGGCCCGTATGCTGTTTTGGTACGGCATCAAAGATTCCCAAACGGGCATGTGGGTGTTCCGAAAATCCGTTTTTGAAAACGAAAAGATGCGCCCCACGAACGACGGCATGCCGCTCAGCGAGGAAATCAAGATCCTGGCTCGCCGTCACCTTGGCAAGAAGAAGGCGATTGAAATCTCCGTTCCCTACCGCCCTCGGGTGGGTGAAGCCGAAATTCACACATGGGGCGACGGATGGAAGAACCTGAAATTCCTCTTCCTGCGCCGATTTGGCCTGAACCGCACTCGCACACCATGGGGCGGTTTGGACACCAATCCCGACTCCACCAACAACGACCTACCCGAGCAACGAGCTTGAGGTCAGATCAGGTCGTCAAGGTCCAGCATGGCTTGAACTTCCACCGTGCCGTCCATCACGTCCCCTTCCAGCGACGGGACGTCTTTTTGGGCTGGTTCCGCCGATGAGGATGGCGCTTTGAAGGCGTCCCACGACGTGAGCAGGTCCAATTCGTCCGCTGCCCGCCGCCGTCGTTGGCCAATCCACGCCAACAGGAGCGCCAGCGCCACGATGCCAGCACCCGCCAAGGCGAACACCATGGTGCGGGCGTCGTCTTCGGCCGCCTCAACCACCAGGTTGCGTGAAACGAAGTCGATGTTGGCGCTCTCCCCCGTGCCGTCTCGGGCGATGACCTTCAGCAATGGGCGTCCGGTGGATTCAGGACGCCATTCCAGCGTACCTTCCCAAACGCCGTCACCGTCAGCGTCCGTGAGGTTGACTTCCCACTGCTGGATGTTGTGGGTGATGTTGACCCGCACGTCTTGCGTGGTGCCGTCAGGGTCGCTCAAGGCAATACGAACCGTCAGGTACGAAAGTTCGTTCTCAACGAAGGTCTCTGAACTCAACACCAAGGAATCACGGTCAAGTTCGGGCAGGCTGGATTGCATCGTGATGTTGACGTGTTCCTCTGCCCAAGTCCCTCGGGCGTCCTCAACGTACAACGACAAGTGGTACTCACCGGGCAGCAAGCCAACCAGTTCCTCTTGCGAGCGGGTGGAAAGCACC
>JADHNB010000021.1 GCA_016779705.1 Candidatus Poseidonia sp. | reverse complement strand
AAGCGAAACCTCCGAAGCCGTTCTGGTGGTTGGTTTGCACGTGGAATTCAAACAACACGGACGATGCGTTTGGATGAGAAGCCAAGCCGGAAGGAAGGTTGTAGGTCACGGGCACCCAACCAAGGGATTCGTCCATGAGGAAGGTTCCCTGCGACGTGTAGCCGTTGCCGGGCAGGCCGGGAATGCCCGAAACGGTCTGCCAGGTTGAACCGTTGTTGACGCTCAGGGACACCAACAAGTTGTCTGCAAAGGCCCCTTCAATGTCCCAATTGGCCCAGAACTCAAGTTCCAGCGGTCCGGATGTACCCGACACATCGCCAAGCACGTACAAACGACCGTCGGCGTTGTTGGCGTAACTCCCGGTCATGTTCCCGTGAAACCATGCCCCCGGCTCGTCGCCTTGATTGGTAAACGTGAAGTTGTCAAGGTACCATCCGTTTCGGTCGCCGGGGGTGGCTGACGTTTGGAAACAAACGCGTACTTCGACCGCCGAAGGGGAGGAAGAGAGCAGCGAATCGAAGCTAAATCGCCCCTGTTGCCATTCGTCGGTTTGGCCGGCCCAAACCGTGGACGGAACCCCGGTGAGGGAACTGGCGTTCGTGTAGCCATCGGTCGGGAGGAGCGTTTGCCATGCACCGCCCGTGGCCCTCCACTCCACCCAAGCGGCGTCATCATCAGCCAGGGAAAGCCAGTGGTCAAAACTGAGGTTGAACCGACTGACAAAGGCAGGAACGGGGTGGCTTGGCGAGGCCAAACAGCCGCTCATGTTCGCAACCAGCCCTCCAAAAGCTTGGGTGGCGAGCACGCGCTGCCCGGTGGTGGCGTTGCTCGGCGTCCCGTCTGAGCCGTTGCTCGGAACCACCACGTGGACGTTCCAAGCCGCATGGTCGGGGCCTTGACCTTCCCAATCGGGTAAGGTTTCGACCAGCGTTTCGAAATCCGTGAGGGTGGCCAGGGTGGATTGGGGTGCCAAGGAAAGTTGGCCGCCATGACCCAACCCTTGAGTCCCGTTGTGGGTGCCGATCCAGCCCGCCTTGGTGTCGATGCCAAAACGATGACCGGTTGGACCGGTATCGGTCCACGTCGGGGTGAGGTCAAGTCGTCCTTCAAGGAAGGTTTCGTTAGCAGGGATGCTCAGCATGCCGTTGCTGGTCAAGTTGACGCCCGTAGCGTTCTGACCTGGCGTAAAAAACGACGCTGGTTGGGCCGCCACTGGTGCGGAAAGCGAAGGTGGTTGAACCAGCGGAAGCGCCGTCATGAAGACCATGATGAAGCAGAGCGCCACCGCCTTCCCGCCGTTCCCGTTGGAGGGACGGCGGACGGAACGACGACTCAACATGGACACACACCTCGCTTCGCGAGGTGCGGCCCACCGATATGAAAGGGTGTATCCGTTGCTTCATCGTCACGGCCGGTGAGAGAGTTCAATATCCGTGACCTCTTGGTCAGGGACATGACCAACGGTCGGGATCTCAACAGCGCTCAAGCGCAAGAGATCGAAGAGCAGTTGTTCACGGTTCATCGCCAGCAACTGCCCCGCCACGTTCCCGTTCCGTTGCCTCGCCAGGACTTCTGGCCGATGGTCGCTGCGTTGCTCTCCACGTTGGACGTTGAAATCCAAACCATGGTTCGCAAAGGGTCCACCGACATGCGCCTTCAGAACCTGCAAAAACGGCAGACCAACATCCGCCGAATCGCCTCCGAACTCGCCCGAAAGCGCATGGTGGCGATGATGCAGCACGCCGCAAGCCAATCGCTTCGCAGCGGCATCAATCCCAACATGGCGAGTGAACTTCCGTCCTTGGATTGGCAGCGTCACGACCCGGCGGAGAAAGCCTTCTACCACGCATTGCAGCTGAACGTTGACCGATTCAAGAAGGAAATCGACTGGCAAGGCATGCAGCAAGGCATCCTCAGCGAAGTCATGGCCCGCCCGCCTGCGCATGCTCCCGGCACCATGCAGTTGGATGCCTATGTGGGTGAAGGAGCCCTTTCCTCTCAACCGCCTCCCGACTTGGCGTTCGAAGACGATCTCCCCCCGCTTGAAGCGGTGGAAGACGATGCTGAAGAGCGGTGGATGGAAGACGCTGAATGGAGCGACGAGGAAGCCTATCTCCTGGCCGATTTGGAACGAGAAGACCGCCCTGGGGATGTGCCTGCTTCGACCAAAGCGCCGACGGGAGGCAACAAACACGGCGCCCCTGCGACGACCAACAAACACGGCGCTGCGCTGGAACTCGCTCCTTCGGCGGCTCCGATGGTCGCAATGGAGGAACCCTTGCCAGCCGTGAAGGCGGAACCAGCACCCGAACCCGAAGTCCAAACGGAAACGGCCGTGGAGCACGTGCGTGTTCGTGTGCTTGAAACCCTGAGCGAACCCATCATCGATGAGGCGGGCGATGCCCTGGTGCTCGAAGCGGGCGATGTTCACTTTTTAGACGAGGCCACGGCGACTTGGCTAATCGAAGCTGGCGTGGCTGAACGAGCGCCGTTGTGAGCGGTCCTCATCGTTTGGCGAAGACAACGCAATGCGAATAAGCAAGATTCGGCGGCGGACGATGTCGTCAACCGCTTCAGTTCATGCTTCGCATCGAGATTTCAATGCTGACCGTGTCAGGGATGGGAATCTTCGTCACCGCTCGCAAGGCCGTTTCGTCCTTGCCGGTGGCGATGTCCATCTCGAGCAGACGCTTGTGGATGCGCAGTTCCCAGTGGTCGTAAGTCTCGCTGCCTTCACCGTCAGGTGCCTTTCGGACAGGCACCACCAAACGGCGGGTGGGCAGGGGGATGGGACCACGGAGGGTGATGCCTCCCGTATCGCAGATGGTCTTGATTTGACCCGCAACGTCATCAATGTCCTTGTGGTTTTCACCGGTCAACTTGATGACGGTCACGGCAGCCATGAAATCCTCTCCAATCTCCAACGATTACAGCGAGCAAACTCACTTCTTCTCGATCTTCAAGCAGACACCAGCAGCGACGGTCTTACCCATGTCACGGATGGCGAAGCGGGACAGTTCAGGGAACGTGTCCATCTGCTCGATGGCCATTGGCTTCGTTGGTTGGAAGCGGATGAGACAAGCGTCACCGGTCTTGAGGAAGGAAGGGTTGGCTTCCTTGCCGGACTTGTTCGTCTTCTCCAAGAGCTCCATGAACTTCACAGCGACCTGGGCCGTGTGAGCGTGGAACACCGGGGTGTACCCAACGGAAACAACCTTGGGGATGTCCATGAGTTGGATTTGACCGACGAAGGTCTCGTCGTGGCGCACGAAGGTTGGGGCGCTGTCGGTGTAACCGGCAACGTCGCCACGGCGGATGTCGGTGGTGGCGAGGCCACGGACGTTGAAACCGACGTTGTCACCGGGCTCTGCCTTCTCGACCATCGTGTGGTGCATTTCAATGGTCTTGACCTCAGCGGACTTCTGAGAGGGGTTGAACACGACGGTCTTGCCCTTGTTCAGCGTACCGGTTTCAATCTTACCAACGGGGACAGTTCCGATACCGCCGATCTTGTAGACGTCCTGAATGGGCAAGCGCAAAGGCTTGTCCACTGGCTTTTCGGGCATGGGGGTAGCGTCAATGGCCTCGAAGAGGGTGGGGCCGGTGTACCAGGAGCACTTGTCCGACTTGTTGAACACGTTGTCGCCGTTGAGGGACGAGGCGGGGATCATGGGAACGTCGTCAGGCTTGAAGCCAGCCATCTTCAAGAGGCTGGACACCTGGGAGCAGGCTTCCTTGTACTTGTCCTCGCTCCAGTCAACACCGGAGATGTCCATCTTGTTGACATGGACGATGAGGCCCTTGACACCAAGCACCTTGGCCAAGAAAGCGTGTTCCTTGGTTTGGGCGTTGACACCGTCGTTGGCGGCACAGAGCAACACAGCGGTGTCAGCTTGGGAGGCACCGGTGATCATGTTCTTGACGAAGTCACGGTGACCTGGAGCGTCGATGATGGTCCAGTAGTAGGTGGGGGTGAAGAACTCCTTGTGAGCGACGTCGATGGTGATTCCACGCTCGCGCTCTTCCTTGAGTCCGTCCATGACGTACGCAAGACCGAAACCGGCCTTACCGGCTTCAGCAGCGAGTTTTTCGTTCTTCTCAATCACGTGGCCTTCGATGTGGCCCGAGTCGAGCAGGAGACGTCCAACGGTGGTGGACTTTCCGTGGTCGACGTGACCGATGAACACGATGTTGCGGTGTGGCTTGCTTCTGTCTTCCCATTGTGATGGCATGGTAATCGCTCCTTAGCAAGCCGTCCGAAAAGTATCCCCTATATGAAAACCGCGATATAGGGAGGATTCCGCAAACTCCGTCAAAAATCGGGATGGAGGTCACTCCGCATCAAGGATTTCGCCGTCGGGACCGATTCGATACAGGCGGAGGGTGCTGGTTGAACCGCGCATCGCCAACGGGCTGCCTGAAATGGCCACCACACGGTCACCGGGGGCGATTCGGCCCTGCAGGACCAGTTGCTCAACGGCCTCTCTCATGGTCTTTGAACCACGATCGTGTTCCTTGGAGAGAATGCTGTCAACCCCGGGAAGCATGCATGTGCGACGAAGCGCTCGCAAACGATCGCTCACCGCCGTGACCGGGATGCTGGGGCGGTACCCAGAAACCAGCCGCGGTGCCGTACCATGCTCGGTGGCGACGACCAGACGAGCCGCCCCCGCTTCATGAGCGAGTTCCACCGCCGCGTGAGCAACCGCCCGGGTGGAACGGAAGCGAGCGAGGGCGTTGGGTCGCAACTCGTGCCCCTGAAGACCTTTCTCGGTTGCTAGGGCAATTTTCGCCATGGTCTGCACCGCCTCAAGCGGGTATTTCCCCGAAGCGGTTTCACCCGAGAGCATCACGCCCGTGGCGCCGTGTCGAATGGCGGTCGATACATCGCTGACTTCGGCCCGAGTGGGCCGCGGTTGCAACGTCATGGAATCCAGCATCTGGGTTGCCACCACCACGGGCATGCCTCGCTCCAGGGCCTTGTCGATGATGCGTTGCTGCACCACGGGAACATTCTCGAGAGGGATTTCGACGCCGAGGTCCCCTCTCGCCACCATCACGGCGTCGGCCGCATCCAAAATGCTGTCCAGATTTTCAACGGCCGCAGGATGTTCAATCTTGGCCAACACCGGCACGTGCATGGAAGCGGCTCGAATGGCATCCTTGGCCGGTTGAAGGTCCTCAGCGCTTCGTACATAACTCACGGCGATGTAATCGGCACCGTTGGCCAGGGCGTGGGCGAGGGCACGCTTGTCCTTTTCACCGATGGCGGGCAAATCCACCAGCGTACCGGGGACGTTGATGCCCTTACGACTGCTGACCGGCCCGCCGTCCTCCACACGGCAGACGACCTTTCCGTTGGCTTCTCCAGAGGCCTGTTGAACCGTGAGCCGAATCAAACCATCGGCGAGCAGCACCGGGTCACCGGGGTGAAGCTCGGCGGAAAGACCCCCGTACTGCACGGGAAAATCCCGGCCGTTGGTTTCGTCCATGTGGGCAACGCCGCAATGAAGCGTGATGGTGTCGCCGTCGTGAAGGAGGGCCGCTTCGGGGAACGTTCCCAATCGCAACTTGGGTCCCGGAAGGTCCGCCATGATGCAGGTCGGGCGACCAACTTCGTCCTCGATGTCACGGATCAAACGGTAAATTTCCGTTTTTTCTTCAGGTTCGCCGTGAGAATAATTCAATCGGCACACGTCCATGCCCGCTTCGAACAAAGCCTTCAGCGATGCGCGGTCATCGCACGATGGACCTACGGTGGCGATGATGCGGGTTCGGCGCATGGTTGGGCCTCAGGGTTACTTGTAATACAAACGAATGACGAACTGGTCGATGACAAAGTCGTTCACGCGCTCGTTTTGGACGGTCATGGTCCACTCGCCGTCGCCGTAGGTCGAATCGGTGTCGGAGAAGAGGTAACTGGAAAGGCGAAGGTGAACGCAGTCCTGGTCACTGTCGCAGTCACCATCGTCACGAGCATCAAGTTCCACGTCGGTGGTGTTGTCAGCCTCTTCGTCTTCCTCGTTGTAAGCGAAAATGTTGACTTCAGCCCGGCAGTTGTTCGACCCGAGAATGGGGGTGCAGTCATCGTCTTGTTGAGGATACTCGAGTTCCATGACCGCCTTGACAATGGTGTTTCCGCTCTCCTTGTTGTAGTTGATGAGGGTGTCAAAGTCCAAGGTGGCGGGGTTGCCGCTGGTGTTCCCACCAATCTCGAAATCGTTCCAGTATCCTGCGTAGTTGACGTACACCTTGATGGTCACGCTGTCGGTCATGTCGACGCTGTTGGTGACGGTCAAGCCGATCTCGTATTCACCGGGCTGGACGTTGGTCCACTGCACCGTTTCACCGACCAAATCATCGTCGTTCTCGCTGTCACCGTCGTTGTCCTTGTCCTCGTCGAGGTTCAAGTCCCAACGGTAACCGTCGGTGGGGATGTATTGGGAGGAAGCATCGCCGGGCTCCGAATCGGAAGCGTCGAGCTCGATGGTGACGGATTCGGTCACGCTGCGATCGGTGGTTGACTTGTCACGAGCGCAAATCCAAACCAAGATGCTCCGGTCCTCGTCGATGGTTTCATCTTCGCAATCTTCAGCATCGGCGTATTGGCGGATGACCGCTTTGGGAGGCTCGGCCGATTCGGGAGCCACCTTGAGTTCACGGGTCTGTTCAGAAGTCTCTTGGCCGTTGGACACTTCAAGCCGAATCTGGTACGTTTTCGCTTCATCAAAGGACCACGTCGCCGTACGTCCAGTGGCGTCGATGTCAATCGAACCCTCGGCGTCAAAATTCCAACGATAGGTCAGCGAACCGTCGCTCGGCGTCGAGTCGGAAGCGTCGAACGTCACCGTTGTCCCCGCTTTGATGTTGGTGGAGGGGCTGAACTTGAAGACGGCCAACACGTCCTCTGTTTGTCCCCCTCCATCGTCTTCAAAGATGCAACCGGAAAGGGAGGCGAGCGTCATCAACGCCGCCATGAGGACGGGGGTGCTCCTACGGCCCATGCCGTCATGTGGCGGCCCGTTCGTCAAAAGGGCTTCCTCAACCTGGCCTCAGAAGGAGAACAAATTGGTTTGACGGTTGCCCGCCATCAGGTCTTTCGCGTCCCATCCAAAGACCTCGGTGATTCGGCCCAGCGCCGCTGCCAAGCGTTCGGCGTAAAATTGGCCGTCGTAACTCACGTCGGTCGAGTCGTCCTCGTTGTCCAACCACGGGGTGACCTCCATCGGCCGTTTTTTGGCATCGGTCACCAAAAACGAGACCTTCATCCCGGAGGTGAATCCGAGGCCGAGTGAAATGCGTTGTTTGGCCACCCGCACCTGGGCCATGCTGTTGGGATTGGTGTAATCCTTGCTGAAATCCACGTCGTCTTCGGTTTTCACCGGGGTGCGCAAGACCCGCCCTTTGCAGGATTTCGCCAACACCACCTCTTGAGCGGGGACATCTCCGTGCATCAACGCCGACACCTGGCCTTTGGCGTAATCGACCAAGGCCTCACCCTCATCGGCCAAGGCATAGCGAAACACCTCTCGCATGGTGGAGGTCAAGTACGGGAACGCATCGGTCCGTTGGGTCTCGTAACCTCGAACCAGCATTTCTTCGTTGGGCCAAGCCACGTGGCCGATGTAACGCTTCTTGGCGCCGTGGCTGAAAAAGACGGACAGGCCTTTCTCAAACTCCAGAACGGCGGCGTCCTTGCTGTACCGCTTGGCCAAGGCCTGGCCGAACGCAACCATCTGCTCAACGGCGGCCTCGTGGGCCTTCAACGTCGCCTTGGCCGCCACGTCTCCACCAGCGGCGCGCTCACGGTCTTCGTCCGAAACGATGCGGGGAACCGCTTCATCGATGGGGGACCGAACAAAAATGGAGTCGGTGTCCGAATAGACAACACCGTGCCCCTCCGCCTCAACGGCGGCGATGATGGTCTTGATGTTTTGACGCGCCCATGCGGTGATGGAGGACCCTAAATCTCGATGCGTAAATCGGTAGAAGCCGCTGGCAAAGACCCCGTAGAAGGAATTCATGAGGATCTTCACGGCGTACTGCATCGCATCGTGGAAGCCCACGGCTCGCTGGTCGTCGGCCGCGTTCGCAGCCCGAATGGCGGCCTTGTGCTCGTCTCGCTGCGCCATCAGGTCTTCGAGCAAAAAGGGGACCAACCCTTTGCGTTGGCGTTGATGGCGGAACAGCACCTGGGTGGGTGAACAATGGGCGTCCTTCGCAGCATCGGGGTCGTCTTGGGCTTCGTCCACCCGCGTCGTGTAGCAGATGTTGTGGCCGATCATGATGGAGGGGTACATGCTCTTGAAGTCCAACACCGCAATCCAAGGATGCAATCCCTTCTCCACATCGTGAACGTACCCGCCGGTGATTTGGCCTTCCTTGGCTTCGGCCGACCCGGTCAACGGCACGGCCACGTCCTGCTTGTCGGCCAAACGAATCACCAAGGAATCGATGAGTTGACTGGTGCTCCCGTTGGCGGCCGTTTCGAACGGAACCTTGGCCACCGCGGCCACGGCCTCCTTGCGACGAACGGCTTGGATGGCCTGCAGGATGTCCAACGGTAAAGCAGCGTCACGAACGCAGTACGCCATCACGTCGTCAGGGCGAAGCGCCCACTCCTCGTCCATGTTGGAGGCGTCAACGTCCATCTTGTGCTTCTCGCTGTCGTCGGGAAACAGCAGGCTTGCGACAAAGGAAAGCGTCTCACGGCGAGGGTTGAGGGCTTGACGAGCCTGCCACCATGCGTCCATGACGACCCGCCCCGCAAGGTTCCACGCTCGGTTGCTTTGGCGTTTGGGAACCAACGCATCCCGTTGCCGCTTTAATTCGGTCTCGAGGGGCGGCGCACGACCCCATCCGAACAACGCCATGGTGGCGTCGTCCCCCCCGCCACGTTGGAGCACTTTGGTTCGGTCCGCCAACCTTGGGAGGTCGAAATTGTCAATGTTGTACCCCGTGATGATGTCGGGGTCATGTTCGAGCACCGTTTCGGTCAACCCTCGCAGGATGGCGTCTTCGGGGCCACGAAAGGAAAAGGATTGGCGCTCACCGGTGGACAGATCTTCAATCCATCCTGCGGCGCACAGCACCGTGGCGTGTTCAATGCTGGTTTCAAGGTCGAAGGAGAACAAGCGGAACGGTACCTGAAACGGCTCGCAGGCGCTGACGTCGCCCATGTCGCAGACCACGGTCAGGTCCACGCCGTACCGTCCCGCTCCTCCGGCCTTGAGCACCTCGTCTTTGAGCAACGGCCCTTCGAGATGACGCTCATCAACCACTTCGCCGGTGAAGTGGAGGTGCATCCCGAGATCGGCATCAAGGAACAAGCGATTAACGAAGGGGATGTCGCCGGAGAACACCTGCCAGGAATGCGACTGCAGGGCGCTTCGCAACGATGGTACGTTGAACGGTTGTTCAACCTCAATCGTCC
The DNA here is from genome assembly GCA_016779705.1 of Candidatus Poseidonia sp. Taxonomy (GTDB): domain Archaea; phylum Thermoplasmatota; class Poseidoniia; order Poseidoniales; family Poseidoniaceae; genus Poseidonia. The sequence goes on along the minus strand of JADHNB010000021.1, from coordinate 10,030 downwards.
AAACCGGCCGGTGCCCAAGTTGCGTCCACTTGACCTTCGGCCCACGAACGTCAACGACATGCTCCATCGCACGAAGTCCTTCCAGCCGGTCAACGAGATGGGTCGGTAGGTCCGCGTCCGCGTCCCATTTCCCCAACGGCGACACCTCGAACGTGGGGCGCAATCCGTGGACCAGAAGGCAGACGGAACGGCCGTCGTCCATGCGGCCAAAGAGTTCAATCACGGTACGAGGTGAAGGGAACTCGGCGGATTCGGACAGGGAGCGGTAGCGACCGCTGACAATCCCCATTCGTCCTTCCATGAACCGACCCCCAGCGTGATGAAGGTTGCACCCCATTAGAACCCATCTGTGGAAGAACTTGAGGCGCGTGGATGAAACCACCAAAAACAACAAAAAATGATACAGGAAGGCTTGAAAGCCTCATTCCAATGGCTCCTTTTGCAGGGAGTGGCCAAGGGTGAATGAATCGTTCGATTGGGACAGCCTCACCTTCTCGCTCACGCCAACCGAAACCATGTACATCACCACCACGGAGGGAGACGAACCCTGGATGCCGGGTCAACTGCAACCCTACGGCAACATCCCCATGTCCCCCGCTGCGGGGGTCTTGAACTACGGCCAAGGGCTGTTCGAGGGCATGAAGGCCTTCCGAACCTCGAAGGGTCGCATCGTGTTCTTCCGCCCCGAGGAAAACGCTCGCCGCATGCAACGCGGTGCTGACCGACTCAAGATGCCACCTGTCCCCGAATCCATTTTCGTTGATGCGGTTGAACAGGTCGTCGATGCTAACCAGCATTGGGTCCCGCCTTGCGGAAGGGGCGCCATGTACATCCGCCCGTTGTTGATGGGCAGCGGCCCGGTGTTGGGCGTGAAACCTGCCCCATCCTACACCTTCCTCATCTACGTCACGCCCGTTGGACCTTACTTCAAAGGCGGCCTCAACGCCATTGACCTGCTCATTTCTGAACATCATCACCGCGCCGCACCGGGCGGTTCGGGAGGCGTCAAAGCCATCGGAAACTACGCTCCCGGGATGAAACCGAGCAAGGACGCCAAGGAACAAGGCTTCGCCGAGGTCATTTACCTCGATGCTGAAACGCACACGGCCGTTGAGGAGGTTGGGGCCGCCAATTTCTTCTGCGTGAAAGACGGCGTGCTCCACACCCCAGCGCTCACGGGGACCATCTTGCCGGGCATCACCCGCGATTCCATCATTCAGCTGGCTCGCCATCGGGGATACGAGGTCAAGGAAGAAACCGTGTTGGCCGATGTCGCCGTGACCGCGGATGAAGCTTTTTGTTGCGGCACGGCGGCCGTGATTTCACCCATCGCCTCCATCACGCACAACGGGGTGAAATCGGTGTACGGTGACGGGAAACCCGGCCCCGTGACCACCGAACTCTACACCCTCCTCACGGGTATCCAAAACGAAACCGAGGAGGACGTCTTCGGTTGGCTTCACCCGTTGCCCTGAAGGCGTCGAACACCGACGGCGAATCCAACAACGGACACGGTCAGCACCACGGAGACGAACGGGGTGTCCTCCGCATCGTCCTGCACGGCCGGAGGATCGGCCGGTACCTCGGCGGGCTCCACCACGATTTCGCCAACCATGCCCACGGATTCATGAGGCTCACAAACAAAGACGTAGGTGCCGTTGGAGCCCAACGGGAAGGTGAACGATTCGTCCACGGCTCGGGCGGGTTCCCCCGTGTCAAACACCCCGTTTTCTTCAACGGCGTTGTGTGGCAACGCCTGACCGCTCCAGAAAAAGCGGACGGTGTCGCCTTCGGTGATGGTGACCGAAGACGGGGAGAAGCGTAGGTTGGTGCTGTCGACCGAAATGACGGTGGTGTCGCTCTGGAGCGTCGTCGTCGCCTGAGGTCCCGAGTGGCTCAAATCGCCTTGGAGGGCGAAGGTCAGGAGGACCGCTAACAGCGCAAGGCGTCGGTTCATGGGGGGAAGAGGGGGCCCCAAGGTTATGAAAGCCTGTTTGAAACTTACCGTTTTTTGAAACTGGAGCGCTTTTTGAAGTTGGAACGTTGGGGGGCCGTGATCTTTCGCTGAGAACGTGCCATGCGGTCCCCTGCTTTCGGGCCCTTGGCCGTATCCGCCTCATCCTGCTTTTTGCGGTCCCGCTGCATCTGGCGCCATTGACCACCGATGAGTTGCAGCAATTCCTCTTTGCTTCCTGCGCCGATGCTCTCCTTCGCACCGGCCGCTGAGACCCACAAACGACCTTCCTTTCCGTGAGGTCGTCGAGGATGAGATGTTCCTTCCTCCCGCTTGATTTTCCGAAGGCCAACCTCACGTGCGGCCATGAACAGGCCTTCGAGGTCGGGCTTGATGACGGAGGCGTCTTTGGGGACGCGACGGCCCGAACGCCGTGAGCGTTTGAGGTCAAAATACCCCGGCCAAACGCAAATGCGGTCGGGGTTGTGGTCCATGGTCTCGCCTCAGAGGCTGCTCACCGTGAGGTGTTTTGAAGCCGTCGCTCGGCTTCACTCAATGAGCACGCCGTTGATGACACCGTCTTTTCCGGGACGGGAGGTGATGCGGACTCGGCCTTTGTCGGTCTCGATCACGGCGCCCTTCACGAGGATGTTTCGTCGGACGTAGTTGGGGTCGGAAGCGTTCTCGACCACGCTGTGAATCGCACCGAGGGTCGTCTTCCCCGTTTCGGTGTCGTTGATGCTAACCTGGTTGGCGGCCATCACGCGGACCATGGTGTTACCACCGGTCTTGCGGTAGATCTTCCGCTTGGGCTCACCCACCAGGGCAAATTGCTTCTCGGTGGAGATTTCCGTGGCTCGCTTGCCGCGGGCCTGAACCTTGCGTCCACCGGTGGGTTTGCGTCGTGAAATTCCGTGCCATTGAGCCATGAGCATGCCTCCTGCGTCGCCACCGACCAGCACGGGCTATATGAAAGCAACCCTCAGTCACAGCGCGTGGAAATTTCCGACAACACGCGCCCCTCCCCGTCGGTGAGCCGGGCCAGCACGTCGTCCCCTGGAAGCAGCCGCCCGACGCCCTCGGGCGTACCCGTAAAGAGCAGATGCCCCCCCTCAACGGGGGCCCACTGTCGCAAAGCAGCGATTTGTTGGGCAGGGGTCACGGACATTTCGTGAAGCGGGGTGGATTGACGCACCTGCCCGTTAACCTCCAACGAAAGGTGAAGGCCGACGGTGGGGTCCACCAACGCGTCCCAACCGGCCCTCCAAGCGGTCCACGTCCCCACCACCGCACTGGCCCGGAAACACTTCGCTTTGGCCCACGGCAGGCGTTCTGCTCGCAGTTCACCCTGCGCAGCACGGTCGGTGAGATCCAGCCCCACCGCCACGGCCTCGGGCTCCAAGGCTTGGTTGAGACGAACCACGCATTCCACTTCGTGATGCACCTCTCCGGGATGGTCGCTGACGGGAAGAGGGCCTTCGGTGTGCAAGCACGAGGCCGGTTTGACGAAAATGATGGGTTCGGTCGGGGGCGTGTTCCCCAACTCAATCGCGTGTTTTGCAAAGGTTCGGATGGTGCACCACATCGCCATGGGGGGTGCAGAGGCTGGCCCCTCATCAAGGACGCGTTGCCGAAGGATGATAGCCCCATGCCCACCGTGGTTCTTCATGGCCAACGAATGGCACATCCGTAAGCGACGGCCCGTTCGCCGCAAGAACATCGCGCCGTTGCTCAAGCGGCTCGAAACGGATCTGGTCATCGACTTGAACGTTGACGGTGCCTTCTTGGAAATGGCCGAATACGGGCCGTGGACCATGGTGTTCGTGGACAAGGTCCCGCTGGTGGTCGAGGTGGTCAGCGACGAGGATGAGCGGTACGTGTTTCTCACCCTGAGGGGCTTCTTGTCCCACCTTGACGCCCTGAAGTGGGTGGAAGTGGACCACGGGGCCATTCCGTTCTTGATGAACGGGGCCGATTGCATGGTGGCAGGCGTTCACGGCGCCGAATCCTCGGTGGTGGAAGGGGACTTGGTCTGGATTCGGGACATGACCCACAAGCGGCCCCTTGCCTTGGGGTGGGCGCTCAGCGACGCCGACGACCTCGTGGCGAACACCAAAGGGAAGGGCATCAAGACGCTGCACTGGGTCGGTGACGACCTTTGGGAAATGGAATAGGGGCACATCGCCAGTTCGCGAACACTAAAAAGGGACCACCAACCCTTTCTTTTCATGAAGTCCGTTTCTACGCTGCTCACGGGGCTCTTGGTTTTGGGCGTGCTGTCTTCTTCCGTTCTTGCTGGAAGCGCCGAAGGCGGCAGCGACGTGAATCCCGGTGAGGAGGCCCCGTTCACGGTGCTGGAACGCACGGCACCTTCTCAGGACGGCACCACTTGGTCGTTGTCGGTCGAGCTTGACCAAACGGCCAAAGACAACGGGACCAGCATCGTCATCACCACGCAAATTTGCCTCAACAGCGGCGTTTGTGACCCGCCGGTCGCCCACGAAGCGAGCGTTGAGAACGGCGTGTACGCCATGTCCCTCACGCCCCCGGACGACCACTCCTACGTCAACTGGCGGGTGAAGGCGACCTACGCCGACGACACCACGGAAAATTTCCCCGACGCTGACTGGTACAAAACCTGGTCCACCTGCTACTACGACGACGGGGGGTACGGCGGCGTTCACGCCGAAGGGGACGGCTGCAACGTCCCTGCGGGTGAAGAAACCGAGAGCGCCCTTCCATCACTCGGCATCGGCGTCGTGGTGTTATCCGTGGGAATCGCTGCGGGCGTCGCCGTGGTCCGTGGCTCCAAAGGCAACCGCTGAATCACGACGATGCGTGGTGTTCCACCAACCGCTCAACAAAGCGGCGTTGGTCCATCGCCCACTGCGTGAAACAAACGGAAACGGTTGAACGGTCACTCGCTAACGCATGGGCCAAAAATCCGTTTCCACGAACGTCGCTCTCGACCAACGGAAGGGCGGTTCCTTTCGCCTCAAAACGGCAACCTTGAGGGTCAACGGCGGCCGAACCAAAGGCGAACGTGACGCCGTTGTCAACCTCTTGAACCGACACGCCGCCTGCGATCAGAAAGCGTTTCAGCGCCGCCAGAATCGCCTCTCCGTCGCTGGATGAGCCGTCATCGACGCCTCCGTAGGCCGACAGAAATCCGAGTTCGGTCTCGTTCTGTTCCATCAGATGGTCAAGCCCTCGTCGGTCCTCGCCCATGCTTAGGCCTCCGAACTGAGTTTGGTCCAACCGATCACTCGGCCGTCCGTGGCGTCAACCAGCAGAGAGAAACGGTGGTCAAGACCGCCCTCTTCCCATTGACGTTGGACGTCGACGGTCGTGGCGCCGGTGGTGTCGAAGAGGTCTCCAAAGTCAAACCCAAAACCGGTGCCGGGAACGACGACGAGGTAGCCGATCTGCGTCTCGGGTTGGAAACCGTTGGACGTGAACAGGGCTTGGGAGCCCGTCAGGGCCGGGAAACGCTGGTCGTTCATTAGGCGCTCCTCAACGGCTTCAAGCGGCAGGACGCTTGGGATGGCTTCTCGGTCGTGCGTGATGGAGTCGTCGAACGTGCCTTTCCCAATGAACTCACACGTGAGGTCGTTGGCGTCTTGTCCCGCCACCGAAAAGTGCAACCAGCCCGCTGAACCATCACCGGCGACCCAGGAAATGTTCCACGCCGTGCTGGTGCCGTTGGGCGCATCGACGGCACGCCAAACGTACCCGTTGCCATCAAGGGCGGTGGTGGCACCCGAAGCAACGCTCCTGAACTCCGCCATGCAGTTCATGGCCAAATCCAACGGATGGGAGCGCACCGTGGAATTGTCGGGAAGGTGGAGGCCATCAACGGCCCAGTCGACCAATTCGTCGTCGTCGGGGTCCAGTTCATTGGAGTCGGGGCGGTTGTCGTAGGCTTTCCCCAATTCAATCGCCTTCACGCCTCGGGAGAGGTAGGTCCGCTCAAACGAGTGGTGGAGTTCAAGTTCGCCTTCGGGAAGGATGGCTTCCACGCCCCGTTGTTGCCAACCTGCACAATCAACTTGGGAGGATTCGCTGCTGCTGATGGCGATGTCCACGGATTGGCGCGCCGCCCACGGACTTTCCGCGTCCAACCAGAGGTTCATGTTGGCATAACCGAGACAGAAATCGCGAACATCGCGATGGGTCGCCGTGACCTTCCACATGTTCGTCGAGCCGACCTTTTCGGAACCCGTCACCCGCCATTCCCAGCCGGAACTGGTCCCGGTGGCGTCGGTCGTGATGTAGGCGTTGCCAAAGAACTCGGCGAGCTCAACCGGAACCACCGCCATGCTCAGACCGGGGGAGAACTCTTCCAGTCCGCCGAGCAAACCGCCCACGCCGTAGGTGAACGCCGTGCCTTCGTAGGTGCCACCTGAATTGGTCAACGACCCGTCGATTTCCGTGGCAAGGGTCACCCGCTCCCGCAACTCCTTCCAGGTGGTGAGCGTCAATTGGGCGTTGCCAAGGGTGCCTTCTCCGAAATCATTGCATTTCTGAGCGGTCCGTTTATGTCCGAAAATATCGAATTGGGACAACGTCATGTCGTTGACGCTCTCAACCGAAAGCCAAGACAGGCCGTGGCCGCCCTTGATTTCCACCGCCCCCAGTCGGTCATCGCTTGTTTGGGTGAACAACTCTGCAGACGTGCCTTCAGTGATGCTCGCTTCGCTCTCGCCGTCGAACACCAACCGAACCTTGCAGTACTCTGGCGGGTCATCGAGTTGGTCGGTGATCAGCGAGACGTACTCGCCCGTTGCGATCAGCGTCCCGCTGGTGGTTTCATCGTACCCGTCGTGGACGCCCGAAATCATGTATCCCATGCGATCGCCGTATCGAAGCGAATCAGCGGTGAACGGCTCGAGTTGGTTGTTGACGTAATACCACCCTCCGGCTCCCAAAATGACCAGCGCCATGAGAACGGCCACCGTTTGAGGACGACGAACCATGTCGCGAAGCGTCACCGCCTCGGTTTTTCGTCCGGTGGCTTGAGCCGAAGCGGGCGAAGAGGACGTCGATGGCGTTGGAGCGACCGGCTCGTCCTCAAGGAGGTCCGCCTCGAGAATTTCGGCCTCGAGAACCTCGTCGTCCTCCGCTTCGTTATCGAGGGCAACGATGGCTGAAGATGGCGTGGAGGACGCTTTGGTTTCGCCTTTTTGGGGCGGTGTGAGGGTGTCATCGTCCTCGAGGGAAAGCATCACGGGTTCTTCACTCGCGTCTACCTCGTCCTCGCCCTCTGGCTCGGGCACTGGCTCCGGCTCTTCCTCGTCCTTTGCCTCGGTTGGGAGCTCGGAAGCTTCCCCATCCACCTCGTCGTCATGGACCACTTCCCCCCCGTCAGCGGTGGACTGAAACGTGGCGGTGCTGTCGTCGAACACTTCGATGCCCAGGGTTTCACGGTCAACCCCCGCTTCGAGCAGACGAGCGACCAGTTCGTCCTTTTTCCCGGTGGCCGAAACATCGTTGAGGACACAGAGCGCCTTGAGTTTCGCCACCGTGAGGTTGGTGGTCGGGACGTCATCCATGGTCATACCTCAACAAACCGTAGGCTCGGACCCTTTCAAAGATGGCCTTCATTTGCGGCGGATTGGAGGCAAATCGGCCCGATTTCTCGCTCATCAACCCTGATAGGGTTCGTAGCCGCCCTCGGCGTTCTGAACGTAGACCGTTTGATCGTAGGAACCGTCGGGCATCTTGCGGAAGAAATAGCCGTTCTCAGCGGGCTCGAACGTTCCCTCCGTGGCAGCAACGGGCGTTGGAGTTTCGGAGGGGGCTTCGGCGAGAGCCTCAGCGGGAGCAGCGGAGGGGGACGAGATGGCTTCGGCTTCCGTCGGCACCGCCGGGTCTTCGGCTGATGGCGGGGCACCCGGTGGGCCGCCGGACGGTCCGCTGGAAGGGGGGGCACCCGAAGGTCCGGCCATGATGCGGGCTTGGCTGGCATCGGAGAGGACCTTGGATTCGGTGGTCTCGTTCTCGCCTTCGAGCACCTTGCGTAAGGCAGCGCCGTGGCGTTGAGCCCCCACAAAGGCGAACGCGGAGAGCGAAAGACAGGCGAGCCCCGCCACGCCGCCAAAGAACTGGTTGGGGTAGAGTTTGCCTTCAACGGTCAGGGCCATGCCTGCGTCGGTGATTTTCGCCCCCGTCCCGTTGATGTACTCGGCGATGAGGCAGTAATGACCGGGGTCGATGTTGAACTCGAAATCGTACGTCCCTTCGGCCAACACCCGCTCGCTCCCCTCTTGGTACTGGTAGGCATGTGAGTCACCCTCCCTGGCTTCAACGACCTTTTCGGAGAGGGAGTAATCCGTGCAATCCTTCTGTTCAATGACGTACACGGCAATGTTCACCGACGGCTGGGCGGGCGGTTCAACGGCCGTGACCGTCAAGCGCATGGGCACGTCAAAGAGATCGGGTCCGACCAACGGAAGCCCCCAGACCAGGCCCACGTCCTTCTCGGCGGATTTGCTGAAATCGTCGTAGTCCGCTGAAAACGGCATGGGAAACAGGGCGAAGCCGAACAGGATGGCGGCGATGCCGAGGTAAAGAAAAACATTCCAGCGAGCCTTCTTGAGGCGCTCTTTGCGCTCCTCAACGGACAGATCTTCGAGCAACTCGTCTTGGTCCTCGTCCACAACGAGAGCGCCCGCTGCATCAAGTTCCTCTTCGGTCATGCAATCCCCATGGCCTGCGAGCACTTCAAAGGCGCGGCGGGTCTTGGTGCGGGTCATGGCGACCGATGGTCTCAAGAACGATGTGGCGGGGCGGGGCGTCATGGCGCTCCGCTTGGCGGTCCTCAGTCGCGGCCCCCGACTGTACAGCACGCGCCGCATCGTTGACGAGGCGAAAAAACGCGGTCTTGAAGTCGAAGTTTGCGACCCAATGAAGTTCTCGTTGGTCGTCAACGACGGCACCGTCGACGTGCTTCACAAGGGACGTCACTTCACCCACGAGGCCGTCATTCCCCGTATCGGCCACTCCATCACGGAACACGGTGTAGCCGTCTTGCGCCACATCGAGCAATTGGGGATTTGGACGGCCAACACCGGCCAAGGCATTTTGCAAAGCCGAGACAAATTGCAAGCTTCGCAAATCCTTGCCCGCAATCGAATTCCAGTGCCCAAAACGGTCTACGTCCGTGACATTTTGGATGTGGAACAGGCCATTGAAACGGTGGGCGGCCTTCCCGTGGTGGTCAAGGTCACCCAAGGAACGCAAGGGGACGGTGTCTTCCTTCGCCACACGGCGTTTGAAGTCCGAAACTTGGTACAAGGCTTGTTGATGACCGGAAAGTCGGTCTTGGTGCAGGAGTACATCGCCGAATCTCACGGCAAAGACATCCGCGCCCTGGTCGTTGGCGATCGGGTCGTGGCTTGCATGCGCCGTCGTGCTCGGGGCCGAGAATTCCGCAGCAATTACCACCTCAACGGAACGGTGGAGAAGGTCGACTTGCCCGAGGGTTACGCCGAAGCCGCCTGCCGCGCCGCCCGCGTGCTTGGCCTCAACATCGCTGGCGTGGATTTGTTGGAAGGCAAAGACGGTCCGCTCGTGCTGGAAGTCAACTCCTCGCCCGGCTTGGAGGGCATCGAGAAAGCGAGCGGGGTGAACGTTGCCGGAGCGATTGTCGACTACGTGATGGAAGACACGGCGTTTTCGGAAGTGGACATCGGTCAGTTGTTGCGCACCGTGCCCGGCTCTGGCGTGCTCTCGTTGCAGTTGCGCAACCATCCGAAAATGGTCGGCAAGCGGCTCAGCGATGTGTTTGCTTCCGTTCCCGTGTTTGCCCTCTCCAGAGGCGACCGATTGGTGTGGAATCCCGATGCCGACCTTCAGTTGCGCTACGACGACGTGCTGGTGTGTTACGGTGAATTGATCGAGCTCCGCTCGTCGCTGCGTCAAGCGATGCTTGGCGTGCCCAAAGAGGCGCTGATGTTCGATGAAACGGTGGAAGTCAGCGAGCAGACCGAAGGGTGAACACAAGGGGGGCCCTTGTGAACGCCCGTAGCCACAACCGTAGCGAGAAAACCGACCGACTGAACGCCCATCAAACAG
>JADHNB010000020.1 GCA_016779705.1 Candidatus Poseidonia sp. | reverse complement strand
TCACCCCCCTGCCTCATGGCCTTCTCCGCGTCCAAGGCGCTCCAAACACCCCCCGTGGTGACGAGCGGCACACGACCATCAATGCGTTCTGCAAACCATTCGGTGTAGGTTTGGCATCGTCCGCCAAGGGTCGCCGTTTCATGGATGTCCCAGCAGGAAACGTGGATGAAATCAAGCTCCAATTCAAGACAGGCGCTGACCGTCTCCAGCGCTTCTTCAAGTTGGGTTCCCGTTGATGCTTGGACCGGCGAGAGCCGAACGCCAACCAAAAATCGAGAAGAGGTTTGCCGCCTGACTTCGTTCACGATGTCGGTCAGAAAGGCGTTGCGTTGGGATTGACTTCCTCCCCAACGGTCCGACCGTTGATTGCTTGTCGGGCCGAGGAATTGGGAGATGAGGTAGCCGTGAGCACCGTGAAGTTCAATCCCGTCAAATCCTGCCGTTTCGCACCGCTGAGCGGCCTCACCAAACGCTCGTATTGTCGTGAAAATCTCGTCCTCGTCCATGGACCTCGCCGTGATGCCGTTGGAAACGGTGTGACTTGATGCCGATTTGGGAGGCTGGCCGGTCAGTTCCTCGGGTGCCCGAACACCGCCGTGAAACAACTGGGCAACGGCCAGGGCTCCGTGGTGTTTGATCGCCTCGGCCATTCGCCTCAATCCTGGGAGACGGTCGTCATGGTCGGTACCAAAAGCACCTTCCCATCCTTGACCGTCCGCTTCAACGTGAGTGGCGGCGGTGCAGACCATGCCAAAGCCACCGGCGGCTCGAGCTTCCAGCCATTTGATTTCATCATCGGAGATGTCCCCGTTCGGGTGGCTCTGTTTGTTGGTCATGGCGGCCAGCACCACGCGATTTTTCATCTGAAGGTCCGCCCGTTCGAACCGATAGGGTTCCTGTGCGGGGTGCATGGTGCGACGGAGGGGCAGATTCCCATCATGTTTTCCAACCGCAGGCCTCATGAATCCATCCGAACTCGCCAATCCCACGCACACGTGATCTAGTGGTTATGATGGGAGGTTCCCAACCTCTCCACCCGGGTTCGACTCCCGGCGTGTGCACCTAATCCCGGGTCCTTCCTCGGTTTGGCGAGGTCAACGTCATGATGTGTCGATGCATGGTCGGGAGCATTTCGAACATGATGAGGGCCATCAAGAACATGGCGAACAAACTCACGGCCCGGGCGACGTAGGTGTGGCCGAATTCAAACACGGACATCCCCCAGAGGTCCCATTGCGTGTAGGTCATGTGCATCCAAATCAGGCCGGCGTTTCTGAAGACGTTGAGTAAATGGATGAGCGGTACGATGAGCAAGAGGGCTCGCACCCGTTTCTTCCATGACAATTCGAGGACCGAGATGGCTCCGATGAACAGCACCATCGATTGGATGGCCGTGCACGCCAGAACGAAATTTATCCCGATCAGGCTGCCGTCGGCAAGAATGAGTTCGGATTGAAAGGCGTAATCGCCGGTGAAATCGGTGGCAAACCAGCGGTTGCCGTCCCATGCTTCCCAACTGGTTCGCCCTGAGGGGTCGTTGACCCAGGTCGTTCCGATTTCGATGTTCTGCCCGGTGGCAAATCCGAGGAACCATGCTGATTGACTGGCCACGAACCAAATGGCGAGCACGCTCAGGTACGGAACGTAGGACACCAACATGTAGGGGCCACCGGCAAACGCCACCGTTCCCCTTGCCCAAACGATGGCTTGGCTTCCTTCGCCTTCTGACGTTCCCTCCAACCAGGCGGCAAAAGCACTCAAGGGAAGGGTCAATGCACACATGACCGTCAAAATGAGGTCGTCGTGTTCAAGGTAGGTCCACGCTTGCGTAAAGAAGTAAAAACCGACCAACAGCCAGCCGAGTTGGGCGATGCGAACGGTGTTGCGTCGACGATACAACCACGAAATCGCCAGGGCCAGCATGCCTGCGGCGCCCAGTGCGGCAGCGGTCTGTTCAGCAACGAGCACACCAACCGCTCGGTGCGGGTGGTTTTCAACCTCTCTACGTTTCAACAAAACCCAAGGGGTGAATGCCAAACCGCATCGTATGGAGGGGCCCTTCGTGCGAGTGACCATGGCCCCCTCCTCCGATGATGCTGATGTCCCCATCGCTTTCCTCGACCGAGACGGGGTCATCAACGTTGGAAGGCAAGGGTACGTCAACCGACCCGAAGAAGTCGAATTGCTGGAGGGCGTGGCAACCTCCATTGCCCAACTGCGTCAACATGGCTACCGCATTTGCGTCGTGACCAACCAATCCCCGATTGCTCGCGGCCTTTGGGGCGCCACCGAATTGGAAGCCATCCACCGAGAAGTTCAACGCCAGTTGCTTGAGATTGATGAAGCGGCTCTGGTGGACGTGTTCATCACCTGTCCTCATCGTTTTGAGGAAGGATGCGGTTGCCGCAAACCATCACCGGCGATGCTTTTGTTGGGCCATCGTGTTCTGCGCACACCGCTTGAGAAACCCGAGGTTGACTCGCAATACAACGCGGGCCGTCAGAACTACGACGTCGATTGGTGGGGGACGGCGCCCGAAGCGCCGCATCCTCTTGATGCGATGGTGGGCGACCGGCGTTCCGACATGGGTGCCGGGTGGGCCTACGGTGCACGGTTGTATCGTGTCTCGGGACGGGTGGGGCTGCCTCAGGTGGTTGACCGCTTGTGTGACCCGTCGGACGGGGGCGATGAATTTCATCCGTGAGGTGTTGGTATGGGGTGGTTGGGACTCGACGACACCGATTCATTGGCGGGTGGCTGCACGACCGAAGCGTTTCATCAATTGATCACGAATCTACCCGACGGGGTGGTGTGTGGCACGCCGCGTTTGGTTCGCTTGTGGCCGTTTGCTCAACGCCGAACCCGTGGCAATGCCGCCCTTTCAGTAGAAATTCACGCAAGCGATGAAGCGGGGCTGTTAACGCATCTGGATGCTTGGTGGGAAACGCATTTGGCTCCCCTTTCGGGTCAAGTGGAGGCTTCAACGATCTCCGAGCGGCCACAGGTTCCGGCCAGCCCCGGTATGGTGTGGTTTGCCGATGCTCCCGATGAGTCGTATTACTGGGATGCGGTTCGCGGAGACGTAACCAATTCCATTCGTCCTCAAGCGAGGCGTTCGTGGGGTGGACATGGATGCATTGGGGCCACCGCTGCGGTGGCTTGGCCAGCCCGAGAGGCCACCTGGGAAGCCATCGCTTGGCGGATGCCCGGAGCCTCGGGGTCGCGGCGAATTGACGACGCCGTTCTACGCGAGGTGGACGGCTGGTCCAACATCGTCTTCTCCAGAGACCCACGCCGAGGTCATCAATTGGTGGCTCCCCGTGGCCCTTCGCCCGTTCTCTTCGGACTTCGCTCTCGAACGTTGGAGGATGCCGAAAAGGCGTGTTTGCGCCTGCTGGACTCGGCCAACACGGAATCCGTCATCGGTTGGCGCGTGTTCAAAACCAACCAAGCCTCAGGCGACCATTTGGGTGCCGACGTTCGTCGGTCGATCAAAGGCAAAGAGGTTGACCCTGTCCGGAAGCACGTGGTGCTTTCAACGGATTCTCACCCGATCAAGGTTTTTGCCGAAGGCGGACCCGTCAATGCACTGGCTCGTTGGCTTGAGGTGGGAGATGAGGTTCTGGTTCGAGGTTTGGTCCATCCCGACGGCACGTTGCACGCTGAGCAGCTTCGGCTGGTCCATGCATGGCCACGCCAGCGTCAACGCCCGCTTTGCGACGAATGTGGGGTCCGAATGAAGAGCATGGGTTCGGGGCAGGGACTTCGGTGTCCCGCTTGCAAACAGCGGACGCCCGATTCGTGGGAAGATGTCGAGTTCGCTCCTCCGACATGGGCTTGGACCGAGCCCGACGTGGACGCTCGTCGCCACCTCGCACGCCCCTTGGCGTGGTCGGAAAACAACGGAAATTCGGGTCGTTTAAATCAAAACGATGAAAAACAGTGGTAGCCCACAAGACGGTCATGGAACCCGAGACCACCAAGAACGTGGCCTACATTTTGATGGCGCTGTCCTTGCTCGTGATGGTCTGGTTCATCAGTCAGCGAGCCATGAAAAATCGGATGAGCATGCTCGAAGCCTCCGGGCCGAAGATTGCGGGGGACGATGTGTTGGAAGGCGGTGCCCGCAACCCCCAACAATTTGACGAACCGGATGAGGATGCGTTGGATGAAATGGCCAAACTCCTCGGTGAGGACGACGAATCAGACATGGATGCCTGAGTCCTCAATGGCCAAGGTGATGCGGTCCCCGTTTCGGTCCAAACAACGACCGTTGGTGCGCTCCGTTCTCCAGAGCCGCCAGACCTCGAAACCCATTCTCGTCAAGGCATCGGCGCCCCTCGCCACGATGGGGTCGGCGCTTTTTCCGCTTGCATCGACGCTGCCCTTTGAGATGAGCAACACCGTCATGGACGCTGGGCAGCCCTCCATGAGTCGCTGAACTTGCTCAATCGTTTGGCCGTCAAGGCGGCCCGTTGATTCGCACCAATCATCGAGCACCACCAGTCCGACGCTCGGCAGCGAGTTGGCCGCTTCCAGCAGCGCGTCCATCGCCCGCTCGAACTTTCCACCAAAATTCATAGCGTGGAAGCGAGAACTCTCCACCAAGGAAAGATGAGCGAACAATTGCGAGAAGCGGGCTGGATCGGGCATGTCCACCGAAGCCCAAAGCACGCGCTTTCCGGCGTTGATGGTGTCGGCAGCTGCGTGCAACCCCAAGGTCGTCCCTCCCGTGCTGCCCTCGACCGCCAAGTGGATGCGCTGGCCCGAGAGGGCGAAGTCAAACCGTTGCATACCGTGATTTGGACGCCAACGGTGAATAGGGCTTTTGGAACGGTGGTGCTTCGTAAGGGCTATGACCTTCGCCTTCCTCGAGCGTACCATGAGTGGCGGCGTAAGAGATGGCGAACGGATTCCACGGCGCCCCGCACCGGACTTCGAAGAAGCGGTTAATTTTGCAGAAGCCATTACCCGTGACGGGTTCTTCGGCACGGCGCTTGACGACAAAAATCAGTACGGGCCGGTGGCGATGATGGTGCTCTTGCTCATCGTGGCTGCCATCACCGGAACGGTCATCCGTTTGCTCGGTTGAAATCACCCTTTTTACCTCGCTTGCGTGGGAAACATCATACCCTGTTCATCCGGACCGGGGCCCATGAGCGAAGGGTCAGTGAACGTTGAGAGCCGCACGTCCTCACAGGACAAACGGTGGACCATCATGGCCGCTTTGTTGGGGACCAACACGGCCATCATGCTCTTTCAGGGCATTGAACAAGCCAAGGTTTACAGCCCGGTTCGAGAGGTGGCCTTGGCCATCATTGCCGCGGCATTGCCGTTTCAAGGCATATACTTCCTCATCTACACGTTTGTGTTGGAGCATGAACAGCAGTTGTCGCCTCAACGGTTGCAAAAACTCGGTTTTGCTTCGGCCTTGTGTCAGGTGGTTTCGTACGCTTCCTTGGTGGCGGTGGCCATGATGTGGTACGACCTCTCGGTATGGGTCGGTATTTCCTTCGCCTTGTCATCCATCTTGGCCATCTTCTTGATTCGAGCGGTCATGGGCCCAGTGGACGAAACGGAACCGGCCCAATCCTAACAGAACGGCGGTTTCACCGACGGGGAAGGGAAGGTTGATTTATCGAGGCGGTTGCCTTACAGCATGGCCTTCTGCCCGCTGGACTACCGTTACGGATGTCAAGACTTCAAACACATTTGGTCGGAGCTTGGGCGTCACGAACGCCAACTTGAGGTTGAACGGGCGTTGATTTGGGCCCACTGGCAACTGGGTCGCGTGAGTGAGGAGGATTACAATGCCGTGGCGGCGATCGCCAACCCCGTGGATGTCACCAAAGAGCGGGTCAGTGCCATCGAAGCCGAAACCCGACACGATATCATGGCCTTGACCAAGGCCATGGCCGAAGCCGCCGGAGAGGCGGGGTGGTGCATTCACCTTGGCGCGACGTCCAACGACATCGTCGACACCGCCGTTGGATTGCAACTAAGGGACAGCATGATCCTCCTCCGTGAGCAACTTTGCCATCTCATCACGGTGTGCGCCGATGTCGCCGAGCGTGAGCGGGACACCGTGATGCTCGGGCGAACCCACGGGCAAGCAGCGGTCCCCATCACCTTCGGCTTGAAAGCGGCCGTTTGGCTGGATGAATTGCGACGGCAACTCGTTCGCTTGGATGAAGCCTCACCTCGAATTGCCGTTGGCAAGTTTTTGGGTGCGGTCGGGACAGGAGCCGCTCAAGGTGACCATGCACGTGAACTCCAACGGCTGATTTTGACCCATCTCGGGTTAGGCGTCCCGTTGGCGACCACCCAAGTGGTTGGTCGTGACCGTTACGTGGAGTACGTTTCATGGCTTGCCAACGTGGCGACGACTTGCGAAAAAATTCTTCAAGAAATTCGAAACCTTCAACGCTCCGAGTTGGCCGAGGCTGGAGAAGGGTTCGATGTTAAGAAACAGGTCGGTTCCTCGACCATGGCGCACAAAAAGAACCCCATCAAATCCGAGAACGCTTCGGGATTGGCTCGAATCGTGCGTGCCTTCATTATCCCTACCTATGAAAACGCCTTGCTTTGGCATGAACGTGATTTGGCCAACTCAAGCAGCGAACGATTCACGCTTTCGCACGCTTCCGCTCTTTGCGAAGACGTGATGGCCAAAACCGCCGATGTGCTCACGCACATGTGGGTGGACGCCGAGCGCTGCCTGGCCAACATCCATGCACAGCGTGGGTTGGTGATGGCGGAAAAGGTCATGATTGAATTGGTCGACCACGGCATGGCCCGTGATGAAGCCCATGAGGTTCTGCGCGCCGCTTCCTTTGAAGCTGTGGAGAAGAACGAGGAACTCATCGACGTGTGCAGTCGAACACCGGCCATTGCGGCCGCCTTCACGACCGAACAACTCGAGGCCATGTTTGACCCGATGAATCACATTGGTGTTGCTGGGGAATTGGTCGACGAATGCGTAGCCCTTGCCCGTGCAGCCGTTCATTGAAACTCCAAATGGCCCCGCCGACCGTCCCAGACGGCGGTCCACTCAACCTCCAAGCGTCCTTGAAGGTGAGGGCCGGTCAAGACGAGGGTTTCGTACTCGCCACCTTCGCCTTCAACGTGGAAGCGGTGTTTCATGGCCAAGCGTTCCAATTCATCAAACGATTCTTCGGTGAGCACATGGCCAAGCCAACGTTCGTCCAAGCCTTCCGCCGAGACGCTCGTGATCATGATCTCAAAGCCGTGTTCGATCATGCCTTTGAGATGGTGCTTGCCCGATTGGTGCCAGAGCGGCGTCCAACTTTGGAGGCCGAGACGCTCACACATCCGCTCGAGCCTTGATTTTTGATAATCGGACCGCAGAGCCCCCGAAACCACGCCGTCAATCGTGCGCCCCTTCAGCGCTGCCTCAAGCGCTTCAATGTCTTGAGGGGTTTCTCCAGTCGCATCGACGGCCACCCACGGCAGACCGGCGAGGGTAGCCTGCCGCTCAACCAACGCCGTTCCCGGAAGTTGAAACATCGGCGAGTCTTCGCCGGAGATGCAAACGGTGACCAACGAATCGACGGTCCACCCTCGACATCGGGCCCACCACCATGCGGCCGCCGAGTCTTTGCCGCCGGAACTGAGGACGGCGACACGCATGAACGCGGGAGCGAGTGGATGTTGATGAGCGTATGCGTGTCCGTGGGTTGATACGGGTCGGCGTCAACCCACCGATGACACGGGACCGTAGTCATGGAAATTGACCCGCATCCTCTTAAAGTGTCAACCAAGCGAACGAGGTGAGGTTAGATTATGCAACCAAGCGGACGAGGGTACGACCACGGAATCACAACTTTCAGCCCAGATGGACGACTGTTCCAAGTTGAATATGCACGAGAATCGGTGAAGCGCGGGACCACCACCGCCGGTCTCAAATTCAAAGACGGCGTTGTCTTGGTCTGCGACAAGCGCATCATCAGCCGGCTTATCATCCCGGAGTCCATTGAGAAGATGTTCAAAATCGATGGCCACATCGGAATTGCGACTTCCGGTTTGGTCGCTGATGCCCGTCAATTGGTCGCACGTGCACGGGTGGAAGCCCAGATCAATCGAATCACCTACGGGGCCACGATTCCGGTGGACGTGATGGTCAAGAAAATCTGTGATTTCAAGCAATCCTTCACCCAGTACGGTGGCTCTCGCCCCTTCGGTACGGCGCTGCTCATCGGTGGCGTGGATGACAGCGGCATTCACCTCTACGAAACCGACCCCTCCGGTGCCTACCAGTCCTACCATGCGGGTGCGATCGGCAGCGGACGAAACACCGTGATTGAATTCTTTGAGGACAACTGGAAAGAAAACTTGACCTTGAATGCGGCCATGAAACTGGGTCTCGAAGCCCTCCGTGCGGCCAACGATGCTGAACTGAACCGGGATGCGGTTGAAGTCACGGTTGTGGATTCAAACGGCTATCGCGTGCTCGACCGCGACGAGGTCAACAAGCAAATTGACCGCTTGAAACCCCTCGAAGAGTGAGATACGTTCAAACAACACGCCTTCCTTGGAGGCATGAGGTGAACCCATGGTGAGTTTGGACGATGCCGTGCTTGCCCGAATGGAGAAAGGTGGGAAGCGATACGAAGTCTTGGTTGACCCAAGCCTCGTGGAGGCGTTTCGAGCGGACCCATCCTCCGTGGACATCAACGATTTTCTGGCCATGGACGAAGTCTTCCATGACGCCCGGGGAGGTGAACGCCCCACGGAGGAGGCCATTGAAGCCACCTTTCAAACCCAGGACATCAGCACCATCGCCTCGATCATCCTCGACAAGGGCTCCATTCAACTGACGACCGCTCAGCGAAAGGCGATGGTCGAGACCATGCGGCAACAAATCATTCACCACATTCACACCCAGGCGGTGGACCCCAAAACCAAGTCCCCCCACCCAAAAACGCGATTAGAACTGGCGTTGGAGGAATCCCGTTATTCCGTTGACCCGTTCAAGCGGCTGGAGGAACAGGTCAAAGACGCCATCGCCAAACTCAAACCGCTCATTCCGCTTTCGTTTGAAACGGTGCGTTTGGCGTTCAAAGTACCCGGTTCGGCCTACGGAAACATCAGCCAATTGTTGAGGAGTTACCAGCAAAAAGAAGGCTGGCTTGAAGACGGCTCTTGGGCGGTGGTCATCGAATGCCCGGCCGGTATGAAAGGTGACTTGATCGGCCAAGTCATGCGCAAGAGCGCCGATGCTGAAGTCAAGGAACTGTGAACGTTTGTCGGTGAGGCCGAGGGTGGCCTTTATCATGGGATGGCGGTTCGGCACAACTGGAGAGAAAAGAATGTCCCAAGGTCAAACCGGCGCCGAGCAGCGCCTTGTGACCCCGGGAATGGCCGTTGGGCCATCCGCCGGGAAGCGTGCAGGCAGCGGAATTGTTGCTGCCGACAACCAATTCATCGCCACCCAATTGGGTTGGCTCCAAGAGCGAAACAACACCGTTTCAATTGACCCCATTCATGCAGCGTACATGCCCCGCTCGGGTGATTTGATCGTTGGCATGGTGGCTGAAGTCCGAAACAACCTCTGGTTCATGGACATCAACGGTTCGTTTCAAGGCCTGCTTCCCATGTCGCTGGCTCCTTGGAAGGTCGAATTTGGTGCTGCTCGCCAACACATGGACATTGGCGATGTCGTCTTGGCTCGGGTCCAAGAGGTGGACGAATGCCACAACGTGGTCCTGACCATGAAGGGCGTCGGCCTTCGACGTCTGAAGCAGGGTGCGGTTGAGTCGCTTCCCGTTCAGCACATTGACCGAGTCCGTGGACCCAACAACGAACGCCTGCAGCGCCTTCGAGATGCATGCGATTGTCGAATCATGGTGGGCGAAAACGGACGCGTGTGGATCGATGGCTCTTCCGAGGGCATCAAGCAAGCTCGCGAAGCCATTCACGCCGTGGCCAAAGCGGCTCACCACACGGACATTGATACGATTCTCAACGAACTTGAAAAGAACATGAAAGGTGATGCATGATGGGTGGATACGGCGATGTACAACTGCTGCGAGACGACGGCCTGCGACTTGACGGCCGAAAATTGGATGAGATGCGACCGGTGACGATTGAAGCCGGCATTTTGCCAGCCGCTGACGGCTCGGCCATGGTCACCCACGGCCTTAACGTGGCGGTGGCGGCCGTTTACGGACCCATGGAGGCTCACCCTCGCAAGATTCAACGGCAAGACCGTGCCGTGATTGATGTTCGCTACAACATGGCGCCGTTTTCAACCTCCGACCGCATTCGCCCGGGATTCAACCGACGTTCTCGAGAGATTTCCAAGGTCACGGCCGAGGCCCTCGAATCCGTCGTTTTGGTTGAGCGCTATCCTCGCTCAAAAATCCGTGTTGAGATTGAAATTCTCGCTGCTGAAGCCGGTACCCGGTGCGCTGGCATCACGGCTGCCGCCGTGGCGCTGGCCGATGCCGGCATTCCAATGAGAGACCTCATCGTCGGTGTTGCCTCCGGCAAGGTGGAAGGCACCGTCGTGCTTGACCTCGACAAAGCCGAAGACAACTACGGTCAGGCGGATTTGCCAGTCGGTATTCTGCCCAACACCGGGGAAATTGCCTTCCTGCAAATGGACGGCGACCTCTCTCCCGCTGAATTTGAATTGGCGATGGAGTACAATTTCAAAGCGGCCAAAGAGATTCACGAGATCATGGTCGATGCGCTTCGCCGCCGATACGAAGGAGGTGAGGCCTGATGGTTGAACTCGTTCCCACGCTGCTTCGACAAGAACTCGCCCGCCTCGCCGAGAACGATGCTCGGCTCGATGGACGAGGACGTTGGGAGGCCCGAGAGGTCTCTCTGGAAACCGATTGCCTGTACAACGCCGAGGGTTCCGCGAAAGTGGTCATCGGCGGCACCGTCGTCTACGCCGGTGTGAAATTTGAACTTCGAACCCCCTGGCCAGACCGTCCAACGCAAGGCTCGCTGATGTGCGGTGCCGAACTCCGTCCCGTGGCCGGTCGCAAGTACGAACCCGGACCCCCTTCGCCCGAATCCATTGAACTCGGTCGCGTGGTTGACCGTGGTATCCGTGAATCCGGCTGCATTGACATGGACAGCTTGTGCATCGTGCCCGGTGAGAAAGTGTGGGGTGTCATGATTGACATCCACGTGCTTTCCGACCAAGGGAACATCTTTGATGCGTGCGGATTGGCCGCCATTGCTGCTTTGCGAACGGCTGTGGTCCCTGCTGAGCGGTTTGATGTCGGTGAAGATCATCGATTGGAAGTCAACGGTACGCCCATCATGGCGTCCTTCACCCGAGTGGGTGGCCGCTATGTTCTCGACGCTTCTGAAGAAGAAGAGCTCGGTGGGGGCGAGCGCATTCACATCACCCTTGGTGATGAAGGGCACCTCCACTCCCTACAGAAGGGCCTAAAAGGGGTGTTCACTCCCGCCGAGTTTGCCGAGATCTTTGAGGTGGCCCAGCAACGATGCGTGGAACTCCGAAAACTCGTGGCAGAAAAGGAGGGGAACTGATTGGCAAAGCGAACCCAGAAAGCCGGTGCAACCGCCCGATTTGGAGCTCGATACGGTGTGTCCGTTCGTCGAAACGCTGGCGCTGCGATGGCCAAGCGATCTCACAAGTACACCTGCCCCGTGTGCCAGTACCCCAAGGTCCAGCGCACCTCGGTCGGCATCTGGTCCTGCAAGAAGTGCAGTCACACCTTCGCTGGCGGTGCTTGGGAACCCTTTACCCGAGCTTCCGATGCGAACAACCGTATTCTCCGACGCTCCGTTGAGGGTGCCACCACCGCCGACATGGCGTTCATCGCCCAAGAAGCCGCCATGAACTACGAGCGTGAGCTGGCCAACCGCCCACCGGTCGGCGAAGAAGAAGCCGTGTCCGAGGGCGCTGGCGAAGAAGAGTGATGCATCCACCGGTGGTCCCATGTGGGAACTCCAACTCATCGTTCAATCCAGGTCCGAGGTTGACACCAAAGCCCTGGCTGCGTGCCTCGCCACCGATTGCGAGACCACATGGACCGGTGAGTCGTCGTTTCGCATAGAACTTCAGGAAGCCGCCTGCAAGGATTTGCGAGCGATGTGGAACACTCGGCTTCGAGGGCTTATCGCCACGGACAACGTGCTGAAGGTTTTCGGAAAGCATTCTTGAACCACCGCCTCTCCGTTTTGACCGGTGAGCCCATGGAAAACATCGACCAATTGCAACTGGTGGTCGCCGAAGTTCAGGCGGCTCGCCAACAAGTCAGCAGCGTTCGAGCCCAAATCCAGGAACTGGAAGGGACCATCGCTGCGGTTCAATCCCAACCTGATGGATTGGCGCTTCATCGTCAACTCGGTGGTGTGCTGATCGAAGTCGGCGACCGAGCCGCCTTGATCAACGAACTCAACGAGACGCTGACCTCGCTTCGAACCCACATGGAACGGTTTGCAGAGCGCGAAAAACAATTGATTGAGACGTATGACGAGTTGAAGCAATCCCTTCAAGGTGCTTGAGCATGGGAAAGGTTCACCCTCAAGCAGAGGAACTCAACGCTCTTTTCCAATGGATTTCATCGGCCGTTGCGAACGGACCCGTGGCCGTCGTGACGGGCAAAAACGGGGACATGGATACGATCGGCTCAGCAATTGCCCTTGCGGCATCCCATCCAAACATGATGGCCTGCGGCTTGCATCTCGGTCGAACGGCTCGAACCTTGGTTGAGCGCCACCGTGCTCCCTTCCGCCAATTGAAGGCGCAATCAACGACTTGGCCCGCTCAACTGAGCGGTATCGTCGTGGTCGACGCTGCGGCCCCCGACCAAACGGGATTGGAACTTCCGGACGTGCCTCGTTGCATCATTGACCATCACGCCACCGATGCTTGGGTTCTGGGTGAACACGACCTCTCCGTGAAATGGGACGTGAGATCAACCACCGAAGTCGTGGCTCGCTATCTTGAACATCATGCGAACGAAAGCCTCACTCCTGCCGTGTGTGAATTCCTCCTCGCTGGCCTGGTCACCGATACCGGGCGTTTTCGCCATGCGGACGCTGGTTCGTTCGCCACCACGGCGATGCTCATCGAAAAGGGCGGCCTTGACTACCAGGCCTTTCTTCAGTCGATGGAGGAAAACCCACCCTCGCCCAGCGAACGTGGGGCTATTTTACGTGGATTGCAACGTGCGGAAATCACGGAAGCGGGTCCATGGACCGTCCTGAGGACCCGTGCCGGAACCCTCGAAGGCCGCGTGGCGTCGTTGTTGAACGGCTTGGGTGCCGATGCTGTGGTCGTTACCCATCATCGGCACGGTGAGACTCGATTGACCGTCCGTGCGCCACGAGCAAGCGTTCTTGCCGGGCTTCACCTTGGCGAGGTCATGGAGCGTGTTTCGCATCACATCGGTGGCGATGGTGGCGGCCACGACGGCGCCGCAGGATGGTCAGGGAGTCACGATCCCATTGCTGCCGAGACGGCGTTTTTGGATGCCGTCGCACGTACACCGAAAACGGAGGGGGGCGTTTGACGGCCATCGATACCCCGGTTGGCCCCGGCGTCTTTGTTTCGAGATGGCGAACGGAGGGCCCCGTTGATGCTGAAACGTTGGCGGCCTGGAAGGCGGAACTCGACTGGCCTTCGTGGCTTTCGCTCGCCGAGGCGGCCTTGTTTCTTGATGCACCTGAATTGCTCGAAGCCATGAGCCCTCATCTTACGCCTGGAGAAGAGGCCGTCTTGGGCTTGGTTCGTCGCCGATGGTTGGGAGACACCCACCTTGAGGAGGCCATCGAATCGGCCCTCTCGGTTGTTCGCTCCCCGGAGACTCGAGACCTTGCTCTTGAAGGGCGGTTGAGAATGGAACGCGGTCTTGCTCGTTTTGAACGAGGCGATCTCGAAGGGGCGGAGGTAGACCTCACGTGGGCCGAGACGCGGTTGAAATCCGTCGCGAAAGCGAGTCGAGACCACGACCTTTCCCTCTTGAATAAAGCCGCTTACCACCTTGCTCAAGGAGAAGCGCTGATGGCCCTCCACGTGTACGGTGACATCTCTCGAACCGCCGGCCACGCCCACGAAACCATCGCCATTTCTCGCCTTGGTGCCAGTCGGATTCGATATTCACTTGGCCACCTGTTCGATGCTTGCCGGCACGCTTGGAACGCCCACAAGCATGCCATGCTCGCCGCTCAGGTTCACATGGCCATTGAAGCGGGGACGCTCTTCCTCGACCTCGCTCTGGACCATCAATCCAAGGAGGCCAAGCCGATGCATGTCCAAGTTGAAGAGGCGAAGCCCGTTGATTTGAACGAGCCGTTGCCGGTGTTGGCGGTCCATCCGGACGATGTCCTCGGCGTCTTTGATTGGTGCATGGAGCAGTTATCGGAAGGCTACGGCGGGCCGGAGCGCCCGGATGTTCGAGCGATGCTGACGATGGCGCACCGCATGGGCCAAATGGAGCGTTTTCATGATTTGATGGCCCATCCCGAGCGGGTTGACGACCCCATGTTGGCCGCTGTGGCTCAAGCCTGTGCGTCATCCGATGAAGAAACACAAGCGTGGGGTCATCGCTTGGGAACGCTCACAACGCTCTCAAATGCTTGAAAAATAGCGAGCCAATTCCTCAAACTCCTCTTCCGTCCAAGCGATGACTGGAGGCGTTTGGTGCCACCATTGAACGGTGGCGACGTTGGCATCGTTGACCTTCCACGACTCGTTCTTGGTCGATTTGACCTCGACATGGGCCACCCACCCTTTTGGGTAATACGAACGATGCCATTGCTTGATCGCCCCCTCAAGGCCGGTTTCTTCGTACAGTTCGCGCAACAATGCCGCTTCGGGGTTTTCATCTTCCTCGAGATGACCTCCTGGAATCTCCCAACCACGTTCAGGATGCTCAACAAAGAGCACACGCCCTCCGTGGCCCATCGGCGTCATCGGTTCACCTTCGGCCGTCACCCAAGCCAGAACGAAAACGGGGCGTTGGTCCATGGTTTCCGCCTACCAACGGGATTGAATTTCATCGAGCCATGACCTCGCCCATTCCTCGCCGCTGGCCACCAAGCGGCGTGCGAGAAAGAACGCCGCTTGAAGGTCGTCTTGCTCAAGCAAGCCACGAAGCTTGGCCTCGTCTGGATGGGCCGTTGGGCGTTCTTCCTCAACAGCGGTGACCGTCGCTTCAACCGGCGTGGCCGTGATGCGGTCGGTGAGGGTTTGCATGCCCTGCAAAAAGGCTTCTCGATGCTCAATGGTGGGCCCCGACCATGCCGCTTTTGACTGGCCGTCCATACCTCCTTTAAGACGGTCCAAGAACCGGTCTCGCTCGGTCATGTGGGGTCGAATCTGTTGCACTTGGTCGTAGCATGACCAAGCATGGTCAACCTCGCCCCGGCGTTCGTGCAAACGTCCCAGTTCCAGCCAAAGTTCGTGGTTCATCGGTCGATGGGCCAACAGGTGCCGGGCCAATTCAATGAACACCTCGACATGGCCTGCGGCCTTGAGCCGTTCCAATCGACGACCGTATACGATGTTGGCTCGTTGGTCACGAAAGTCCAGTCGCTTGCACCGGTCAACGAACTGGCCGAGCGCTTGGGTGTCCGGATGGGCCGTGATTTGTGCCCACCAGGTCTCGGGGTCGAGGGAGTCGTTCACAAACGCCGCTTCCAGCAAGGTTGGTCCGTGCGTGAGGAAGTCAATCCCTTTGAGTTGGTCAATTTGTTCGGGGTCCCGTCCCAACACGCTGAACACGTCTTCAAGCACCACGTGCAAGCCTTCGCTGTCGTTGTTCAAGACCTTCAATTCAGCCAAACAACGCCAGTTCCGTTCGTCGGTGAAATCGTGCAACAAGGCTTGACGTGCATTTTGCTCGGCCCAAGCCAAATTTTCGTTCGCTCGTTGCGGGTCCGCTTTGGCCAATTTAGCGAATTTTTGGGCCGTTGAACGGTAGCGGTTACCAAGATTCCTCCGAGGATGCTGCAAGAGGTCTTGGCTGTCGGTCATGGGGCTCATCTCACTGCACGGACATGAATCCCGAGGGGTCCACGCCAAAGTCAATGGTCGCATCGTATCCTATCTTTGAAGTGTTTCCATCGGCGTATCGTGAGGGGTCAAGCGAACTCCCCTTTTGGTTGCTCAAAATCAGCGTGTCTTTGTCGGGTTGCCAGCGGGTCATCATGGCCCATTCAACACGAACGGGGTCGGTGATGTCGATGTCTTCGTCAACCACGGTGACCATCTTCATGCTTTTGTGGCCGTCGAAGGCTGCTTGGATGGCTCGCATGCCGTCCTCAGCATGCTTCTTCCTGATTTTCAACACGGCGCCCAACCATCCGCAACCGCCCTCCGTCATGTGGACGTCCGTGCACTCCACCACCTTGTTCACGGCGGCTTTGATGGTGGGGGCTCTTGGCAGACCCATGAGGGTCTTGTGCTCGGCCTCACCAGGAATCAGGGCGTGGAAGATCGGGTCGTTGCGATGAGCGAGTCCATCAACGGCGATGACGGGTTCTTGGCGAACGTCGTCCACCGTCCCGGTGATGTCCACGTACGGCCCCTCATCGTCGTCTGCGAGTGTGATTCGGCCCCACCAGACATACTCGGCATCCGCAGGTGCTTGTACGCCGTTGGGCAACTCGACCAATCGAAGCGGGGTGCCGTACAATTTTTCGTGCAACGCAGCGGCAATGGTCAGTTCGTCGATGTTCTCGTTAAAGGACATCGCTGCAGCCAGGAGCACCACCGGGTCGGGGGCGTTGACGATGGCGACGGAAACTTCTCGGCCCTCACTTCGTGCTTGATTCACCATGGTTCGAAGGTGCCGAGGGACCAACCGAACCACGAGGTGATTCTCGTCGCGCAAGAATTGTCGATGGAAGGAAACGTTTCGGATGCCGTTGTCCTCGGCGATGATGATGCTGGCCGACGAATAGCGTCCTCGGTCCTCAGGCCAGTGGTGGGGGATGGGGATGGATTGCAGATTGACTTGGTCAGCGATGTTTTCCAAGCAGGCCGCTTCATCGGTTGAGACGATCACCGGCTCGCTGGGGTGGTCCATGGCCCATCCAAGCGTGTCGATGTAAGCCTCGGGTTCGATGCCAATGGCCGCGCACAATCGGTCACGGGTGAGCATGTTGATGGCGGCTCGATGGCCGGGGCATTCGGTGATGTTGGTGAACAGGGTCATGGCGTGCTGGCTCTTTTGTGAATGCTCCAACATGCCGTGAACGAGGCTGATGGGTGCCGATTCGTGGGTCGCCGCCGCCAGGTGGTCGCGAAAGGCCATGTTTTAGCGAGCCGCAGGCGTCGCTTGAAGTTGTTCATCCCCAACGGTGGGTTCAAGGGGTGAAAACCAAACGACGCCGCCGATGCCGAGCCAAGGATGAGGGATTTGATTAAATAGGGGCGGCAAGTCGGCGAAGTGCTTCATAGAGGTGACCATGATGGGCAGAGGACTCTTCGCCGGTGCAAAGATGGCCAAAGACCGACAAAAATTCCGTTGGTCTGACCGCCGATACAAGAAGCGCATGCTCAAGTCCCGCGCCAAGCATGACCCGCTTGCAGGGTCGACTCAGGCCAAGGGCATCGTCGTTGAAAAGGTCGGTATTGAGGCCAAGCAACCCAACTCCGGCATCCGCAAGGCGGTCAAGATCTCCCTCATCAAGAACGGAAACAAACTCACGGCCTTCGCTCCTGGCGACGGCGCTATCAACTTCATCGACGAACACGACGAAGTCATGGTCGAAGGTATCGGCGGCCGTATGGGTCGTTCGTACGGTGATATTCCCGGTGTTCGTTACAAGGTCATTCAAGTAAACGGCGTCTCCCTCGACGAGATGGTCCGTGGCCGAAAGGAGAAGCCCGTCCGCTGAGGTGTTGAAGATGAGCGACGAAGAATCCAGTGTAGTTGAAGTCAAGCCCATTGCCGGTATCGGCACCAAAGTGTTTGGCAAGTGGGACGCGAGCGAAGTGACCTGCCGTGACCCCGGCTTGGCACCGTACATCAACCTCACCACCGTGGGTGTGCCTCACACCGGTGGTCGTCACGCCAATGCGTGGTTCGGTAAGTCGAAACTTTCCGTCGTTGAGCGCTACATCAACAAACTCATGCGAACCGGTTCGTACACCGGCAAGAAGATGGGCGCCATGAAGGCCTTTGAGGGCGCCCTCGACCACATCGCCGAGCGCTCCGGGAACAACCCACTTCAGGTCTTTGTCGATGCCATTTGCTCCGCAGCCCCCATGGAAGAGATCACCCGCATCAAGTTCGGGGCCGTCTCCCAACCCAAAGCGGTCGATTCCTCGCCTTCCCGTCGCCTTGACGTGGCGCTGGCCAACCTGGCCAAGGGCGCTCAGCAAGGCACGCACAAATCAAAGCGCACGCTCCAAAGTTGCATCATTAATGAATTGACGAAAGCCAGTGAACGCGACGTAACCTCCTACGCCGTGAGCAAAAAGGAAGAAGTCGAGCGCATCGCCGCTTCCGCTCGTTGATCGCTTCGGCCCGTCCATCAGCCACTTCGTGGCCGCGTGATTGCCCTGGATCGAGGCCGTTGTTTTGTCTCCTCCGTACCGTTGAGCGAAGCAAGGACCAACCACGGCCCGCCTTCCTTCAACGCGGCACTTAAGAACCCCGTTCAGGTGGCCCAAATCAACGAGAGTCGGTGGTGACCATGGGACGCAAAGAAGACAACATCAAGAAAGCAACCGAAGTGATGCACGTTCTGCCTCAAATCAGGAACTTGTGCATTGCCGCTCACATTGATCACGGGAAGACGACCCTTTCCGACAATCTCATTGCCGGTGCGGGCATGATGTCCAACGAACTCGCCGGCGCCGCTCGTGTGCTTGACTTTGACGAACAAGAATCGGCCCGTGGCATCACCATCAACGCCGCTTCCGCTTCCATGGTTCACGCCGTAGGGGGCACGGACTACCTCATCAACCTCATCGACACCCCAGGTCACGTCGACTTCGGTGGTGACGTGACCCGTGCCATGCGCGCTGTGGATGGATGCTTCATCCTTGCCTGTGCGGTCGAGGGCCCCATGCCTCAAACCGAAACGGTGGTTCGCCAAGCTCTGAAGGAAAAGGTCAAGCCCGTTCTCTTCATCAACAAGGTCGACCGCCTCATCAACGAGTTGCAAGTGACGCCGGAAGACATGATGGCTCGATTTACCGAGACCATCAAGAAAGTCAACAAGCTCATCAAGCAGTTCGCCCCTGAAAACAAGAAGAAAGAATGGCAGGTTTCCGTCCAAGACGGTACCGTGGCCTTCGGATCGGCCTACCACAACTGGGGCATCACCGTCCCTTACATGGCCAAATCCGGCATTTCCTTCAAGGAAATTTTCGAATACTGCAACAACGAAGACCAGCGGTCCCTCGCCGAGAAAGCCCCCGTTCACGAAGTGCTGCTCGACATGGCCGTGACCAAACTTCCAGGGCCCATTGAGGCTCAAAAGTACCGTATCCCGAACATTTGGACCGGTGATTTGGAGTCCGACATTGGTCAAGCCATGATGAACTGCGACCCCAACGCC
>JADHNB010000019.1 GCA_016779705.1 Candidatus Poseidonia sp. | reverse complement strand
TGCACATCATCGACCTCAATGGAGAAGCCCTCGATACGAGTTCTTCATTCGGGAGGTTCTTCCTCATCGTCATGGCAGGGCTTGCTGAGATGGAGAGAGGGCTCATATCAGAGAGAACTCAGGTCGGGATGAATCAACTCAAATCGTCTCACAAAAAATTCACCGATGCCATTTACGGATGGGACGTGGATGAGAACGGTTCGCTCAAACCGAATTGGTATGAGCAGAATATCATTGACTACATGGTGTGGCAAATTGACACAAACGGGCTCTCTTATTCAGCCGTAGCAAGAGCCCTCAACAGGCAGGGTATCAAGGGCAAGAAGGGTGGTGATTGGTATGGCACAGGCGTATCAAGAACCATTCAGAACGAGTTCCACAAAGAGAGGCTCAAGTTCACACCTCCATCAAATTGGGGAATCAGGATTTGGCATAGGAAATGAAATGTTCAATAACATCAGGGAAGTTCTCTCCCTTATGGAAGAAAGATATGGCGTAGAGGTCACTGGTATTTGCCGTATTTGTGGCGAAGAAGGGCTAACTGAGATGCATCATATCATAAGCCAAGCAAAAGCAAAGAAACTCGGAAGGGAAGATCTGTTGACAAATCCTGGTAATATTGCCGAGTTATGCATCGAATGCCACGACATGACAGACTCTTCGGTTTTCTTCCGTCTACATCATGCCCATAGGAAGAAACTCAAAGCACTAGACGATAGCAAAGACGATGTTAGAGCCCGAAACAGAAGGATTCGTAGTAGAAATATTGCTGACAATCGTCAAGAATTTGGTAGATGCCATGCCATGTTGCGGAATGGGAAAAGAAGGTGCTTACAATCATGTGAACCCAACGAGGTCACATGCAGAAATCATTGGCGACAACGAGAAGAAATTCATGAGAGATTGGAATCCGAATCAAACGGTCAATCATAGGCACCTAATCAGAGGGGTCCCCTCTGATGACCCATCGCGTCAGGGGGTGCCCTCTGACGCGACGGGTAGGCAGTGGGTACGACTGATGACCCGTCTAATCAGAGGGACCCTCTGATTCACTCTGCGTCTTTCGCCTCTGCAATTTCTTCCTTCTCAACAACGGCGAGATAGTATGATGTTACGATATTAAGCGCACCAAAAATAATCAAAACAAGACCGAGGAGCCGAGTATTAACAGCAACGAGTTCTGACAAATTCGGATCATCAACAATATTCCCAAAAATTGGACTGTTCATCATGAAAGCAATGCCCATCACAATAAGGACAACCTTGCCCGCCAATTCGTTAACAAACCTCTTCAGGGCACTTTCCGACATATTTCACTCACATTGCACATGCATCATTAAGATATTGATGATAACCGAAAATTATCGTTGAATCTTAGATGTAGTGATTGAAGCAGTAAATCAAAGGGTCAATGCACAAACCCACTGATTCGTTTTGACCAAATCAGAGGGCTCGCAGTGGGCTTTGTCATAGCCTACCCTCTGCTTACCGTCTGCATCACACAGCAAGCAATGCAAACCCCGAGAAAACGTCACAATTCGTTGGGCACCGGTGTTTGGTCCATGTGGAGGAAGGCATAGACTGCCCACCACGTGACGATGTCCCACGAATGAACGAGGTTCGCTTCACCGGTGGCGGTGTCGGTTTCCATGTACCCTTTCATGGTGTCGAGGGTGTCGCAATTTCGATGATAGCACGGATAACCGTCCACGACGCCGTTCCAACCCAAGGTGGCCACGCCGATGTCCTGGAAGGGTTGATGGTCGCTTCGAGCGGTGGGGGATTCGTAAATGGCCACGGTGTCTTCGTAGTTGTTTTGCCACAGCGGTGATTCTCCAGCCGCTTCCCACTCGGCTCGCCCCCGCTCCATCTGGTAGGCGAGGTCAAAGGCGTCCGCACCGATCCATTCGGCCAGGTGGTACATCCCCGCTTGGTCAATCACGTCACCGGACCCATCGGGCCCCAAGTAGACCGAAAGCGCGTAATCACCGGGATAATTGATGCCGGCCATGTCCAAATTGAGGTAGTTGCTGATGGTCACGCCCTCAGGCACGTCGCCCGTGAAGGCGCTTGAGCCCCACAAACCTTCTTCTTCGGAAGACCATAGACAGAACACCATGGTGCGGCGGGCGTCAAAGTCAGCCAAGACGCTCGCCGTCGTCAACACCATGCTGGTTCCAGCCGAATTATCGTAGGCGCCGGTGCGTGTGCCGTAGCCGGGAAGATTGGGCCCAGGGAGGTAGGCCACCGGGGGCGCGATGTCAAAGTGGGCCCCGAAGACCAGCCATTCGTTGGGAAAGACCGTCCCGGTTTTGTATCCGCAAATGTTCACGGCCCACAGGGTTCCGGATTGGAAGCGGTGAACTTCGACGTCCAAACCGTACCCAACCATGACCCCTTCGAAATACGCAATGGCGTCCTCGTAGGCGGGATTGCCGTTGCCAATCCACCGGTCAAGGTAGCCCACGGCCCCGTCGTAGGGGTCAGTGGGGTCAGCCGTCTCGTCGGTGATGAATTCCACCCACTCGAACACGTCTCGTCCGTTGAGCCAACCTCCGGACGCAGCGACCCCGTTTTCCTCGGTCAAGTCGCTTCGTTGGGGCCGAACCGTGTTCATCGTCACGGCGGTGACGTCACCGCCGGTGCTGTTCCCTGCCACCAGCCACGGCCACATGCCCCCCTCGTCCTGATTGGGGACGGCTTCGACGGCACCGCCTTCGTTGCCTTCAGCAAGCCACGTCATCCACGATTGATTGGCGCTTCGAATCGGCCAGTCGACGCGTCCAACTTCCCCGAGGAAAAAGACGACCTCATCGTTGCGTGGCGGGAACAACACGTTCACGCTCACCCGCTCGCCTTGGTTCAGGTCGAGGACGGTGCCGTTTTGGGCTCGAAGTGAGCCGGGGTCCTGAATGAAATAGGGGATGTACACGGCCAGGTCTTCTTTGGCGACCAAGGTGATTTGTTGCCACATGCCGCCTTGGAGGGCGTCCACTTCAACGATCTCGAGAGCATCGGCCTGTATTCCTTCGACCTCGTCTTCACCGAAACAGCCCGCCAAAGGGGCGACGAGCATGAGCCACACAAGGAGCAAAGCTTGGAAACGGCGGTTGGCCATGGCTCGGCCACCCGTCACTCCCTGTTCAAAGCAACGGCTCACCGCCCCATCAGACGTCGACGGCGGTGCTGCAAGCGGAAATTTCCGTTCAACGGAAACCGACTACCGAAAAAAGGCGAAGGGTTAAGGGACCCCGTCCATCCGTTCAATCATGGCCTCCGTTAGGACGGACCAAAAAAAGCGGGCACTTGTTCGCCATGTACCTGAAACCTTCACCCGCGCTTTGGCGAAGTACTTCGGCACGGGCCCCACCGACGTGGCGTTGGCCAGGCGCCAACACCAGGCCTACATTGATGCCTTGGAAGCCAACGGTGTTCGAGTGCATGCCATCGAAGCCGACGACCGCCATCCCGACTGCATTTTTGTTGAAGACCAAGCCGTCGTGATCGACGGTCGCATGCTGCTGCCAATGCCCGGACACCCTTCTCGTGTGGCTGAACAACCCCCCATCGCCGACTTCCTCATGGCCGAACTCGACGGTGTCCAAACCTGCACGATGGGCGGAGAAGCGCGAATGGACGGAGGCGACATCATTCGCCTTGGTGATTTGTTCTACGTTGGAAAGTCTTCGCGAACCAACGAGTTGGGCATTAACAGCCTCCGAAGCCTGCTTGAAACCTCCGACATGGAACTACGGGTGATTCAAATTCCCGAAAACGCCCTCCACCTCACCAGCATCACCTCCACGCCGACCGATGAGATCATCCTGGTCCCGGAGGGGTACCTTTCACCGGAAGATTTTGGACCGCTGCCCGAGGGGTGTGAGTTGATTTGGATTCCCTCCGAAGAAGCGTATGGATGCAACACCATCGGCTTGCCCAACGGGAAGGTCATGGTCGCTAAGGGGTATCCAACGGTTCACCAAGCGTTGCGAGAGCGTGGATTGGAATTGATTGAACTCGACATGAGCGAAATTCGAGCAGCGGACGGCTCCCTGACGTGCTGCTCCATTTTTTATTGATTCAACGAAGCAACGAACGAAACCCACCGTTCCAACGCTGCTTCCATGGTTTCGTCGGGCTGTCCGCGCCAAAGGTTGTTCTCAAAGACCTCTGTAGCGGCCGAATCGGCCAACGTGATGGCGTCGTACTCAGGAATGAGTTGTAACGTCTTGGTATGGTCTTGGTACAAACCCAGTTCAAACACCAACCAAGGCGTGCCTTGACGGGCAAGGCGTGCAAACGGTGGCGAGCTCAAGAAGGACAACAAATCCCTTACCGAGAGAAAGGAACACAACATGGTGAGGGTGCGCTCCAACGCCGTTTCAGCCTCCTCAAGCGCCGGCCTCGTGTCAATTTCCTTGGCCTTGACCAACGTGACCAGCGGCGCATCATCGACCATGAAACCAACCCATTGGACCATCTGCTTGAACCTTGGCGTTATTGAGAACGAAACTCAATATTATAAGCCACTGAAATCAGCCGAACTCATGCACCACCACGACAGCGATGCCAAATGCCCCGTCATGCACGGCGGAATGACCTCCTCAGCCAGCGACAAGCGGTCCAACCAAGACTGGTGGCCCACGAACCTCAACCTCAGTATCCTGCACCAACACGACCGCAAGTCCAACCCCATGGACCCCGATTTCAGCTACACCAAGGCCTTTGGCAAACTTGACTACAACGCGCTCAAGGCTGACCTCAAAGCGCTCATGACCGACAGTCAAGACTGGTGGCCCGCCGATTACGGCCACTACGGCCCCTTCTTCATCCGCATGACCTGGCACGCCGCTGGAACCTACCGCATCGGCGACGGTCGTGGCGGCGCCGGCACCGGTGCCCAGCGCTACGCCCCCCTCAACAGCTGGCCCGACAACGGCAACCTCGACAAGGCCCGCCGCCTCCTCTGGCCCATCAAGCAGAAGTACGGCAACAAGATCAGTTGGGCTGACCTCCTTGTGTTGACCGGCATCGTCGCCATCGAGTCCATGGGTGGCCCTGTGTTCGGCTTCGGCGGCGGCCGTGAGGACATCTGGCATCCCGAAGAAGACATCTACTGGGGCGCCGAAGACGAATGGCTTGGTGACAACCGATACGGTGACACCCGTCAAGACCTCGAGAACCCCCTCGCTGCGGTCCAAATGGGTCTGATTTACGTCAACCCCGAAGGCCCGAACGGCAACCCCGACCCCTTGCTCAGCGCCCAAGACATTCGCGAAACCTTTGCTCGCATGGCCATGAACGACGAAGAAACGGTGGCTCTCACGGCTGGCGGTCACACCTTCGGCAAGGCTCACGGTGCTGGCGATGCCGGTCTCGTGGGTGCAGAACCCGAAGGCGCCGACATCGAACACCAGGGCTTCGGTTGGATCAGTTCCCACGGCTCAGGCAAGGGACGAGACGCCATCACGAGCGGCATTGAAGGCGCTTGGACGGCCAACCCCACCCAATGGGACAACGGTTACTTCGACTTGTTGTTCAAGTACGAAGACGACTGGACCCTCGTCAAGAGCCCAGCCGGCGCCAACCAATGGACGCCCGGCAACCCGGATGAAGAAGACATGGCGCCCGACGCCGAAGACGCTTCTCTCAAGGTGCCCACGATGATGACCACGGCCGACATGGCCATGATTCGCGATCCTGCTTACCGCAAGATCTCCAAGCACTTCCACGAGAACCCCGACGAATTCGGCGATGCTTTCGCCCGTGCTTGGTTCAAGTTGCTTCACCGCGACATGGGTCCGAAGGCCCGTTACCTTGGACCCGATGTTCCCGATGAGGAACTCATCTGGCAAGACCCCGTCACGCCGGGTTCCTCCTCCTACGACGTGGACGCTCTCAAGGCCGCCATCAAGGGCTCCGGCCTCTCCATCGCTGAGATGGTCGAGACCGCCTGGGCCAGCGCCTCCACCTTCCGCGGCTCCGACAAACGCGGTGGCGCCAACGGCGCTCGCATCCGCCTCGCTCCTCAGAAGGACTGGGAGGCCAACAAACCCGAGCAACTCTCGAAGGTGCTCGGTGTTTTGGAACCGCTGGCTGCCGCTCACGGCGCCAGCGTGGCTGACACCATCGTCCTCGCTGGTTGCGTCGGTATCGAAACGGCTTCCGGCGTCACCGTTCCGTTCACGCCCGGCCGTGGCGACGCCACGGAAGAGCAAACCGACACCGCCTCCTTTGCGGTGCTCGAACCCGTTTCCTGCGGTTTCCGGAACTTCTTGAAGAAGAACTACGCCGTGACGCCCGAAGAAATGATGCTTGACAAAGCCCAACTCCTTGGCCTCACCGCCCCCGAGATGACCGTCTTGGTTGGCGGCCTCCGTTCGTTGGGCGTCAGCTCCGACGACCGTGGCCTTTGGGGAAGCGGCGACTCGCTGGACAACTCGTTCTTCACGACCCTGCTCGACATGAACGTGGCATGGACCCCAACCGGCAGCAACTCCTACCAAGCCAAGGACCGCGCCACGGGCGCCGATGTTCGCACCGCTTCCCGCTACGATCTGGTGTTCGGTAGCAACTCGCAACTTCGCGCCGTCGCTGAGGTGTACGCTCAAGACGACAACAACGACAAGTTCGTCAACGACTTCATCGCAGCATGGAACAAGGTCATGAATGCCGACCGCTTTGATGTGGCTTGAGGCGGGTTTTACCCATGCCTGAACCCAACGTTCAGCGTGGAGAAACGGCTCCAGCACGACGGATGACCCGCCAAAAGCAAGCGATCTATGACAACGTCATGAACCGTTGCGACCATCCAACGGCACAAGAAATCCACCACGACCTCTCCCCGCTCGGCATCGGGTTGGCCACCGTGTACCGGAACTTGACCCTCCTGGCTCAAGACGGGTCGATCACCACCGTTGAGCACGAAGGAGAACTTCGTTACGATTGCAACAACGAAGCGCACGGCCACGCGACGTGCACGGCGTGTGGGCGCCTTTGGGACATTCCCTTGCCTGCACCGTATGACGCTATCGAGGCCAGCGGACTGGTCGACGTTGAGCAGGTTGAGTTGACGCTTCGTGGCGTTTGCACATCGTGTGCTTAAGCTGCCGCAGCGTTGGTCAGGGATGCCTTCTCGGGAGGCGATTCTCGGACCAGCGCATGCAAGATGGCCGAAAAGGCCCCGGCACCGACCCCAATCCACCACACCAGGGTGTAGGACCCCGTGCTATCGTACAACACCCCGCCGAGCCAAACGCCGAGAAAACTCCCGACCTGATGGGACATGAAAACAAGACCGTACAGCGTTCCCATGTACTTCAGCCCGTAGATATGGGCGATGAGGCCGCTGGTCAGCGGAACGGTGGCCAACCAAAGCAACCCCATCAACAAGGAAAACACGAGCACGGTTGTGGGCGAGATGGGCGTGAGGATGAACCACGCGGCCACCACCGTTCGACCCGTGTAGACGCCGGTCAACAGATGCTTTCTCAGCCACCGATTGCCAGCCCAACCAGCGGTTAATGTGCCCACGATGTTCGCTAAGCCGATGACTGAAATTGAAATCGCCCCCAGAGCGGCGGTGGAATTGATGCCCAAGGACGCCAACCATCCCTCGCTGGCGATGTCCGAACTCATCTCGGTGATGAGTGCAGGGAAATGGGCGGTGATGAAGGCCAACTGGTAACCGCACGAGAAAAAGCCGAAGAAAATCAGCGAGAAAGTGGGGTCCTTGAACGCCTTCAGCAACACTTCACCCATGGTTTCTTCCAATTCACCTTT
This sequence comes from Candidatus Poseidonia sp., assembly GCA_016779705.1. GTDB lineage: Archaea > Thermoplasmatota > Poseidoniia > Poseidoniales > Poseidoniaceae > Poseidonia. The sequence goes on along the minus strand of JADHNB010000019.1, from coordinate 12,935 downwards.
GTTGGCCATGGCGGGGGCTTTCATCCAAGGCAGCAGGAGCAAGGTGGCAAGGATGCAAACGGCGAACACCGTGAACACGGACGTCCATGGCATGATTCGCAACAAACCCTCGGCCACGGGAGGACCCACCACTTGCCCCAAGGAGCCCGATGCGGTGGTGATGGCCAACGCCATGGAACGGTGTTCGGGAGCGCTGGCTCGGCCGACCACCGCCAACACCACGCCAAAGCCCGTGCCCGCAATTCCGAAACCGACGAGCACCTCGTAGAATTGATGTTCGAGGGGCGTGGTGGCGCCCGCCGACAACAACAACCCCATGGCGTAGAGTATCGCTCCAAAGACGATGGCTTTTCGATCGCCTATGCGTTCAGCAACGGCTCCAAAAATGGGTTGCCCGAAACCCCATGCGAGGTTTTGGATGGCGATGGCGAGGCTGAATTCTGCACGAGGCCAACCGAATTCTTCGGCAATGGGGATTTGAAACACCCCAAAGGTTGCCCGAATCGAAAAACTGACCAGAATGATGAGGCATCCGACCACCAACACGGGGTGAAACAGCCTGGCGTTTTGGACGGGTGTGGAGGACATCTGACCAGCCTACCAGGGCAACGGACGGCCGGTGTATTCAACAAAGCGTCCGGACATGACCAGCGTTTGCTCGTCAATGCGGTCAAGGATCCCCTCGACGCTCTCTTCGGGTTGCACCGGCGCGTTGGGTCCGCCCATGTCGGTCTCAACCCATCCAGGGTGAATCAGCAGCAACGAAATGTTCCGTTCAGCGAGTTCGTTTTTCATGGCCACCGTGAACATGTTCAGCGCCGTTTTCGACGCGCGATAGGCGTAGGACTTCCCGCTTTGACAATCGTCGAGACTGGCCATGAGGCTGGAGAGCATGACCACGGTCCCGCCGCCGGCACGGTCGAGCAGCGGTAGAGCGAGTTGGGTGACCCTCACGGGAGCAACGGCGTTGACGGCGAAGACGTCCTCGACAGTATCGAAATCGATGTCTTCAACGCGTTTCCATCGACCATCCGAAATCCCAGCGTTGTTCACCACCAGGTCAAGGCCCGTGTCGATGGCGCTCAGGGTCGAGGCGATGGCCATCTCGTCTCGCACGTCCATCCGGTGCAGGTGCAGACCGGGTTGGGCAAGCGAGGATAAATCACCTTCACCGGAACGGTAAGTGGCGTGGACGGTGTAGCCCCGTGCCAACAATTGGCGTGTCATTTCGAATCCCAATCCACGGTTGGCTCCGGTCACGAAGGCAACGGGCATGAAGACGGCTTGGCTCCGAGGGTCATAACCTTGGTTGGACGGCGTCTACCCTCCGGAGCACCGCACAGGGTTTTTTGGCGTCCCGTACGTGGGACAAGCATGGCAGAGGAGGACGACTATTCCAGCAGCGTCGTTCTCGGTGTCTCCGACGCGCTCATCGAAATGACCGGCATTTTGGCCGGACTCACCTTTGCGTTCCAAGACATGTCGCTCATCGCCCTTTCCGGCATGGTCACGGGCGTGGCGGCGTCGTGCAGCATGGGGGCGTCTGAATTTCTTTCAAAACGGGCAGAGCCCGCCGGGGGCTCACCGCTTAAGGCAGCGCTCTCAACCTGGGCAGCGTATTTTGCGGTGGTGTTGGTGCTCATCGCTCCGTATTTGTTGATTGAACAAGGCCTCGGCGACCTGGACGCCCATCTCGTGGCGTTTGCGGTTACGTTGATGCTTGGCGTTGGCGTGGTAGCGGCCTTCAACGGTTGGCTCACCTCTAGACAAGGTGTGCCGTTTTTCCCCCGGTTCATCGAAATGCTGAGCATCCTTGCGTTCATCACCTTGCTTTCCTATGCCCTCGGTCTCGCTTTGGGCAACGCCCTGAGCGTTTGAATCAGAAGATGTATTCCTTCTCAACTTCAGGCTCTTCATCTCGTTCTCGCTTGCGTTGGAGGTGCTTCCATTGGAGGTAGGCGCTCACGAGCATGCCGATGAAGGCCAAATACGCGTCAGGAGCGTCAACCCCGTTCAAGCGTTCAACGGGCCAACCCAGCATGATGTAGACGGAAAGCATCATCCCCAGCGTGCCGACCAAACCCGCCATCAAGGCCGGTATTAATCGACGGAATCCAAAACTCAGGAAGAACGCAATGAGGGTCAGCACACCCGAAAGAAACGCGTCTCCCTCGAGGTCAATGTCAAATCGTTGTCCGCTCGCAATGAGGTTGGTGATGACGATGTACACCAACCCCGCCGCCAAAAAGCGCATCGCCATCTCGGCAACGCTCACCGAAATGCCGGCGATGAGGACGGCGGCGAGCAATCGGAAACCCTGTTCGCCCACAGGGAGGGAATCGCTCAGCAACGGGTAGAGTTCGCCCACGAGGCCGAACCCGAGGACGAAACCAACCAACCCGATGGTGAGCGGGATTCGTTTGCGACCTTCCACCACCAGCAGGAGCGAGATGCCGAACAGCGGCAGCGCATAGAACAGACCGCCTTCCACCAGCAGGTCCAAGGCGCCGGTTCCAACGTCTTGCGCACCCATTCCGCATCACTCGTCGTCGCTGGCCAATCGTTCAAGCAAGGCCAAGGAGGGCGAGGCCCCCCAGCATCAAGACGATCGGCGGCATCAACATTTCAAAGCCCGAGCGGGATTTTCCGATGTTGGAGAGCTCGGACCCTCGCATGAGGGTGCACTTGGTTCCCGGGGCGTCCTCGTTGCCCCAGACTTCGATGGTGCTGTTTCCCAGCGTCCCGTCCAACCCTTCGGCCTGGAGTTCTTCAGCGGGTCGTGGCTTGGTCTGTCCAAGAACATACACCGGGTCGCCCAAACGCAGACCGTACAAGGTCCATCGATGCTCTTTCACGGTTGCACCTCCCAGAAGACCGGCGACGGCCGAGGCCATGAGTTGCTTGCCGAGGGATTCAGCGAAGGCCCCGTCCCAACGCTTCAGGAACTGACCGTAGTCGGTTCGCTTGAAACTGGTGAGGTTCACTTTGATGCCACCGGTACCGTCGTGGAGCATGAAAGGAACGCCCCCTCGGTCCGAGCGAATCGTCACCCAGGAGCACTCTTCCTTGGTGTTCCCTTCACTGTCTCGCACCGTTCGGCACTGATATTGTTCGTAAGTCCAATAGAAGCCAACCATGTTGTGCATGACCATTCGGTCGCTCCCATCCACGTTCACCGTCATGCCACCGGTCAAACCGGGGCGGACTTGACCGACCAATTCGGGATGGCCCACGGCAGCCGAACGCACGAGGGAGGTGGGGGTGTCGAGCATTTGGGCCAAGGCCTTGGACCTGAAGTACCCGACCAACGACATCACGAGTCCGACTGCGGCGATGATGAGCGCGGGGGTGGCTCCCATGTCTTCGGAGGGGTCAACGGGCTCGGCTTGCATGACGGCCCCCACGGCCCCAAGTCCGCAAAGGACGGCGAGGCTTGCAAACACCGCAAAGGACGTCATCGTCGCCGGCCGAGGCGTGCCCACTTTGACGGGGTGTTCCGGTAGCGGAGAACCGTCTCCGTGAGGCCCGTACGGGTTGGCGCTGTCCCAGGTTTGGGGCCCGGGAGCGGGCAGGATCCAATCGTTCGGGTCGTTGGTGGGTACGAGCGTGGTTTGCTGAAGGAACCAACTGTCCACGGTCAAGCCGCTTTGCTGGGCCTTCGCTTCCAGTTCCTCAGGAGGCATGGCTCCTTTGCGCAGGTGATGCAATCCCGCTTCCAAGCTTCCAGGGGTGCCGCCCGCCATCACGAGCAAGCCCATGGCGGCGATGCCGAGACCCATCGGTAACCCTTCACTGCCCATCGAAATCATGCCGAAGGCGGTGATGACGCCGCCAAAGACCCAAATCAGCCACCCCACAAACGTGTAGGGGGTGGTAAGTTTGAAGCCGCCGCCGATGAAGTCCATGTCGTTTGCAACCATGAAGGTGGGTTGACGCTGGCGTTTATGGCGTTTCCTTTGAAGAATCAATGCTCGTAGTGAATCCACTCGTTTTCCAAGGCGTAGTGCCACAACCCAGCCAGCCGCACCAAGTTGTAACCTGAACGCTCAAATCGACTGGCCACCTTTGATAGGAGCAACCGACCTTCTCGACCCCCTGTCACGTCTTTTTCTGCCTCAAGGATGATTTTTGACATTGTTTCGTATTGGGTTTGGATGGAGCTCCATGATTCCGTGATGATTACCGGTTGGATTTCAGTCTGGTTGATGAGGTGTTCCCTTAAGACATCAATCAGTTGACTCACCGATCTACCCAGATCTTCCAACCCGGTTCTCACGACTTCATCGTCGGTGGTTGATTGCTGCCTCGCCCACTCTGCCATCGTGAGCGAAACGTCCCTTGCGTGGCGAGCTAAGCGCTCGATAACATCAATGCCCCGAAGGTAGGCGGCGATGACCCGCAAATCTTGCAAAAGCGGCTGATTCAATGTCAGTACGAGCAACAACTCTTGCGATAGGCTCTCGGCCTGTCGTTGAGCACGTTCTCGAAGTTTGACAATTTTCGCAACTGGCACGTCTTCTGGCTCTCCAATGGCTTGGATGGCGAGAGCGTATTCTTTGGTGATGGAGCCAAAAAACTCGTCCAAGGCCTCGGTAAGCAATGCCATTCGGCGATCAAGATTGGTTCGAATGGGGGGCGCCATGCATCATGCCTCCTTCACGATGGTGTCGGTTCGAGCAGCGAGGAGCATGTTGATGAGTGTTTCCGTCATGTCAATGCTGTATCCACAGAGGCGCCGGGCAATTTCTGAGATACGAAATTCAATCAAGAGCGTTGTGCGCTGTTTATTGGTTGCCATCAACATCTCTTCGTGTTGTGACAACTGGTTGATGACTTCCTCGAGTTTCAATTTCCCATCCGATAGGACGCGTATGTCCTTGGAGTACATGTTCCTCACGATGTCGCGTAAGGCGCTGAGCCAAGTGGGGAGGAACGAGAGTGGGGCCTCGTCGAGTGAGAATTTCATGACCCCGGATCCTTCCATGACAAGTCGGGCCAGGGTGTTGGCGTGATCGCCCATTCGCTCAAAATAGTGAGCCATCACTGAATGTTCCATCGCCCCATACCGATTGAGTCCAATCTCACGCTCCACCTGATGGTTTTGCAAGATCATGGCCACCTGACGGGAAATCAACAGGCGCCTCGCATCGATTTGCCGTTCTCGGTCGTCGTAATCCGAGAGGAGGTCAACGTCTTCACCTTCCAACACCGCTAATGCATCCTCAACTAAACTGGTCACGAGCAGGTACATTCGGTTAAGGCTCACCTGGAGCGGTAACTCGTTGGGATTGAGCAGCGAAACGATGGTGAGAGCATCGACTTGGTCATCGGAGATTTCCATACCGCGGGTGTCTCGAAGGAATCGACGGACCAAACGCCGTTCCTTTGAGGAAAGCCCGTCCTTGTTGCGAACGATCAACGTATCAGCGCCGCTAACATAAGCGCCGATGAGGCAATCATACAATGTGTTGGGCGGATACTTCCTCAAATCGATTTCCACCATCCGCTTGGTTTCCTTGACTTCGTGAGGTGAAATTTGAACCTCGCCCGACGGCAGTTGCTCCACGCTCACCACGTCCGAGGGGCCGAGGTTGTTGGATTTGATCCAATTTTTTGGGAGGCTCACGATGAAGGTTGACCCCCCGGTGACTTGCAGTTTTCGGTACTCAATCGGGTTCTCAACCACCATCTGAATCGCTCCTCTGTAGGGCTCCTAAGCATTACCGCTGTGGAGCATATTGTATTGAGTAATATATATGACTATATACAAATCATGAGAGTATGGACGATTCCCCTTAGTCACATAGGAAATACGGCCGAGCAAGGGAACGACATGATGACCCATACCACGAAGAAAAAAGCGCTGGCCCTCGTGGCCTTGATGATGATTTCCGCCATGGCGGGATGTTTGGGTGGCGACGACACCACGGACGACACCGTTGACACGCCCGACAACGGTGGAACGAACACGAACAGCACCACCAACAACACCGGCGGTACTGACACCAACAACACCGGCGGTACCACCATTGATGTTGGTACGGTGGCTTGTGGCCCTGACGGGTCCATCACCATCGCCGGCTCCTCTACGGTTCTCCCCCTCGCTGAAGCTTGGGCTGAGCACTACCAAGAGGCCTGCGACGGCATCTCCATCACCGTCGAATCCGGCGGATCTTCTTCCGGCGCAGGTCGCGTTTGTGCGAACTCTGCCAAGGGAACGCCCGTTGACATCGGCGACATGTCCCGAGACTGGAAAGCCACTGAAGCCAACCGCGGCGACGACGGCTACACCATGGACTGCCTGGTGGGCGACACCTCTCGAAGCGCACGTCAAATCGTGGTCGCCATGGACGGATTGTCCGTGGTGATGAAGAAGGGCGGCGCTTCGGAAACCTGCGTCAACGGCATGGGCGGCCTCACCGTCGACCAACTCCGCTGGATGTTCTCTGCTGAGACCGCAGCCGAGCTCACCGCCGCCGGCTTGGACATGTCAGTCGTGACCCCCAACGGTGACAACGACGACACGACTCACAAGTGGTCGGAACTCGACGCTTCCTGCCCCGATGCTGAGATCGCCCTCGCCTACCCCGATGCCGCCTCGGGCACCTACGAGTACTTCTTCGAGGCCGTCCTCCATGAAGCCGAGCAAGGGTTCCGTGCTGGCCAACAATCCGCTGACGACAACGTGCTTGTCAATGCCTTGGTGGGCGATGAAACCGCCATTGGATACTTCGGCTACGCTTACTTCTTGGAAAACCAAGCAACCTTGTCGGCAGCTTCGATTGAGAACGACGCTGGCGTCATGGTGGCCCCTTCCGGCACCTCTGTGGCTGACGGGACCTACAACCCGCTGTCCCGCCCGCTCTTCATGAACCTCCTCGATGACGACGCCTCGCTCGCCAAGACCGTTCCGTTCCTTGAATTCGGTTTTGGTGACGGTGGTGACTTGCTCACAAACTCGGTGGGGTACGTGGCCCTTACCGACGAACAGCAAGCTGTCATGGAAAGCCGCCTTGCTGGCGAAGAGCCCGTGGCCTGTGGACCTGCCGGGTCCATCAGCATCGCCGGGTCCTCAACCGTCCTACCGCTTGCTGAGGCATGGGCCGAGACCTACCAGGAAGCCTGCCCCGACATCAGCGTGACCGTTGAGTCTGGTGGCTCCTCTTCCGGAGCAGGCCGCGTTTGCGCCAACTCTGCCAAGGGAACGCCCGTGGACATTGGTGACATGTCTCGAGACTGGAAGGCGACCGAAGCCTCCCGTCAAGCCAACGGGTTCATCCTTGACTGTTTGGTCGGGGACACCACTCGCTCCGCTGCTCAATTCCAAGTGGCCATTGACGGCTTGTCCGTGGTGGTGAAGAAAGGCGGCGCCGCAGAAACCTGCGTCAACGGGATGGGCGGTGTCACGCCCGACCAACTGCGTTGGATGTTCTCGGCTGAAACCGCTGCCGAGTTGACGGCTGCTGGCCTTGACATGTCCGAGGTCACGCCCAACGGCGACAACGACGACGCCACCCACAAGTGGTCTGAACTCGATGCTTCTTGCCCCGATGCTGAGATCTCGCTGGCGTATCCCGACGGGGCTTCTGGGACCTACGAGTACTTCTTTGAAGCCGTCCTCCACGAGGCCGAACAGGGCTTCCGCTCCGGTCAACAATCCGCAGATGACAACGTGCTGGTGAACACCGTTACCGGTGACGAAGCTGCTGTTGGTTACTTCGGTTATGCCTACTACCAAGAGAACCAAGCCACCCTCACGGCCCTACCCGTGAAAAACAGCGACGGAGACTTTGTGGCCCCTGATGCCACGACGGTTCGTGACGGTTCGTACAATCCTTTGTCCCGACCGCTCTTCATGAACCTCCTCATCGACGCTGCCACGCTCGAGGACACCTTGCCCTTCATGCACTTCGGCCTCTTTACCGAGATCGGCCAATCGAAGGTGGGTGAAGTCGGTTACGTGAGCCTCAACGAGAACCAAGAGGCTCAGATGTTCATGGGCCGCTGGCTCCACTTGCTGGGCAAGACCAACGCCGGAAACAGCGACTGGTTTGACGATGCCTTCTGCGGCGGCGCCAACAGCATCTCCATTGCCGGCTCCTCCACCGTTCTGCCACTTGCTGAGGCTTGGGCCGAACACTTCCAAGACAACAGCCTTTGCCCAGAGACGACGATCACCGTTGAATCCGGCGGCTCCTCCTCTGGCGCCGGACGCGTCTGCGCCAACTCTGCCAAGGGGACCCCCGTTGACATCGGCGACATGTCGCGTGACTGGAAAGCCACCGAGGGCCTGGTTGATGAAAACGGTCAACTCGACTGCCTTGTTGGCGATACCAGCATCAGCGTGACCCAACTCGTGGTTGCCGTGGACGGCCTGTCCGTGGTTATGAAGAAGGGAAGCGCTGCCGAGACCTGCGTCAGCAGCATCGGTGGCCTGAGCGTCGGCCAACTGCGCTGGATGTTCTCCGCTGAGACCAGTGCAGAGCTAACGGCCGCCGGCCTCGACATGTCCTCCATCACGCCCAACGGCGACGGTGACGACACCACCCACAAGTGGTCGGAACTTGACGCTAGCTGCCCTGACGCCGAGATTGTGCTCGCTTATCCCGATGCCGCATCGGGCACTTACGAGTACTTCTTCGAAGCCGTCCTCGACGAAGCCGCTCAGGGCTTCCGAACGGGCACGCAATCCGCTGATGACAACGTGTTGGTGAACACCATCACTGGCGACGAGGCCGCCATCGGTTACTTCGGCTTTGCCTACTATGCTGAGAATCAAGCCACGCTGTCGGCAGCACCGATCGTGGACAACATGGAACTCGGCGCTGCAGACGCACCGGAACCTGCCGTTGAACCCAATGCCAACACCGTTCGAGACGGCTCGTACTCGCCGCTTTCGCGCCCCTTGTTCATGAACGTGAACAACGACAAGTGGGATGTGGTGTCCTCCTTCCTGCACTGGGCCTACTCCGGAGACGGCAGCGAGATCATTTCCGAGGTTGGCTACGTTCCGCTCGACGACGCCACCTGGCAGGAAATGTACCGACGCATTGCGGCTGAAGGTCAATACTGAGGCGGCGCAAGCCTCTACCCAACCGGACGGCCGGGGCAACCTGGCCGTCCAACCGGGTGGCGTATTGTGTTCTCAATAGACTATAGAGGAATAAACAAGAACAACTGTTCGTAGACCCTGTGTGAAAGCAACGGCTCTCGGGGGATTACAGGATGGGCGGGTTGACGACATCTTCCGAGCCCCAGCCTCTCCCCCCCTCCTCTCCTCTGTTTGGGGTGAAGGATTGAGCTCGCCATCGAGCACACGCCCAGGGGCAGTGGGTGCAGAGAGCGAAGCCAAACCCAAAACGGCTTCCAATGGCTCAAGCCGCTGGAAGGGACGGGTTGAAGAAGCAGCACCCGGGGTGGTGCTGTTCGCTTTGGCCGCCACCGTGATCATGATCACAGCTGGCATCGTCTTCGTCTTGTTTGATTCTGGCTCCAAGTTTTACCGGGGATTCGGATGCGGTGTGGACGCTTACAAACCTCCCCAAGATTGGCATGAGGACTTGAAGGCCGGCATCAAAGAGGCCGCCATTTACGACGATGGCAAGCTCTCAGACCCGCTTTGGTTGGATTCGTTTTGCATCGTTGATTGGGACCTCGAACATGAGATTGTCATCGCTGAGCCATTCATCGACCGGTTTGAGTGGGATGAGGCTACGGGAACGTACACGGATGACAGTGGGCGAGTTGGGTCAACGTTCGACCTCGCTGATGGGACCTCTGTCACGGGACCGGCGCTTGACCCGGAACGAACGTACCTTGGGACGTATTTTCAAGAAAATCCCTCTCAGTGGGACACCGCCTACCCCAAGGTTCCTCTACGCCTGATCCTTGAGAACGAAGGAGCCCTCATCCTGCACGAGCAGGACCCAGAATTGGCCCGAAAATGGTGGGTCACCCTTTGGGTATGGAACGAAACCGCTCAGACCGATGTTGACGAAGACGGGGTCGAGAACGATGCTATTGATGGGGCTGGCACCATTCTCGATAACGATGTGGATGGCGACAACATCGCGAATTACCTGGACGAAGACATTGACGGAGATGGTCTGCCCAACCCCTATGACCCGGATGTTTACAACCCCAATGCCGACCGAGTCGGCCTCTTCCTTGGGGTGTTGACGTTGTTGGTGGTGCTCGCAGCCATCCTTTCCCCGCGATGGTTGCAACATCTTTCGGTGGAGGCCATCGATGCTTGGACTCCCGCCCTTCGCCTCAATGCCTTGGTGCTCTTGGGCATCGGATTCATGTCTTTGCTTGCCCCACCATCGGCGAGCATTTTGGTGACGCTCTGCGTTCTATGCCTGATCTTGGTTGGATTTGGTTGGAAATTGGACGGACGCCTTCCTCTATCCATCGCCTGTTTAGCCGGCTTATCCGCTTTTCTTGTGGCCGTTGAATTTTATGCCGTACAGACCGGCCACAGCATCTTCTTGGCGCTGTCGTTGGTTGGGTTGAGCACGGCCATGAGCGATTCTCGAAATCAGGCGGGGTCCACTCGTTTCGCTACCCTAGACGGCGACACCAGGGCCATCATGGCCCTTGCCGTGATGGTTACATTGGTGCTCATGTACTTTGATGTCGTTGCCCGAGTCAACGGCTCGCTCGGGGAGTTTTTCACCCAAACATGGTGGAAAACCGACGTACGTTCGGCTGCAGAAACCGTTACCGTCACCAGCGACTTGCACATGGGTGTGAATTCGTTGTTGCAAACCACGCTCCAAGTCGCTCTTGGCGCCCTCGTGGTCGCCATCCCCATCGGCCTTGGAACGGCGGTGTTCCTCTCCGAATACGCCAGTCCACGAACGGCGAACATCGTCAAACCCATTCTCGAACTTCTCGCTGGCATCCCTTCGGTTGTCTACGGATTTTTTGCTTTCGTCGTGATCGCACCGCTGGTGGTGGATCTCGGCACCGTCTTTTTGGAACGTGGATGGATTTCAGAAGAACCCCAACTGTTCAACCCATTGAACGGAGCCATCGTGGTTGGCATCATGATCACTCCGCTCATCGCCTCCCTTTCGGAAGATGCCCTGCGGGCCGTCCCTGACAGTCTGCGGCAAGCCTCCTATGCTTTGGGGGCAACCACCACTGAAACCACGGCAAGGGTCACCATGCCTTCGGCCCTTTCCGGTATCCTTGCCTCCATCATCCTCGCGCTGTCCCGTGCTATCGGTGAAACGATGGCCGTGACCTTATCGGTTGGAACGTTGGCCACGTATTCTGACAACATGTTCCGCTCTGCCCAAACCATGACGGCCTACATCGCCCAACGAATCGGAGGCGAACTCCCCATCGGAACCACACCCTACTATTCGCTGTTTGCCGTTGGCCTCTATCTGTTTGCCATCACGCTCGGCCTGAACATGGTCGGGCACAAGATCATGACTCGGTTTAGGGAGGCCTACGATTGAGTGCTTTGGACGATGTTTCCACTGCTCCGAAGCAAGGGGCCGAGGGTGATCGTCCGAGTCTGTTCGGGACGATCCATCTTCCCCAGCGCTCGTTGAATCGCCGGTACTTGACCGCACGTATTGGAAAAACCGTTTTCGTTTCCATCGCTCTCATGTGTGGCCTTGCGCTTATCACCCTGCTCTCTCAAATATCCGAGGAAGCGTTCGTTCCAGAAGAGGAAATCGAGGTTGACGGTGTCCGCTATCCCATCAAAACCATTGCCCAAACTCAACTTTCTTGGAAAGCCCAGACCTACCATCCTGACTGGGCCGCTGACGACCTGCGTCAGGAACGTTCCAACGTCACCATACGGGCGTCATGGACCGAAACCCACTACGAAGCTTTGAACGACGACGGGCAGCGTTTTGTCTCCCTTTCTGGAGAGTCTGTTTACGATTTGGAGGAGGACCTTGAACGCGCCCTGTGCAATGCCGGGGCCGCACCGGTCACGTACAAGCCGGTCGAGCCTTGGGCGATCACGAATTTGTTACCTGGAAACGAACAGGAAGGCCTGCCGTACGATACCGGGGCCTCCACACGAATCAACGTGTTCCAACGATCCACTGCTCCAACTCCAGGCATGGGAGATTTCTGGGTTGACAGCGACGACGATAGCCGGTGGGTGTGGCGTGGATTGCGTTGGGAATCGGCCGCTGACGATGCATTCCTTGACGGTCTGCTTGATTATTATTCAACCCGCCCAACCGCCTTTGATGACGGAAAGGTTTGGGTTCACTACACGCCCGTTGAGCCGTTGTTCAGGGGCGACGGCGATCTTTGGCTCAACCGTTCAGCCGAGGGCCTCACGACCTTTTCTACCGTTGAATCCGCCAGCCTTTACAACAAATCCACCCGTTCATGGGATTCAGCGGAACTGGCCTCAATCCCCCAAGTGTTGCTCGATCCACAATCGACCATCGCCACGTTTGTACCGGAATTTTGCACCAAGGCCGAGACATCCTCGTACATCCTGACCTCTGGCCAAGTTGGGTCTGCCGTTATTGGTGTAGTTGTGCATGAAGATGGATACACCATCCAATCAACCGCCGATTCGGGTAAGACTCACCAAATCACCATGACCGTTGCGATCACTGAGGTCGGCGAATCAAGCGCTTTTGTGAACATTGTGAGCGATAATTTTGACCAACCCCATGTCGAACTTCGCCCGTCGGGTGGCTTGAGCACCAACTGGCTATTCATTAGTCACACCATGAATTACACCGTCACCTACGTCCAAACCGCAGGGCCAGCAGCTGACGCCCGAGAAACATCCTACAATGAAATTGGTGGATTTGCACTTGGCAACCCCGTGGATTGGTTCCAAGTTCGTTTCGTGAACGATCAAGACCTGGATAACGACGGCATCATCGATGCGTGTGACGAGGACATTGACGGCGACACCGATGAAAATCCTCTGCTTGGTG
>JADHNB010000018.1 GCA_016779705.1 Candidatus Poseidonia sp. | reverse complement strand
CGAGCACGTTGCCCCAAGCAACGATCCCCTTCGACAACCATTTGATGTCACCGAAACCGAACTCTTCGAGCATGTCAGCGATGAATTGAGCCGAACCTTCCTTGGCGCAAATCACCCGAATGGAGCGAGAAGCATCCAACTTGGCCACCGATTCCTCGGGTTGTTCGAGGAAATCAAAATACGGAATGTTGAGCAGTTCGATGTCCTTGGGACCTTCAACGTGAAACCGTTCAAAATCAGCCTCGTTGCGGACATCCAAATACAAATGAGGAAGACCGCTTTCAATCCAACCGTACATTTCAGCGGCCGTGAAGCTCTCGGACAAACGCTCACCTCAACACATGAGTTGAATGTCGGCTTCAGCGGCGAAATCAAGGAAGGCGGCGGCGCCAGCAAAACTCACGCCCTCGACGAAATCCTTCTCTTCGAAGCCAAACACGTCCATCGTCATCTGACAGGCAATGAGGTCAACCCCAAGCGCCAGACACATCTCACGAAGTTCCGTCACGGTAGCGACGCCTTTGTTCTTGAATTGCTTCTTCATCAGCGAGGTGGCCAGCGAATCGAACCCGGGAACAACCCCGCTCACGGCGTGAGGAATGGGCCAGTCGATGGCTTGGAAAGCCTTCGGCCCAAAGGGCATCTTCATCGGCATCGCAGGATTCGCCGCTGGGGTCACCTTGGCTTTGATCTTGTGCTTCAATAACGGAAGGCCGTAAAACGTGAAGAAAATTTTCACTTCCATGTCCATGGCGGCAGCGGTTGAGGCGAGAATGAACGGCGGGTAAGCCCAATCAAGACTCCCTTGGGCGGCAATGATGGCCATTTTCTTCTTGGCCATCTCACTCACCGCGCTTCACCAGGAAGTAGTACTTCCCGTTCTCTTCGGCTTCCTCAATCATCTCGTGACCCACTCGATTGGCCCACGCAGGGATGTCTTTGCAGGAGCCAGGGTCAGTGGTGATGATCTTCAACACCTCGCCGGGGTTCATCGTGTCAATCTTCATTTTCGACTTGACAACGGGCAAAGGGCAACTCATTCCACTGCAGTCAATTTCATCGTTATGGCTCATCTTAGGTCCTCCTTCAGCATGTTTTGGGTTTCTTCAAGGCAATTCAACATCTTCTCCACCAGCGGGCTTCCGATGCTGTAAATCACGTTCTGGCCCTCGCGCTCCGAGCGGAGGATGCCGAGGTGATACATCTGCCTCAAATGTTGTGAGGTCACGGCCTGTGAAAGGCCAACCATCGCTTGGATGTCCTTGACCTTTAACGGCGTGTTGCGAAGCAATTCCACGATGCGCAGGCGGTCGGGATGACCCAAGCATTTGATGACTTTCGAGACGTCCTGGACGAACGTCGCATCAAGCACCGTTTCGAACTCCAACAGGTGTTTCCCCACGAGGCGTCTTTCCCTCGGCCATTACATTAAGTTATCCTAATTTCTTAATATGTTGGCCTTCGCCTTCGTTTGTGCAACACATAGGGCTGCGTTGGCGCCGCATCGAAAATCACCGTATGGCCCTCAAGCCAAAGACAAGAGTTGAGGCACGACATCGAGCAAGTACTTGACGAGGACAACGGCAATCAGCACACAAAACACCCTGAGGATGTTTTCCGAAGAGATGTACTTCATGCCAAACAGAGCCCCCAATTTCGCACCAACATAGGTCAACAACGGGAGCGAGAGCAGAAACAGGGCTTGACGTTCCAAGGTCTCCCAATCTTCCGATTCGATAAAAAGAAGGTGCGTGATGATGGCCACGGGCACCACGACCATCATCAAATGAAGGCTGGACCCGATGGCTTTACGGGTGGAGAGTTGGGCGTATTGTTGCAAAACGGGAACGTAGATCACCCCCGAACCGATGGCGAGGATGGACGAAAGGAGACCTCCGATTCCCGTCCCAATGCGAAGCGGAAGGTGTTGAACGGGCAAGGCGGATTCCGCAGGGCCGTCCTGAGTGACGGGAGCCGGAGCCCCGGAAGACAATTTCTTAATCGTTTTTCGAAGCGACCAGACGAGCATCACGGTGCTGAGCAACTTGAAAATCAAATCCAAATCGCTCCCGAGACTCAAGACAATGGCCACGCCGAGCAACGCAGCCGGCACGGCACCAACCAATCCAGACCTCACGGCGTCGTCACTCACGTGACCCTCTTTGCGATGGGCGAGGCCGCTGCCGTAACTCACCACGGCGGTCAAGGTGAGGGAGACGGCGATGAGGGCCCCGTCGATTTCCCAGCCACCGACATAATGCAGCAGAGGGACAAAAATCAGGCCACCACCCATCCCGACGGGTGCAAACGTAAACGCAATCAAAAACACACCGAGAGCGAGGATGACTTGGTCGAGCATTGCGGTTCCTCAACGGGCATGGGTGGATGTCCTTGGATGCGGTGCCCTCGGGCGAAGGTGAAAGTGTTTTCTTTCAACGGCCCCCGTAATAGCTGCTTGGTGCAAGCCGGGTGGGAAGCGGTGCGACATCCGGCTTCATTCCTCAAGATGAAGCGGGCGAACGGGATACTCGAGCCATGTTGCGTCGTTTTTCCAATCAAACCCTTCCACATCAACATAGAGTTCCACTTCGTTGCCGTCGGGGTCCACCACGTAAACGGAATGGGACACCCCGTGATCGCTCTGACCGACAATGTGAACGCCGGCATCAACGCAACGCGCCTTGGCCGCCACCAGATCAGCATCGTCGGTGCCGATGCACCAACCCGTGTGGTAGAGGCCGACGCGATGACCCTGAAGGGGTCCGGGGGCATGACCGACTTCAAGCAACAGCAACTCGTGGTGAGTGCGCCCGCCGCTCAAAGCGGTGGCCCTCCCGCCAAAGGTGGTACCGACAACCTTCAAGCCAACGACGTCGGTGTAGAACTTGACCATGGGCGTCATGGCTTTGACATACAGAACATAATGCCCAAGTTCCACCATCCAAATCGCCCCGACCTTCACGCTTGCCGGGTGAATGCTTGGATGCCCGTGATGTATCGGCCCAAAATGAGGTTGTGGATGTCATGGGTCCCTTCGTAAGTTTTGACCGACTCAAGGTTGGCCATGTGGCGCATCACCGGATACTCGTCGAGGATGCCATTCGCTCCGTGAATGTCTCGTGCGACGCGTGCAATTTCAAGCGCAATGTCCACGTTGTTCATCTTGGCCAACGAGATTTGTTCGGGGAACCACGTCCCATCGTCTTTCTTGCGACCCAAGTGGTAGGCCAAGAGTTGTCCCTTGGTGATTTCCCGCAACATCCAGGCCAACTTGTTTTGCACGAGTTGGTAGGACGCAATGGGATGGTCGAATTGAATGCGCGAAAGGGCGTAGGTCTTGGCGCTGTGGAAACAAGCCATCGCCGAACCGAGCGCCCCCCAAGAGATGCCATAACGTGCGTTGTTCAAACACGAAAAGGGGCCGCGTAGGCCCTTGACACCGGGAAGCATGCGGTTCTTTGGAATCTTGCAATCTTGAAAGACCAGTTCACTGGTCACGCTGGCTTTCAGGGAATGCTTGCCTTTCATCTCAGGAGCGCTGAATCCCTCATCGCCTTTCTCAACGATGAAGCCCCGAATGACACCATCGAGTTTGGCCCACACCACGGCAACGTCCGCGATGGTGCCGTTCGTGATCCACATCTTGGCCCCGTTCAACAGGTAATGATCGCCCATGTCCTCTGCCTTGGTGACCATGTCACCGGGGTTCGAGCCGTAATCGGGTTCGGTCAAACCAAAGCATCCGACCCATTCACCGGAGGCCATTTTTGGCAAATAGTGCTCTTTTTGCTCCTCGGAGCCGAAGTCCCAAATGGGGTACATGGCGAGCGAACCTTGCACCGAAGCGAACGAGCGTAGCCCGCTATCGCCGCGTTCCAATTCTTGACAGATCAAGCCGTAAGCCACGTAGGAAAGACCGGGGCATCCATAGCCTTTGAGCGGCGCCCCGAGAACACCCATTTCACCCAGCGCTACACGCCATTCATCGAGGAAGACGCCCTCTTCGCACGCCTGTTCAATTTTGGGGATGACCGCTTCGTCAACCCACTCGCGCACCATGTCACGAATCATGATTTCCTCTTCGGTGAGGAGGCTTTCAATGTCGTAAAAATCCAGACCTTCAAACGGCTCCATGGTCGTCCCTCAAGGGACCTGCCACGCGGGTGCTTCATCAACATAACCCCTCGCCCCTCCAAAGCGAAGAGGTTCATTTCTTTCCGAATCGAAGTTCACTGTACTTTCGCTGCAGCCAAGGACTGTTCATGTAAATCAGGCCAAGGATGACCCCGGGGACAGAAATCGCCACGGCCCCCAACACCAGGACATCCATGATGCCGGTGTTCACTTCCTCGGTCGCTGGCACAAACGAAACGACGTTTCCAAACTCGGTGATGAAGAACCCGCGGAGGTAGCCCGTTTCCCAAACCACCGACAAACTTCGCCCACCGATGGCTGCATCCCAGGCAGCGGTGTCTTCGGGCATCAGGACGGTGAAGGCGCTGTTGGTGTTGGCATCGTGACGAACCAAACCAAGGGGAGCGAGATGAACCAATGCCGTCCCGTCGTGACCTCGAGACACCCCGGTGTGTTCACCGGACGGAAGCCCGATTTGCATGGCTTCGCCAACCGTGGTTTGGTGCGGGTCGAGGGTGTTGATGTTGATGGTGCGACTGAGCAGACCACTGGCGAAACCAACGCACTCGTTGAGAAGGGGGTTGGAGCAATCAATGCCCACCCACGTTTGCGCAGAAGTTTGACCGACCCATCGGACGCGGTGATCACCGTCAATGACCGCAATGCCTTCGTCGAGCGTGCCGATAAAACAGATGTTCCGAGTTCGGTGGCAGGCAAGGTCGGTCACTCGGGTTTGCCCGAGGTTCTCCAAGCGCTCAAAGCCCGTGTGCTCGGCGAACTTCCAAACCGAGCCGTCATCGGCCGCCACGTAGGCAAAGTCGCCCGAAGGTCGCCAAACCACGGCGGTCAGGTCGTAGCCGAGAACGGTGAAGGTCCCGTTGACATACGTGACACTGTGGTCGTCAGAAGCGTAACGCATGGCGAAACCGCCGTCGCCCACCAGCAGGGCCGTGTTCCCTCGAGGATGCCACACAACATCGTTGATGGTCACGTTTCGACCGGTGACCAACTCCACATCCATGTCCCGATTGCCGGCATCATCCGCGGAAATCAATCGAGCGAAACCCTCCATGCCCACCACGAGCACATCGGTTCCAGCCGGAGAGACGGCCCCTGCACGGATGCCGAGGTCGTTCTCGCCCAACGCGCCCTCATCGGACAACGCCACGCGGGTGAGGAGCTCTTCGGCTCCTGCCATCGGCACGAGCATCAGTGAGGTGAGCACCAACGCCATCAGCGTGCGCGTTCGCATGCTTCGGCGACATGGGCGGGCATGAAAACACCTCCCCTTGATTGGCCTCCAGCCAATCATCGCTACGGTGAGCCTTATGAGACGGGAACGGGTGCCGCACCCATGGAGCGATTCGCTGTTAAACGAGGACTCATCAAAAGCATGGGTGGCAACGCAGGCTTGGCAAAATTGGCGACCCAATACTTCGAACACATCAACGTTGATGCCGATGGCGTGTTCACCGGCGGTTTCGGTTTGCTGGTCAAGGTCGAAGGCTCGTACGACGATTCAGGAAAACTGGCCGTTGATGTTGAGCAGTTGAAAGGCGCTGACCTTGCTGCCTTCCTTGACAGCGAAGACGGTCGCGAACAAGCCATGGAATCCAGAAAACGATGGTCGGCCTTTTTGGACGAGGCGACGGGGTACAACGCCAAACAACGAGGCGACAAGGCCAAAGAGGACGCCAAGAAGCTCTCAAAGGCCAAATCCGCTATCAAAATGGCTCACAAATCCATGGAGATGATGCAAAATCTGGACCAAGGAACCGTTGACAGCGCCCTTGAGATGATCGCCAACCTCGAAGCCATCATGGAAGCCGGCGACCTCCCCACGGAAACCCAAGTCAAGAAACTCAACGATTTGTTCTGAGGGAATCCGGATGTCCGTCGACCCTGACATTGCCGGGAAATTGGCCGACATGGAGGCGTTTCAGGCACTTGATGCGGACGCCCAAGAACGCTTGGTCACCATGGTCGGTTCCGTTGAAGAAGTCGTCGGCATTGAGCATGCCTTGGCGGTCCTGGGAGGGGCCTCCAGCCACGCCGGCGACGAGGTGATTCGATGTTACGTCGGATTTGAGCCCAGCGGCAAGGCCCACATCGGATGGAAGGTGCTGGCCCTCCAGTGCAAGCGGATGCTTGAGGCAAAGGCCAACGTGATGATTTTCCTCGCCGACTGGCATGCATGGGTGAACGACAAATTCAACGGCGACATGGACGCCATTCAAACCACTGCACGTTACATGGAAGCGACCTTCCGAAGCCTCCTTGACCATCCCCCTGAAGGCGAGGGAGCGGGACAACTTCGGTTTGTTTGGGCTTCAGAACTCATGCGCTCCCCCGATTATTGGGCACGCGTCCTTCGATGCTCAAAGGGGGCCACGCTTGCCATGGTACGGAAGACCTTCACCATCATGGGGCGTGATGAGGCGTCATCCGACCACGATCTCTCGAAATTTTACTATCCCGCCATGCAAGCATCGGATATTTTTGAGATGAACATCGATGTCGCCATCGGCGGGATGGACCAGCGAAAGGCACACATGTTCATGCGCGACGTAGCATCAAAATACGGTTGGCAGAAAGCCACCTGCCTTCACACGCCCATCATTTCGTCCCTCAAGGCCTCAGGGGCTCGCATGGAGTCCTTTGACCACAAGATGTCAAAATCCGACCCCAAGGGTGCGTTGTTGATCCATGATTCCGCCGACGAAATTCGGAAGAAGATGAAAAAAGCCTACATTTCTCCCGACGACCCCGATTCGCCGGTGTATGAGTTGGCCCAACACATCGTGCTCGCGGAATTCGGTGAAATCGTGGTCACGCCTGACCCTCGTTTTGGCGAACCGTCAACGTGGACCAGCCTTGATGCGTTTCGAACGGCGGTCATGGACGGTACCCTTCACCCTCTTGACGCAAAATTTGGTGTCGCCGACGGGCTTGCTCGCGGCTTGGCCGACGTTCATGCCTACTTTGAGCAGCATCCGGACTTGCTCGACCAAGTCACCGCCTACACCCAAGGCTGACCTACATCTCCTCAACATCAATGGGCTCAATGCTCAACACGTCCAAGGCGAGGACGCGCCGTGTGTCCTTTGAGAAGGTCCGATGGGGGAAGGGCTGAACCCGTACGATGCCGTTGATTCGAGCAAACATCCCGACCTCAACCTCACCGACGAGGTCGTCGGAGACCGTGGCGATGAGGTCGTCCTTGACCGAGGTGTGCAACACGTGATTGTCTTCGTTCAACACCACCTGACAGATGCTCAAATCCTGCACGTCTTCGTAGTTGGAATGTTCCGTTGACATCACAAAATTGGGACGAGGAGGGCGAAAGGGCAGATTGTCATCCCCGTTTTCAAGGCGTTCGAGAAATTTGGCCATGCAGGTTTCGCACCGGACGGGACTCTCTCGTTCACGCGCCCGTCGTTGCTTGATTTCAGCTGAATCCCCGCAATCCCTGCATTCGTACACCGCAAGTTGAACCCAGCCGTAGGCCGGGAAGACGTGGTTGATTTTGACGGTTAAGCTGACCACCTTGTTGCGGTCGCGCATGCGCAACGAGTCGATGCGTCGGCGGTACATCTCGTCAAGCCCCACGATACGAATAACGGGCCGCATGTGGACCATGTGTTCGTCAAACTGCTCCCTCATGACCCGTGTGCCCAACTGGAGCACGATGGTGGGTCGCAGGTGGAACTCGGTGCGCAAGGTATCGTACTTGGCGATGATGGCGTGTTCAACCTCAAACCCATGAATGATGTCGGGATTGCCTTCCAAATGCTTGATGTCTTCCACATAATGTTCGGTCACCAGTTGCCTCCATTCACGGAGGAGGGCTTGTTCTTGCGGGTCAAGGTCAACTTCGTTCTTCGGCGGCATGGAGTTCCTCCCCCCGCGGGACGGTTGATAAAAATAACCGTCATCCTTGAGCATGGCTTGAACGGGCGAGCGGAATCATGCGGTCAAGTGGCAAGGTTCATCAATTGCATGCAGGTGGTTGGCGGTGAAAGTGGAGTGAACCGTCATGCCCAACATCATTGTCCTCGTCAAACAAGTCCCCGACACCAACGCCAAAATCGTCGTGAACGGCGACCGGGTTGACCTTTCTTCCGTCAAGATGGTGATGAGCCCTTACGACGAATTTGCGGTCGAAACCGCCCTGCTCCACAAAGAAGCGGCCGGAGGCGAAGTCACGGCGCTCACCGTGGGGGGAGCCGCTGCCGAAAAGATTCTCAAAGATGCCAAGGCCATCGGCGTTGACCACATCGTTCGGGTGGACGCCGAAGGCGACATGGATTCAAACGCCCTCCAAACGGTGCTCGCCCAAGCGGTCCGCACACTTGGTGGAGAAGTCGTGTATTGTGGAAAATCCGCCGCCGATACCGGCGCTGGCTCTACGGGCCCTGGCCTTGCCGAACGATTGGGTTGGACATCCGCTTCCAACGTCATCGGCGCTTCCTTCGAAGATGGCTTGACGGTCATCGGGCCAAACGGGGCCGGCCATGCCAAACTCAAGGTGCCGTTGCCAGCCGTTGTTTCGTGTGACAAAGGCGAATTCAAGGTTCGCAAACCCAACGTGAAAGGGATCATGATGGCCAAGAAGGCCAGCGTCGAGGTCCACTCTATAGAGATTCCACCCTCCTCCGTGAGCCTGGTCGGCCACGCACTCCCACCCGCCAAGCCGGCTGGAAAGACCTACGACGGCGGCAACGCCGCCGCTGAAGTCGCCCAACTCCTTCGTGATGAAGCCAATGTCCTATGAGGTGAAACCATGACACAAACCATCGTAATTGCAGAAATGAACAACAACGCCGTCCACCCAAGCACCGCTGAACTCGTGGCGGCCGCCATGACCTTTGGAGGCGCACCGACCGTCGTCGTCCCTTGTACGGATGCCAGTGCTGCCGATGGGGCAGCGAACATGGGCGCAGGCTCCATCTTGGCGGCGAAATCGTCCGCGTTTGCGCACTACGACGCCAGTGGTTGGGCAGCGGCCCTCGATGCGGTCACGCCCCAAGGCACCATCATCACCGGTGCCAGCCCCCAATCCAAGGACCTGGCTGCCCGGCTTGCCGCACGTCGCAACATCGCCGTGGTTCAAGACGCCGTGACCATTCAAGGCCAACAGGTGACCTCACCGGTGTATTCAGGCAAGGCCATGCAAACCGTGGCCTTGAACGGACCAGCGGTGATCTCCGTGCGTTCGAATATTTTCAACGCCGCCACGGGCGGCGCCTCCGACGTTCAGGTCCTCGATACCGAGGGCAATGTTGCGACCTCCGTGGTTGAATTCATGGCTCGTGCTTCCGAACGCTTGGACGTTGCCGAAGCCAACATCGTGATTTCCGGCGGACGTGGCATGGGGTCACCAGAGAACTTCAGCCATCTCGAAGCCATCGCCGACACCATCGGTGCTGCCGTGGGTGCGTCACGCGCTGCGGTTGATACTTGGGAAGCCATTCCTCACAGCATGCAGGTCGGCCAAACGGGCAAAACCGTCAATCCCAACCTCTACATCGCCGTGGGCATTTCTGGCGCCATTCAACACCTCGCCGGAATGCGTTCGTCCAAGTACATCGTGGCCATCAACAAAGATGCGGACGCCCCCATTTTCCAACATGCAGACTACGGCATTGTGGCCACTTGGGAAGAGGCGCTACCGGTGTTGCATGACACGCTCAAATCCATGATGGCTTGAATTCAAGCGTACTTTCCGAAACCAAACGACCCACCCGGGCCTGCTGCGTCACCTACGAACGGGTTGGTACGACGCTCATGGCCGATGGTCGTCAACGGACCATGGCCAGGATGGACCACGGTATCTTCATCCAACGGCCAGAGTTGCGTATGAATCGATTGAGCGAGGAGGTCAAAATCCCCGCCCGAATCGGCAATGTCCGTCCGACCAACCGAGCCTGCAAACAACGTGTCGCCAACGAACACGTGGTCGGGACCGTCGTCCACGCCGAGCAGAAGGCAACAACCCCCCAAAGTGTGACCCGGAGTATGCAACACGCTCAGCTCCAAACTCCCAAACGCATAGGTTCTGGTGGCTTCAAACGCCTCATCCGCCACCGCAGGTTCGGGCAGCGTGAGTCCGTAACGCCGTCCCGAGGCTTGGGCAAGGGTTTGGAGATAATTATCGTCAGGATGGAGGTACCATGGGACACCGAAGTGGGCTCGTAACGCTGGAATGAACCCGCTGTGATCGAAATGAGCGTGGGTGTTGACCAACGCGACGACGTGACGCTCGGGAAGGTTGGCAGCCTCCTCTTTGGTTTGAGGCCCAGTGGTCCAGTCCGGACCTCGACCCTCAAAGCGTTCAATCCACGAAATGATTCGTTCAGGCTCATCTCCCCCGTCAACGATGATGGTGTCCCCAGTGTGTCGGTCGGTCACCACGGAGCAACGCATCTGAAGCGGGCCGACAAAGAAGTGCTCAATCCAGGGTTGCTCAATGCCCATGCGCCCCCCCACCCCCCGGTCCTTCAAGAGGTTGGGGATGAAATCACTTCAACCACCACCTCGTCGGTGGTCCAAGCCCCTTCTCGGTCAACGACGCGAAGTTCGAAGGCGTGACGCCCGATGGGAAGTTTGAGCTTCAATTGAGGCGTGGTGGCCAGTTCAACTCCTCGCTGGTTCAACCACGCCCACCCTTGGACCATGCCGTGCGGGTCTCGAGTACCCCGTCCATCAAGGAGCACCAAGGCCGAACCGTCCGCCTCGGCGAGCAACCGTTGATCCTCTCCCGCAAAAGCCTGCGGCCGCTCAACGCTGACAATGCCTTCGTTCAAGGTCGAAAGAAGGGAATCGGGTTCATCGTGGAGCAGCGCATCATCGAGTTGGAGCTGGTCGAGCAGGGTCTCTGGGTCTTGTGTGGTCACCGTTCCCTCGTTCGAAAACTCGCCCGTCGCTTCACCCATGGCCCGAAGTAGCAGCTCGTGGTCGCCGGCGAGGTCGGGCTGTCCAAGGCCGTAGGTGGCTCGTTCACCTTCAGTCAAATGCTCAAGCATGTCATCGGGATGCCCGTACAACACCTCGGCTGAGGGCGCTGGCGTGACGGAGGCCTCCTCAAACCAGAGGGATAACTCGGCTTGGTCGGCCTCTTCTTTGGGACCCTCTAAGAAGAACGTCCCGATGGGTTCGGGTGCCGTGTAGTCGTTTTGATCGTCTCCTGCAAACACCACCTGGCCTGTATCTCGCCGTATTGCAAGTTGTCCGGGCATGCCTTGGTGTTCAACCACCCATTCCCCGTGGGGCCCGTGTCCATGGAGGTAGAACCACGAGCTCGCCACCTGATGGCCTTCAAGTGAACCGCACCGGAGCACCGGATGGTTGGTGTGCATGACGTCTTCGAACCGTCCATCCTCGTGCAGCAAGGACACCCGACCATCGTCGAACCCAAGCAAGGCGCCTTGGGGAGCAAGGCAGGAAGTAAGCAAACGCATACGAAGGTCGTTGCGAAGCAAAAGTTGTTCCTCTTTCCAAAGTTCAAACTCAATGGCTTCTTCCTCACCCCCCACGAGGGCATGGCCTTCACGCGTCAAGAACAACGCACCTTCGCTCGTCGTTCCCAGCGCCGTGATGCGCTCACCGTGAACCCCTCGGGCGGGCCGACGCCAAACGACCGAGTGGTCTTCAACGGCCACCACGTCCCCGTTTTGGCAGGCGACGTAGAGGCGTCTCCCGTGGGCCGCAAGGTCAATCGCTTCCTCCAAGCCAAGCCGTTCACCCAGCGTTTCCAAGTCTCCATGACCGTCCCAACGAACGAGGCCACCCATGCCGCTGAGTCCAAAAAAGCAACCGCCAGCCACCAGCCCGGCAGCAACGCCTCCGTCGACCTCAACCGAAGCCGCCAAGGTCCCGTCATGTTCTACGGCGGCCAAACCTTCCAAGTCATCACCAACGAGCAACCATCGGTCAAGAAACTGAAGGCAGGATACCGTGTGGGGGTGGTTCAGCACGCCGGTCATTTCCAGCTCCCCCGTGCTTGAAAAACGGGCGATGCACACTCGGTTAGGGCCTTCGGACCATGCAAGAACAGCGTTGTTTTCATGCAAGGCCAAATGACGTACTTTCGCCTCGGGTCGGACGAGGATTTCCACCTGGGGCGTCAAGACCATGGCCTAAGGTGAAGGACGTGCTTCAAAAGAACTCGCCCGGCCTGTGTGGAGGGCTCAAAGTTCCTCGTCGTTGTGCAATTCAAGCACAGCGTCCTCAAGGTGTGAACGGTTTTTTGCTCCGTCGTTTCGTTGAGCGTCAAGTTTCGCAAGGTAGGCGGCGTCAATGTCACCGGTGATGTAATCGCCGTCAAAACAACTGGCGTCAAAGGCTTGAACCGCTGACGTGGGTTGCTTGGTGGTCTCCACCAAATCTTCCAAGGTTTGGTAAAACAATCGATCGCTTCCGATGGCGGTGTTGATCTCCTCGATGGACCGTCCGTTCGCAATGAATTCATCAACCGCAGGCATATCAATGCCGTACACGTTTGGATGCCTGACGGGCGGAGCGGCAGAGGCAAAGTAGACCTTCTTCGCACCGACGTCCCGGGCCATTTCGATGATTTGAGCACTGGTGGTTCCACGGACGATGGAATCATCCACCAAAAGGACGTTCTTGCCGTTGAATTCGTGCTCGATGGCGTTGAGTTTCCTTCGCACCGATTTCTCTCGCAAGGCCTGTCCTGGCATGATGAAGGTTCGCCCCACGTACCGATTTTTCACAAAGCCTTCACGATAAGGAAGATTCAGCGCCTTGGCCATTTGAAGCGCTGCGATGCGCCCCGAATCGGGAATGGGAATGACCACATCGATGTCATGATCGGGCCATTGGTCCACCAGTCGTTCAGCCAAACGCTGCCCTTGGTTGAGACGTGATTGATACACGGACATGCCGTCGATGACGGAGTCCGGCCGAGCGAAGTAAACGTGTTCGAAGATGCACGGTGTGTAAGGTGCTTCGGGGGCGCATTGGCGGGAAAACAAGTGGCCAGAAGCACTGATGAAGATCGCTTCCCCGGGAGCCACATCGCGCACCACTTCAAAGCCGAGCGCGGTGATGGCCACCGATTCACTGGCGACGATGAACTCCTCCCCGTCCTCCGAACGGCGTTTTCCGTAGATCAACGGTCGGATGCCGTTGGGGTCACGGAAGGCCAACAACCCGTATCCGGAGATGACGGATACACAAGCGTAACCACCTTTCACCCGCTGATTCACGGCTTCAACCGCTCCGAACACGGTTTCAATGTTGATGTGAGGATTCCCTTCGATCCTCAAGGCCCGGGAACGGTGACCCAATTCAACCGCAAGGATGTTGAGCAGGAGTTCGGAATCGCTTGAGGTGTTGATGTGGCGCATGCACTCGTCGCGCAAATACGCCCCCAGCGATTCGGCGTTCGTCAAGTTCCCGTTGTGAGCTAAGGCGATGCCGTAAGGAGAGTTGACGTAGAACGGCTGAGCTTCTGCTCGGGAGGACGAGCCGGCGGTAGGGTAGCGGACGTGACCGATTCCCACGCTTCCCTCAAGCCGAAGCATGTGGCGCTTGTAGAACACATCGGAAACGAGCCCGTTGGATTTCCTCAAACGAAAATTCCCGTCCAAATCGGTGAGAATACCAGCCGCATCTTGGCCTCGGTGTTGGAGCACCGTCAACCCGTCATACAGCAACTGATTGATGTGCGTCCCCTGACGTCCAACGATGCCAAGTATGCCGCACATGCGTTCGCCTCGTTTCCACCATACGACGAATGCTTCTTATCGTTACGATGGAACATCAAGCCTTGGGGCGATGGGTCTTCTTGGACCAGTTGAACTTCCGCATGCGCGAGGTCTCGCCGTAGCCGCAGGAAGCGCAGACCGACTTTTGCTTGTGGTAAGCGTTGCGGCCACAACGGCGACAGCGGATGTGAGTGGTCTTTTGACGACGGCCCATGGACGGTGTACCTTTGGACATGCGCTCACCTGAACGGCTTGGCCACCGACCTCCCCCTTATGAAATCAACGGCACGGTCTCGGGCGGTGGAAGGTCACTCTTCCTCGAACCGAATGACCTTCGGCGGGGTGTTGAGCAACGAAGCCAACAGGGTCCCACCAACCACGACCAAACTTACCGAAGCGGCCGAAACCGTGGTGCCGAATCGAATGATGTTGGAGAGGTACTGAGCCCGCACCGAAGCGTTGGCTTCCATCAAGAAGTCGCCTTGGGACAGGAAGAACAACGTCAAACCGACGCTGATCGACACGAGCAAGAACATGCCCACGAGGGGCGCCAATGGCCGCTTTCGTGCGTCGCCGTAGGCAAACAACACCACCAGTAACATGAACGAAATCAACGTGAACGAGGTCAACATGGCGTTGACAAATCGGACGAGCGCCTCCTCGATGGATGGATCGGACACCCACCAAATCACCAAGACCAACAAAGCACTCGGCATGAGCGACCAGAGCGAGAGGCGTACCAACGTTCGAGCGGGTGACGAATCCTTCACGCTTCTTCACCTCTTCCAAGATGGTTGGCCACCACCGCCGAAGCCTGGTCGAGTTGCTCGTTCGTTGGAGGAGGCAACGTGGCCGGTTCTGGCTGCTGCCGCTCGTAAAGCAACACGACGAGGAAGAACAGGAGAACGGCGGCCGCAGCTCCCACCAACACACCAAACAAATCGGCTGCGGCGAGCAACAACTCGGTGATGAAGCGTTCTCGGTCGACAGAGGGGCCGTCCGAGGTTGCTCCCAAGACCATGAGGGCGAGGAAGAAAACGCTCACGACCATCATCAATCGCTGTTCACGGAGGCGGTTGTCCCCCGCAACACCAACAAAGGCGTAGGCTCCCGTGGCGGTGGCAAATCCAAACAGGAGCATGGTGGGCCAGAAAATCAACCAATACGGATTTGCGTCCGAAGGATAGGTCGGGGTCAGCGTCCACCAGTGCATGGCTTCAAACCACACAACGCCAACCACCACCATGGCCACGCCAACCATTCGATCTTGTTTGGAAAGCCGTCCCACCGGCACATGGCCGGAGAAGGCGATTTGGTAGAAACCGACGGCCAACAACACGCTGGGCCCCAACACGCTGCCCAGCAAATGGCCAAAGGCACTTGATGGCGAGAACGAAAGGGTCCATGGCGTGGCAAGGAGCGACAAGAAGCCGACCAAGGCCGTCGCAAAGCCCACCTGGCGAGGGGCCTTTTGCTTCGAGAAGAAGGCCAGCAGGGTCCCCAACACCAGCAGCAATCCGGCCAGCCAGAAGAAAACGAAGGCTTGCATCGCCTCTTCCATGGTCCTTGCAGGGAAGAGAGATTTATAGAGAATCCCGTAGAGTCCTGCGCAGTCCTCCGATTGATGGCAATTCGTGTGTCGGAGGGCATAAATACCCGACCTCTGTGGGCTACACGCTTAGGTGTTCACATGGTGAAGCGACCCCGTCAAGTCAAGCGATACAGCCCTTCGGCTGGTAAGCACACGCTCCACACCGTTGAGCGTGTGAAAAAGAAGCGAGCGTCTGAACTCCGCTGGGGTCAACGCCGATTCCGACGCGTGATGGCGGGTTACCGCGGTTTCCCTCGTCCCAAACCCGATGGCCGAGAAAAGCCAACCAAGCGTGTGAACGTCCTCTACCGCTGCACGGAAACGGGCAAGGCCCACTACGCACCTTGCCAGCGTGCAAAGAAATTCGAACTCATTGACCGTTGAGGTGTTTACCATGGCCAGCCAATTTTTGAAAGTCAGCTGCCGCGATTGCGGTAATGAATCCACGATCTTCTCGCGGGCCACCACCGCCATCGCCTGCGATGTGTGCAGCGCCACGCTGACAAAGCCTGCAGGCGGGAAAGCTCAACTCGTCGGATGCACCGTCGTGGAAACGCTGGAATGAGGAGGCTGAGCCTCCATGTCCAACGACGCCATCGCCACGCCAGAAGAAGGCGAACTCGTCGTGGCCAGCATCACCAACGTCAAACAGAACGGTGCCTACGTTTCGCTTGACGAATACCCCGGGATTGAGGGATTCATTTTCATCGGCGAAATCGCCTCGGGGTGGGTCAAAAACATCCGCGCCTTCGTTCGAGAAGGCCAGCGCGTGATTTGCAAAGTCATGAAAACCCGGAGGGACGGCAGCTCCCTCGAACTCTCGCTCAAATCGGTCTCGGAGGAACGACGACGAGACCGCCTTCAGGAATGGAAAAACGAACAGCGAGCTCATCAACTGCTCAAGGTGCTGGGCGAAAAACTCGAGTGGAGCGAGGCCGCTGTTGCGGAACGTGGTCAAGAGTTGGTTGAAGCGTTCGGAACGTTGTACACGGCGTTTGAAGAAGCTGCGATGCAAGAAGCCGCTCTTGAAAACGCTGGATTCGAAGGGGAATGGTTGTCAGGCTTTGTTGAACTGGCGATGGAAAACATCATTCCTCCCTTCGTTGAAGTTCGTGGAACCCTTCGTTTGAGCATCAACAACACCAACGGGGTCACCATCATCCAAGAAGCTCTCGAAGCGGCCGAAGCCCTAACCAATGAAGCGGAGGAGATCGACGTCAAGTGCTATTACGACGGCGCTCCGCAGTACAGGCTTGAATTGAAAGCGCCCGATTTTAAGGTCGCTGAATCGATGTGGGAGCGGGCAACGAAAGCCGTCCTCGACCACATGAAAGGTGCGGGTGGCGAGGCAACGGCCATGCGAGAGTGATGTCATGGCCCGCCAACGCATGCAACAATGCCTCTCCTGCAAGGCGTTCTCGCTCAAAACCACCTGTCCGGCATGTGGAGAAGTGGCCCAAGCCGCTGCCCCGTTGAAGTGGTCTCCCGAAGACCATCGTGCAGCGCTTCGTCGCAAGATGAACCGCGTTGAGGAGCCCGGTTGGGCCTCAACCCTTCCAACCTTGCCAACCCTCGACGAGATGATGTCTGGCGACGGCGAAGAAGAGTGACCGCTCTCAACCAGGGGGCCTCAAATCTTGCCCCAAGGGGCACGGGAGCATCAAACATTATAACGCGTGTCGCCGGGATGCGGGCTTCATGACGTTTCGTGTTGAATGGAGAACAAGCCTCCAACAACTTCCCGAGGCAGCCACCGTGTTGATCGCCTTCCCTGGGGTGGGGAACATCGGCAAGGTCGCCGTGGAAAGCATCCGAGAACTCCACCGCACCACGGAATTGGCACGCCTCCACCCCGATGGCCTCCCCCCTCTTGCCCTTCTGGACGAGGACGGCTTGCTTGCTCCACCGCATTTCTCGCTCTCCATGTCGGAAACGACGACCGGCGAAACCCTGCTCAGCCTAACCGGCATCAATCAGCCTCCCGAGCCCTCTCACCAGTCAATCATCGCTCGGCAACTTCTCGAATTTTTTGAAAAACACGGCGCTGAAACGTTGTTGGTTCTTGCCGGGCTGACCGCCCCTCCGGAGCATAAGGAGGTGTTCGCCGTCGCCAGTTCCGCCTCGTTCCGAATCGACCTGGAATCCTTGGGCGTTGATGTCCGCCGAGACGAGCCGAAGCGAGGCGTCGTCGGCCTCTCCGCCTTGATGGCCTCGAGCGGCCCGTTGTACAACATGAATTCAGCCTGCATCATTGCCACCACCCTTGGTAGTAGCCAAGACACCTTGGCCTCCCAGCGGGTGGTGGAACACTTGGAACGCTGGTTCTCGTTTGGTTTGCAGATTCCAACCGGTGGAGGCGAATGGCTCAAGGAAGAATTGAAGAAGCGGGCACCGGCGTCAAACGACGACCTCGTGAAGGAATTAACGGCGAGCCATGATGCGTTCTATATGTGATTTGGGGCCTTGACCTCTCAGCGACCGATGGTGTTGCACATCGCCACCAGCCAAGACGGATTCATCGCCACCGAGAACGATGGTTTGGACTGGCTTCCTCAACCGAACGAAGTGGAAGATTTCGGGATGAAGGTCTTCATGAGCACGGTGGATTGCGTGGTGATGGGACGACGAACGTGGGAGGTTGCTCAAACGCTCGAAGAGAACCCCTTTGAAGTGTACGACCGCCACGTATGTTCACGTCAAACGGGCCGTGCAGAGGACCTGGTCCATACCCTGAAAAGCAAACCTGGAGGCGTGATTTGGTTGCTTGGCGGAGGTCAACTCAACGCAAGTCTCGTTAAGGCGGGGCTCATCGACACCATCGTCATCACCAAAATTCCAGTGACGCTCACCAACGGCATCCCCTTGTTTGGAACGCTGGGGACCGACCTGCCCGAGGGGTGGCGCTCCACATCAACGAGGGACTTTGAGGCGGGATTGTTCAAACCACTTGGGTCCGTTGAGAGCGCCGAGAGAGGGATTCGAACCCCCGCGTCCAAGGGACAGTGGATTTCGAATCCACCGCAATACCGGGCTATGCGACCTCGGCTCTGCCATGGCGCTTTTGCGCGACGGTCATAAGCATGATGCTCCACAGATGTGCCATGGACATACGCTTCCATGGGAGAGAAGGCGAACACACCGTCACGGTTGAGCCCGGGACCACCGTCCGAGAAGCCCTCCAAGGTACGCCCTGGCTTCCGTCAATGGTCATTGTCTCCTTTGAAGGCACGGTGCTGCCCCACGCCACGCCGCTCAACGCTCCGGTTGAATTGTTGGTGACCACCATCTCATCAGGCGGTTGACCGTTCAACCCGTTCAACGATTTGCAGCGTTGAATTTCTGGTATAATCAGCACGAACCTCGCTTGCCCAAGCGTCCAAACCGACGTTGGCGAGGACGACCACGTCGCCCACTTCAACCAAATCGTATTGTGGATTCCAATCATCAGCCCAGCCTTCGACTTTCGTGGCTCCGGTTGAATCCATGATCATCATGCCTTTGCGCGACCAGCGCTTGCCGGTTTTTCCCACCCCGCTCTTTTCGTAGGTGTAAATCACCATGCCACCGATGTTGTGTTTGGCGGGTACGTCAAACAAACTGCTCGAGGGGGGATGAGGGCCATGATCCGCTTCAACCCGAGCCATGGGGTCAATTTTCAACACGATTTCTCCTTTCCAATTCACGGTGAACACCGCATCTCGGACCAACACGGCTTGACCTTTGACCGGTTCGACGGTCACGGTCGGACTTCCGTCGCTGTCGTTCGTGGCCACCACTTGAATCTGAGCGACGTGGGGTCCTTGGTGAAGCGTCATCGTTTGGGGGCGATTACCCGAGGCTCGTCCAACGCTGAACAGTTCGCCGCGAACCGTGATGCGTGGATTCAACGGCCCAATGGCCTCGATGGACATGGATTGAAGCGAGCCAGGAAGTTGGTACATGGCAGGAAGGCTCACGCTTTCGGGACCGTTTCCACCGGGACAAATGGCCTTCCAATCACAGACGGAACAACGCGTTTGCTCGGGGGGCTCGGTGGCAACACCGCCGGGCCCAAAGCCTCGCATGGGTGCGGGTTGGGGGGGGCAGGCCTCCAATGAGGGGGTTGAGGCACGAAGACGTTGCCACATCGTTTCCAACTCCGCTTCGATCGCCAACAACTCATCGGTCGTGGGGACCTCAACGTGCTTGATGCTGGGGTGCTTGAGGTACCAAATTTCCAAACCGTCAACCGTTTCGTTTCGTCCGTGAGTGACATACCAAAGCATCGCATAATCTCGCATCTGCACCACATAATCACCCGAACGGTCGTTCGCTCCTAGACTGGCTTTGATATCGACAATCACCGTCTTTCCCGACCAACGGTACACCAAATCGTATTCACCTTGAAACCAATGTTCGGGGTGAATGGCGTTCATGGTGAACCCCGGGGCGTCTGGGTCAACAAACCAAGGACGAGCGAGTTCCCATGCCTCAAACCACGTCACGTTTCCATCGATAGCCAACGGATGTCGGGAGGTAAACGGCTCGGACGGGAAGCCATCGGGTGAGGGGTGGGCAAGACGCTCACCGAGGCGCCACGATGCCAGGAAAGGACCCCCTCCGTTGACAAAGCATCGTTCAACCTCGGCGAGATGGAAACGCAAACCGGCCTTGACCATCGCCAAACAGGCTTCAGGGTCGACTTCATCCCAATCCCCAGCACGACGCTCGTCGTTCTGCCATGCTTCCTTGGCACGTTCAAGCGATGGCGGGAGATGCACGGCGCAGCGCTCAAGGGCCCAAGCTTCCAGCGATTCCAACGAATCGGGCCGCTCATGCGGAAACAACGGCATCAGAGCATGGGCTGGCCATGAAGCCTCATCCCTGGGGACTGGAAGCCCGTCTTCGGTGTAGGGACTTGGTCCCAGAACGTCAGCCGGTGCCGTTCCGACAACCAGTGAAGGCGAATCACGCAAGACCCGGCACAACGCCTCCTCAACCGCCCGACCGACGAACAGCACCGGAATTTGAGGCATTTTGAATCGGTACACGCGTTGGTAGTACCAAAGCCGTGGGCAAGCGTTGTAGGTGTTTGCCTGACTTGCTGAGAGTCGGTTGTAAGCCCCCACTCGGTCAGTGGCAGGGTTCGCACGATGGACAGGCATGGAGGGAGGATAAAATCCACCCCTTTTGAAGACTTACTGAGAGGGTTTTCACTGCATCGTCCGTTGCGTTTCCAAACGGGTCTTTCGGTTGTCAATTCGCAGTTGCAGAATCCCTCCTCGCCAACCGATCTCAACACCGGTCATGGCCACGCAGTCACCTGGCTTCAAGTCCAAGAGGCGTTGGGAGATGCTGGACCCGAAAGCCACCGTTTCGGCAAGGTGTTGGCCGTCCCAAAGGATGAACGAAACCATCGACCAGGGTTTTCCATCAACGCGAATTCCCGAGCGCCGTGAGAGCGACAACACGTATCCCTGAACGTTCGCCCGTGTTCGCAGAAGCCCCAGACGGGTGAAATTCGCTTCCCCCAATGAAGTGGGTTCATCGCCTTCAAGGACAAGGGTTGAACGTTGGTCCACGTACAAACGGGGTTGGTCCCGCCACACGCCCGGCAAGGCATCAAGCAGGACCACCTCCTTTTCAAGCAAGGCGTGTAGGTCAGGAAAACTTCCAGGCTCGCTCTCTTCAAGCGTGATGTGTTGCTGACCAACAACCAACACCGCTCCCAACACCGGTTCTCCAAAATGGTTCGGCATGGGCCCCCATGCACCGGTTAACCTTCCACGAACGGCCACTCGGCCCTGAATCGAGTGAAGCGGTTGATAAGGTGAGTTAAGACTTACTTCTTGCAAATCTTTCATCCATGCCAATCGTTCGGGCCCAGTCCATGCGCCCTGTTCGTTAAAACAGACCGCACACCAACCGCATCCGGCTTGGTCGGCGTTGCAAGCATCTTCGAAGCCAGGCGGAAAGGGAATGACCCCCTCAACCATGGACTGCATGGCTTCGTGAACCGAGGTGTATTCGGCGGTCAAACCAACCATATCGTCTGAAGTTGGCGGGGCGTAAACCACCTGTTCGGCCCCATTGAGGTACCAGCCAGCCATCCCAGCAGCGACTTCACCGTCATGGGTCTCGTGCCAAAGCCAAGCATAGAAGCGGAGTTGATGCTCCAATGAGGAGGCGAACGGGGAGGAGGAACGTCCCGATTTGATGTCCACAATTCGAACGTTTCCGTCCCAACGCAAAACCAGGTCGAGTTCACCCGATGCCCAATCTTCGGGATGATACAACCGCTGAG
>JADHNB010000017.1 GCA_016779705.1 Candidatus Poseidonia sp. | reverse complement strand
CGCCAGCGGGAAAGGTGAGGTGATCTCCAAGCTCTTGGCGATGAACGGTTTCGACGCCGCTTCCTGTGTTTCAGTCGGTGATTCAGAAATGGACCTTTCCATGCACGTTGAAGGAAGTCGGTTTGTTGGGTTCAATCCGTCTCGGGAATCGTCCCAAACAGCGTTTGCGGCTGCGGGCGTACCGGTGATCGTTGAGAAGGACCTGCGTGCTCTCCTGCCCTATTTCGGATTGGACCGTGAGGCGTGAATCCGCTCGGTTCAAACGATTTATGATGACCAATGAGGTCGTGTTCTCCATGGGGACCGTTGAACGGGGTTCACCACGCATCGCCGTGGTTTCCGTGGTTCTTGCGGCGACCTTGATGTTGTCCGGTTGTCTTGGCAATGCGGGTGAGAACGGGACCTCCTCATCGTCCAATGACGGGCCCATCACCCTGGAAGTGTGGCACACGTTCGCTGCCGAAAGCAAAGAAGAACTGGTCTTTATCCAGGCCATTGCCTCGTTTGAGGCCCTCAATCCCGGCATCGAGGTCGAGGTGGCCTTGGTCCCGTTCGGTGACGCTGACAACCTCTTCATGACGGCGGCTCAAGGGGGTGAAGCGCCCGATTTGATGCGTCTCTCCAGCGACCAACTCGGGGCGATTGGCGAAGTCAGGGTTGATGGTTTTCCATTGCTTGAAGACCTGCGTCCGCACCTGACACCCGCTGAGCGGGGTGCATTTGATGCGCGGGCCCTGAACGCCATGCGATATGGAGAACCTCTCTACGGCATTCCAGCGAGTCAAGACGCCCTCTCGTTGGTGTACAACAAAGCCATTTTTGATGCTCGCGGCGTTGCGTATCCCGATGCATCGTGGACCCAACACGACTTGCTCGACGCTGCCCAAGCGTTGACCTATCAAGACGTTCAAGGATTGGCCTTACCCGTCAAATCAGCGTATTGGTGGTTTGGCTTCCAAGCAGGGTACAACGGGACCCTCTTTGATGAAACGGGGACTCCCCGCCTCGCCTCGAACGGTTCCGCAGACGCTCTTCAGTGGATGCTTGACCTTGAATTGGAGCACGGGGTGGTGGCCACCGGAACGCAGATCGAGGGCATGAAAAACCAGTTTATCGGTTCCAAAGCGGCGATGATCGTCGACGGCCCATGGAATTGGGCCACCTACGAATCCAGTCGCCTTGACATCGGTCAAGCCATGCTTCCTCTCATTGAAGAAACGGGTGAGCGCGTCGCTCCCTTGGTCACGTACAAAGGATGGACCGTCAGCAAACAAAGCACCCAAAAAATCGCTGCCGTGGAACTGGCGTTGCACCTCTCCAGCAGCGAGGTGCAGAAGACGTTCGCCTTGGAAACATACACCTTGCCGACCCATACCTCGCTTTTTTCAGACGCTGAGGTGAACGACGATCCGGTGCTTTCTGGATTCATGGAACAACTCGAGGTGGGCACCCCCGCTCCGACGACTCGAGGCATGGCCATGGTGTACGGTCCCCTTGTCACGGCCTTTGAACAGGTCTACACCGAGACATCCGATGCCCAAACGGCGCTGGAAGGTGCGAATGCCGAACTCACTTCGCTGATGGATGGACTTCAACGCGCCGCTGACCCGCCTACCAACGCTGGGTACCGAACCGTCAGCGTAACGTTCACCACCGACGGTTCTTCGAACTACACGGTGCTGGTGGACGGTGTCCTTCACAGCACCCTTTCAACCTCGTCCACCGACGATAACCTCCCCGATTACACGCCCTGTTTCGGCGACGGTCAACCCTTGATTGAGTCCTCAGGCGTTCAACGGCTTCCTCAAAGCGTCGGTCAGGTGGAGTGCAACCTCACGGGCATGGTTCCGAACGTGGTCCACAACATCACGGTTCAAGGCGACGGTGAGGTCCTTTTCACCGACCAATTGGCCACCTCGGTGGGCGATGTCGTGCCTCGTGCAGGCGATACTTCGCCGGTGTTGTTTGCCCTCGGCGCCATTGTCCTCTCCCTGGTCGCCTTGCTTGGGTATGGAAGGGCCATGGACGTTCGAGCCGGGCGATTGCACGCCAAATCAGCCCATTTCTACATCGCACCTGCGATGCTGGCCTTGGCCATGCTCACGTTCTATCCCGTTTTGTACGGCTTTTGGCTGTCGTTCACGGATGCCGATGCCACCCATCTTGGTGAGCAGGCGTTCATTGGTTTGGCCAACTTCATTGACGTCTTTACGGCCAAGGGTTTCCTTCGAGTGACGCTCTTTACGCTGGTGTGGACCGTCGTCAACGTCACCGCACACATTGGCTTGGGACTCTTCTTGGCGATGGTCCTGCAGCAAGCCAACCTCAAAGGGAAAACCGTTTACCGAACGGTTCTCTTGTTGCCCTGGGCCATCCCTTCGTACATCTCGGTCTTGGTGTGGAAGGGCATGTTCCAGCCGTCCGGCCTGGTCAACTCGGTGCTCGGTACGGACCTCCATTTCCTTGGCGACCCGACCGGTGCGCAAGCGGTGGTGATCTTCGTCAACATTTGGCTCGGTGTTCCGTTCATGATGATGTCGTTGAGCGGGGCGCTTCAGGCTCTTCCGAAGGACATGTACGAAGCGGCGAGACTCGACGGCGTGGGAGCCTGGGACACGTTCCGATACCTCACGCTTCCAAATTTGAAGAGCGCCCTCGTCCCGCTCTCGTTGCTCGGTTTCATTTGGACCTTCAACATGTTCAACGTCATTTACTTGCTCACGGACGGCGGCCCGGACCTCTACTTCGGTGAGCCGGGGCAAACGGATATTCTCATCACGTACGTCTACGACGTGGCGTTCCGCGACGGGGCCTACGGCATTGCAGCTGCGTGGTCCGTGGTGATTTTCATGATGCTGTTGGTGTTCTCGTGGACCTACATGCAGCGCACGCAAGCGACGGAGGCAGCGGCATGATCTCAAGCGAGACGGTTCGAACCTGGTACACGCCCGTTGAGGTGGTGACCTTGCGCCGGTGGCTGATCGTCAGTTTCCTGGTCAACGTCGTGTTGTTGGGAGTTGATGTCTTGCGCGGGAGTTCCACCAACTTGGCCTACGGTTGCCTTGGTGTCGTGCTCATTGGGTTGTTGTTGAACAGCCTGCCCGAAGAGGCGAACCCCAACACCCGAAACGTTTCGCTGGTGTTGGGTGGCGGTCTGCTGTTGGTTGGCCTGATGCGTTTGCTCTCAACGCCCTTGACCTTGTTTGACGTTTGGATGCAAAGTTGGTTGATGGTGCCCGGCGCCTTGACCCTCCTTTGGGTCTCCAGTCGGCCCGTTTCTGCTTGGTCAACCCGGCGACTCTCCCTCGAAGCGATTGAATTCGGCCTTGCACGCAATCAGCAACATGAGGGTCGTCTGCGGACGCTTGGCGCCCATTTGGTCCTGCTCCACTTCGTCGTGCTCACCCTCCTGCCATTGGCGTGGATCCTTGATATTGCTCTCTCTCCGGGAAATGCGCTGGGTGGGACCCTTGGGGGCCCGTATACTGGTGAGCATTTCAGCAACATGCTCGGCAGCGAATCGTTTTGGTTGTGGATGCGCAACTCCCTCATCGTCAGTCTTGGTACCACCTTGCTCGGTTTGGTGGTGGCCATTCCAGCGGGATACGCCTTCAGTCGCTATCGATTCACGGGCCGTGATGCATCGATGTTTGCGTTCTTGTTGGTCCAAATGTTCCCCGGCATCATCATCCTCGTCCCCTATTTCCTCGTGATGAAAACGCTTGGTCTGTTGAATTCCCACCTCGGCTTGATCTTGGCGTATTGCGTCACGGCCTTGCCGTTGTGCGTTTGGATGCTGAAGGGGTTCTTTGATACCGTGCCTCGAGAACTCGAGGAAGCGGCGCTGCTTGACGGTTGCAACCAGGTTCAAGTCTTCACCAAAGTGGTGCTTCCCCTCTCCCTCCCCGCGGTCGCCGTGACGGCGTTGTTCAGTTTCTTGGCGGCTTGGAATGAATTTTTACTTGCCCTCACGTTCAACACCTCCAACGACATGTACACCCTGCCCGTTGGCTTAGCCTCCATGATTTCCACGACCGGGCAAGCCTGGGGTGATTTTGCTGCCGCCAGCCTTCTGGTCAGCTTGCCGGTGGCGTTGTTGTTCTTGTTCTTCCAAAAATTCCTGATCGAAGGATTGTCGGCAGGTGGCGTCAAGGGGTGAACCGATGGTTGATGTGAAGTTGAGCGGTGTGACGAAGCGATACGAAGACGGGTTTGAAGCCGTTAGGGGCCTTGACCTTGAGGTGCGTGACGGGGAGTTTTTGGTGCTTCTCGGGCCTTCA
Organism: Candidatus Poseidonia sp.; assembly: GCA_016779705.1. Taxonomy (GTDB): domain Archaea; phylum Thermoplasmatota; class Poseidoniia; order Poseidoniales; family Poseidoniaceae; genus Poseidonia. The sequence goes on along the minus strand of JADHNB010000017.1, from coordinate 18,671 downwards.
GGATGTGGGAAATCCACGACGCTTCGGATGCTCGCCGGCTTGGAGGACATTTCCGAAGGCGAGATCAGCATTGGCGGCGTCACCGTCAACCACCTCCCCGCCGGTGCACGGGGCCTGGGCATGGTCTTCCAATCGTATGCACTCTACCCTCACATGACGGTGCGTGACAACCTTACGTTTGGCTTGCGGATGGTCAAAGGGGAGGCCAAACTGTCCGATGGTGAGATGGCCGAACGGGTCAAGGAAGCCGCCAGCATGTTGGACCTGGAAGGGCATCTGGACAAAAAACCGAAGGAATTGAGCGGTGGTCAACGGCAACGTGTGGCGTTGGGGCGAGCGTTGATTCGCCGTCCTAAGGTGCTCCTGATGGATGAGCCGCTTTCGAACCTTGATGCCGAGTTACGTCATCAAATGCGAACTGAAATTCGTCGCCTTCACGATGAACTGGGAACCACCACCGTGTACGTCACCCACGACCAAATCGAAGCCATGACGTTGGCCGACCGAGTGGCCATCTTGGACCAGGGCGTCTTGCAACAGCACGCTCCTCCTCTCGAAGCCTACCGGCAACCCGCCAACGAATTCGTGAAATCGTTCCTTTGCCGCCATCTTGACGAGTTGGTGGAAACGGCGAACACCCTGCTTCGTCCGACCACGCCCGACCTGCCGGAGGTGGAATGACCGTGCGTCCAGTGGCCTTCGTTTTGGTCGCCCTGATGCTTTCCGTAACGGCTCTTCCCGCGTTGTCCAACGGAGCCCAAGCCTCCGAGGCGGGTCGCTCATCCGGAGCCACAACGGTGACCTACACCGGTTCGGGTGAATCGGTCCAACTGGTCGGTGAGTGGAATTGGAACGCACCGGTGAACATGACCAATCAGAGCGGTGTTTGGTCGGCCGAAGTTCAATTGGCCGAAGGATTGTATTGCTACAAATTCATCGTTGACGGGGCCTACATCTTCGACCCGAACAACCCAGAACGAGTGTACTGCGATAACATTGAAAATTCACTGCTTCGGGTGGACGACCACCTTCGCCCTCACTACACCGCTCAACTCACCGAGGCTGAACTGCTTGTCACCTACCATCCCGGTTCCACCGGAGCGGCTCACGACGGCACGCCGAGCGCTCTTACCGGAGCCGTATGGGACGCCTTGACCTCCACGTGGCACCTCGACCTTTCCGAATTGGCCGATGGGAAGCACACCCTCCGCATTGACGGAGCTGACGTCGAGGGCCACCTCGCCTACGACCTCTTGGTGCCGTTTTGGGTCGGACCGCACGCTTCGTTCGTCTGGGACGACGCTCTGATTTACATGGTCATGACGGACCGATTTGTCAACGGCAACCAAAGCAACGACGGTGACCTCACCAACGCTGCGGACGGTGCGGACTGGCTGGGCGGCGATTTTGCCGGCGTGACCGCCATGATCGAATCGGGCTATTTCGCCGACCTCGGGGTCAACGCTCTTTGGCTCACCCCGTTCAACACCGCTGCCAACGGAACCGGAAAGGCGGCGGACGGGGTTCACGATGTGGCCGCCTACCACGGCTATTGGCCGGTGGAGGCGCGAGGCATCGACCCCCGATTAGGGACGGAGGAGGAGTTGCATGCGATGGTGGAGGCGGCTCACGCTGCAGGCATACGCATCATGATGGATTTCGTGGTCAACCACGTCCACGAGCAGCACGAATACTTCCAGAACCATCCCGATTGGTTCAACACCGGCTGCATCTGCGGTCAAGCCAATTGCGATTGGACCGAGCACCGACTTGACTGTCAGTTCACGGCGTACATGCCCGATGTGAATTGGCGTCAACGCAACGCCTCTGAACAATTCATCGCCGATGCCTTGTGGTGGCTGGAAACGTTTGATTTGGACGGAGCGAGAATTGACGCCGTTAAGCACGTTGAAAACCTCGCCATCGCCAACCTCGTCGCTCGCATCAACGCACGATTCGAAACGGTCGGAACCGACCTGTACCTCAAAGGCGAAACCGCCATGGGTTGGTCAGGTCACTCCTTGGAAGACAATCAGGCCCAGTACGGGGCCATCAACGCGTACATGGGTCCTAACGGCCTTGACGGTCAGGCCGACTTCGTGCTCTACCATGCCGTGGTCGACAACGTCTTTGTCTCCGGGAACGAGAATTACCAGCATTTGGATTATTGGACCAACCGTAGCCAAGACCAATACACGCCCGGTTCGCTCATGGTCCCCTATGTCGGGAGCCACGACGTCTCGCGATTAACCAGCCGGGCCGACACCGGAACGGGCGATGCGTACAACCAGTGGGTCGAGGACGGTCTTCCCGGTCAACCGGGCGATGTTTCAGCGTACAACGCTGCTCTCCAAGCCTACGGGTGGCTGCTCACCACCCCGGGTGCGCCGTTGTTGTATTACGGCGATGAATACGGGGAATATGGCGGTGCGGACCCGGATAATCGACACCTGTATCGGAACAGCTCCTCGTGGAGCGATCACGAACGCTCGCTGTTCGAGAACCTCTCGGAACTCGGTCGTCTCCGTGCCGACTCCGTTGCGTTGCGCCAAGGGGCCTATTCGACCCGCCTTGCCATGGCCAACGTGCTGGTGTACAACATGACCCACGCTGAACAAACCGTTTCGGTGGTGCTTAATCGAGGGGCGCCCACCACGATTGAAGGATTTGCCCTCAACGACACGGTGCGCTTTGGTGACGCGAATTTGACGAACGGTTCCTTGGCAATTGGCGCCCATTCCGTGACGGTGGTGGAGTTGAACGTGGAGGACGCAGGCCCAGGCGATAACGGGACCGTGAACCAAACGGTGCGTGGATGCACGGACCCGTTGGCGACCAACCACGACCCGGCGGCCACGGAAGATGACGGCAGTTGTCAGTATGCTCCTGCTCCGGTCGATGGCTGCACGGACGACCAAGCCACCAATTATGACCCGGCGGCCACGGTGGATGACGGTTCTTGCACCTATCCGCCCACGACGGTTGAGGGTTGCATGGACGGCCAAGCCATCAATTTCGACCCCGAGGCCACGGTGGATGACGGTTCGTGCCAATACCCGCCGCCTGACGGCAACACCACCGAGGGCAACACGACAGGAAACGCCACCAACGGAACGGACGACGGTCAACAAGGAAACAACCAGAGTTCCAATGGAACCACCAACCAAACGCAGAACACCAACACCACGAACGAAGTTGAGATGCAAACCTGTCAAGGTTGCTGCGGCGAGACGTTCGAACTCTCCATCACCGACGTTTGCCCGGTGGTGGATTGCCAAACGTGTGAGAAAACCGAGGCGACCTCTTCGAACGCTGAAACGGTCCGGAACGTCATGGTTCTGATCGTTGCGGTGTTGGTGCTCGGGCTGGTGTTGACGCGCCGGCCCCCGCCCGATGAGGACGAAGTCCTTTCACCCAACGAAGACGGCCATTGACCGTAAAGCGGTGAACGGAGCCGATGTTGTCGAGGCCCGGATCAGGAAAATTGGTCGTAAAAATACAGGTAGTCCGCCATCATTCGTGCACCGGTGAAGCGAGCCGAGGTGGCGATGCTGGAGCGCATCAATTTCGCCCACCGAGCTGGGCCCTCGTCCCAGAGCGGGAGAACCTCCTGCTCGAGCACTCGGTAGATGTTTGCAGCGTCTCGCTCGTCGTCACGGTCATCCTCGGCTGAGCCGATGCCCCAGCCGTTCACGCCGTGTTCACAGGCCTCGGGCCACCACCCGTCCAAAATTGAACAGTTGGGCACACCGTTCATAGCGGCCTTCATGCCCGATGTCCCCGAGGCTTCGAGAGGCCGGATGGGGTTGTTCAGCCAAATGTCAACGCCGCTGGTCATGGCCAGGCCGGTGGCCATGTCGTAATTTTCAATGAAGGCGACCGGGATGTCGTCGGCCACCTCCTCGGCTGAAGCAAAGATCTCTCGAATGAGTTGCTTCCCGCCTTCGTCCTTCGGGTGGGCTTTCCCGCTAAACACAAACTGGATTCGGTGAGCACCGATGTTGCGCAACCGCTCGAGATCTCGGAAGACCAAATTTGCCCGTTTGTAGGTGGCAAACCGACGTGCAAACCCGATGGTGAGGCGGTCTTCATGCAATTCAACGCCCGTTGAGGCCCTCACGAGGTCCCGTAAAATTCGCCGGTTGGTCGAACGTGCGTGAAGCAGCGCCTCATCGGGCAGGCTTCCTGCGTAGCCGAGTTGGCTGGGGTCTTCCTTCCATCCGGGGAGGTGTTCGTCAAACAGCCCCTGCATGCTCGGCGAGGTCCACGTGATGTGATGAACGCCGTTGGTGATGGGGGCGATGTGGGCGTTGGCAAACATCCCTGACGCCACTTTTGCGTTCAAGTTTGACACGGCGTTCACCGAGGTAGCGAGGGCCACGGCCAGGTGGGACATGGAACATCGGCGCCCCTCTTCGGGGTCACCCGCGCTCATCACCAATTCTTCAGCATCTTCGGGCAGCAGGTCGCCGATCACGGTGCGAACCAAATCCCATTCAAATCGGTCATGTCCAGCGGGCACCGGGGTGTGGGTGGTGAACAGGGTCCGTTGGGCTAACGATTCCCGTGACCAACCTTGCCTCAGCATCTCCAACATGGCAAAGGTGCAATGTCCTTCGTTGAGGTGCATGCCTTCAATGTCGTGACCGAGCTCCTGCAACGCCTGCAAACCTCCCACGCCGAGGAGGTACTCTTGCCGGACACGGGTGTTGTCGTCCCCTCCGTAGAGTCGAGCACCCAAGCCAACGAAGGCCGTGGAGTTGTTTGGGTGTCCGGTGTCAAGGAAATACACCGGAACCACATGGCCGGTGACGCCAACCACGTTGGTTTTCCAGACGGTGGCATACAGCGTATCACCGTCCAAGGGGAGTTGAATCGTCTTCCCGGTGTTGACCAAATGGTCGTTCGGGTCAATGGGGGCATAGGATTCCGATTGCTCGCCGTGCTCGTTGAGGTGTTGCCGCCCGTACCCTTCTCGATAGAGGAGGCTCATGCCCACCAACGGCAACGCAGCGTCAGCGGCGGATTTGACGTGGTCGCCCGCAAGGACGCCCAAGCCACCGGAATAGGTGTGCAACTCCGACCAGAGCCCGATTTCAGCGGTGAAATAGGCGATAACCGACATCATCGCCTTCCACTTTTCGGTCGGTTATGATGTTCACGGTAGGCGAAATTGAACGTTGTTCAATTCTTCCCAAGAAAACGACCATTTCCAATTGTTCTGCTCTTGTCCTGGCGTGTTCATTCTCGCCTCGGGGCCCATACCCATCAGGTCTTGGAGAGGAAGGATGGTCAAACCAGCCGCACTTTCCAACGCCAAGCGAATCACGCCCTCAACCGGTGGTTCCTCCGGCTCGAGCAGGTCTCGAACTCGCGCTTTGGTCGCCTCATCCAGCGAGGCCCACCATCCCAGCGTGGTGTCGTTGTCGTGGGTGCCGGTGTAGGCGACCTGGTCCGGTTTGATCTGGGTTGGATGGTGAGGGTTCACGCCCGAGCCTTCACCGAATCCGAAGTGCAGAACCGCCATCCCTGGCAAGCCGTAGGTGCGTCGGAGCGACAGGACTTCTTCGGGGATGATGCCGAGGTCTTCGGCCAACACGTGAGCTGGACTGGGCGCCAGTGGCACGATGGCATCGAGCAACGCTTCTTTCGGGCCCTCCTGCCAGTGGCCTTGCGTAGCGTCTTCATCCTCCAGCGGAATGGCCCAATTGGAATGTATGCCTCGAAAGTGGTCAATTCGAACGTTGTCAAACAGGCGGAGCATGCGTTTCATTCGTTCTTTCCACCATCGCCATCCCTCGGCTTCATGGTTGTCCCAAGCGTAGAGCACCGTGCCCCATTTTTGGCCTGTTTCGCTGAAGTAATCGGGTGGCACACCCGCCACGAACAACGGCATGCCGTTCTCGTCAAGTTGGAACAGCCTTCGATGGGCCCAAACATCGGCCGAATCGTGGGCCACGAAAATGGGGAGGTCGCCGATGAGGTCCACGTTCGCCTCTTGAGCGATGCTACGAAGATCGTTCCACGCCCGCTGGAAACGACGTTGGGCAGCGATGTGGGTGGTCATTTGGGGTCGGAATGCATCAAGGGCGTCCGGGTGACGGTCGCGCAACGGTGCGGGCCACTCGTACCACGGACGGCCGTCTTGGTCTTCCTTGATGGCTTGGTAAAGCGCCCAATCGTCCAACCAGTAATCCTCGTCAAGCAAAGGTGCCTCCTCGGTCGAAGGGAACAAGGAGGGCCAACCCGCAAACGCCGATGGCGAAGCGTAGGGTGAACCGTGCTGGTCGGGTGGCGTGATCGGAAGCATTTGCCAAGCGGTGAATCCATGTTTTTCCAGCCATGCGACGAAACGGGTCAGGCTGGTTGAGGTGGTGTCAGGCAGAGAGGTGAGGTGACAGAGCACACCTTTCGCTCCCATGACCGGAAAGGGGCGATAAAGCCTTTCAATGTATCATGCCACCCCATCACCATGCGGATGAAGGCGACGTTTCTCGCGATGTTATTTTTTTCATCGCTTTTTCTCGGAGCCGTTCAAGGAACACCTCCAGAATCGATTTCCGTTGACGGTGACTATTCGGATTGGTCCAGCGATTCGTTGCTCCAAACGGACGCCAACGGCATTGACCTTCGAATGACATGGAACGACACCCACCTCTTCCTTGGATGGGACGGCACGGATTGGAAATCCACCTTCGAAGGAGCCGATTTATTCGTGTACCTCAACACCACGCAAGGCGGCTCGGTGTTGGCGCGCGATTGGGGCTTCGCCCACACGCTTCCTTTCGAAGCGGACCACGGTTTCGTTTTGGAGGACGACACCTATTTCGAGCACATTGCCCATGACGGGGTGTCTTGGGTGGACCAAGGGACCAATGTGGGCCTCTATGCGGGTTGGTCGGAGAACCTCGCCACGGAAGTTGCGCTTCCGTGGTCGGCGTTGGGCAACCCCGTCGGCTTTGAGATCCTCATTTACGCTCAGTGGCAAGATGCCGGGAATGTTTGGGCGTCGTTCCCGACGCAAAATCCGGCGTCAAACAACGGCGCCGAGGTGTTCACGCATGCTTGGCACGTGGCGAACACCTCGAACGTGACCGACCTTTCCAACCTCCCCGTGGTGGAATCCGGGGGCGTTGAAAAGGTTGACGATGCGCTCAACCTGGCCATCATTTTCCATCAACACCAACCGTACTACAAGAACAAACTGACGGGGATGTACGAAATGCCCTGGGTCCGTGTTCACGCCATGACCGAATACGTGGACTCGCCCGGTATTCTGGCCTCTACCGAGACCAAGGTGACCTACAACCTCGTCCCCTCCTTCCTTGAACAGCTGCTGGATTACAACCGAAACGAAACGTTGGATGTTCACACCGATATTGCCAAGCGCTCCTGGACAGCGGGCGGGTATCCCAACGCCACGGACCTTGAACTTCACACCATGCAATTCCAATCGTTCTGGAACAGCGGTTGGATCTACAACGTCTCGCAAACCGACGCCAAACTCGGCTGGCTCTATCCCTCCAGCGCACGGTACAAGGAACTCTACGACATGACGCTCCACAACCTCAAACCGGACACCATCATGGACGACGAATTGTTAGCTCCGCAGGATTTCTTGGACCTCCAAGTGTTGTGGTACCTCTACCAGTTCTCACCCGATTACGTCCAAGGCGACTACAACGCCAGTCATCGTGACGAAGGATTGATCGACCTGTTCATGCAAAGCGGGGACTATTCCCTTGCCGACTTGAACTACGTGCTGGATGCTCAGCACGACCACATGGGCAACGTCTTGCCCATGTACGGGGAACTCGCCGCCTCCGGACAGGTGGAATTGACCACCACCCCGTACTACCACCCCATCATGCCCCTGTTGATGATGGAAGGCTGGACCATGGAAGACGGCATCCGTGTCAACAAAGAGGCATGGCCTGAGGACGTGCAAACCCACCTGGTCAACGGTATGGACTTGTTTGAGGCGGAGATCGGGTACCGCCCCGTCGGCATGTGGCCAAGTGAGGAAGCGGTTTCGCCTGCAATGGTGGAACCCGTCACCGATGTGGGTATCCAATGGATGGTGACGGACGAGGAGATCTTGAAGCAATCCACGGACGTCAACGGTCAATACATCGATGTGGACGACGCAAGCAACCTTGCCACGCCCTGGACGGTGACCGGAGCGGAGGGAGGCGAAGTGGCCGTGGTCTTCCGTGACCGCGTCATCTCCGACCGCATTGCCTTCCAATACGGCACCATGACGCCGGAAGCCGCCGTTTCCGATTTCATCGCCTACCTTGACAACGTTCGCCAACAACTGCTGGATGCGGGTGAAGACCCCTCCGAACACTTGCTCACGGTGGCGCTTGACGGCGAGAATTGGATGTTCATGTCCGAGTTCCAACATCATGACAACGCCCGCCCGTTCATGGAAGAGTGGTACAGTCGGTTGGCGGACCATCCCACCATCGTGACGACCACGCCTTCTGAATTTTTGACCAAAGGAACCGACCTCCCGGAAATCCAAACCATCGGTACCGGTTCGTGGATTGACGGAACGCTTCGTACCTGGGCTGGAGAAGAAGAGGAAAGCCTTGCATGGCAACGTTTGGTGGAGGCCCGAGAGGCCCTCGTAGCATTTGAGGAAAGCCACCCCAACGACCCGGGCCTTCCCGCCGCTTGGGAATCGTTGTACATCGCTGAAGGCAGCGACTGGTACTGGTGGTACGGACTCGACCAAGACAGTGGCTACGATGAAAATTGGGACGTGCTGTTCAAGGTCCATCTGTCCAACATCTACCGTGCCATCAACCTCGATTTGCCGCCGTATTTGCAGGATTTGTGGACCAATCCCGCCATCGCTGTTCCCGCTGCCAGCGGGATCATTGAGCCCATGATCGACGGTGTAGCGCTGCCCGGCGAGTGGGACGGTGCCGCTCGATACGATGCACCCGTTTCAGGGGGCGAGTTTGACATCGAGGCGTTCTACTTCGGCTACGATGCGTCGAACGTGTTCATTCGCGTGGATGCGACCACGTTGGATGACCTGGGTGACATCGATGCCAATGCCGAGTTTACTTCACCGGACCTGGCCGTGTACTTCATGCAGCCCAACGCCGTTAATTTCAACGAAGCCGAGACGAATTTCCGAACGTATTACGGCAACCAAATCCTTGGATTCCCTTCAAAATACATGGTGGCGTTTGACTTTGATACCGTTCGTGAAGACGGTCGTGCGAAGTGGAACCTCTTCAGCGCTCAGGGCAAGGTCGGAGACCAAGAGCGGTGGGTCCTGTCCGGAAGTTCCAACCTGGGTGGTTGCGCCGTCGATGACGTGTATGAGTTTGCCATCCCCTGGTCCGAGATAGGGTTGGCTCCACGGTATTCCACACGCGTGAAGGTTGTCACGTCCTGGCGCGATTCCCTCTCCTACGGTGACGGAATGGACGCCGAAATGGCACCGCCAGCTCCCGCTGAAATGGTGCTTCCCGACCTCGAACAGTGGGTTACCCTGCTCGAGTTGGAAGATGCGGTGGGCGATGAAACGGGGGATGGCGACTACGTCTACCCCTTGGCGACGGATTTCAACACCCCTACCGGCGGTGGGCTGTGGGACGTCACCCACCTCACCGTCCGGCAAAGTGCTTGGAACGCCCAATTTGTCCTCACCATGAGTGAAATGACCGACATTTGGGGCTTGGCAAACGGGTTCAGCCATCAAATCGTCCAAATCTACGTTGACCAAGGCGAGACGACCTACGGCCGCACGGCGATGCTGACCGGTGCAAACGCTGAGGTGCATCCAGATTGGGCCTGGGAAGTGGCCATCAGCGGGACCGGTGAGCCGGGGGCGGTTCAAGCTGTCCAAGCCGAAACGGGGAGTGCCTCCGCTCGCGGCATTGATGTCAGCGGTGACGTCGAGGCGAAAACCATCACCTTCACCGTGAGCAAGGACGTCATCGGACCGGACATTCCCAACTACCGGTACATCATCGTCATCGGCAGTCAGGACGGTTTTGGCACGGGCAAATGGCGTGACGTGACCGAAAACCCGTCCACATGGACGCTTGGTGGAGGAGCGAACCCCGCTCCCGACGACGGCGTTGATTATGACCCCAACATCATCGATCTCATTTTGGAGGGCGACGGTCAGACAACGATGTTGTCCAGTTACGATGTCGCCGGTCATGTCTATGCTCAGTTGACGGGTTTTGAGATGCCCGAAGTTCCTCAACAAATCTTTGGGGCTTCCGTCGAGACCGTCACGGCGTCCTCGGCTGTGCTGACGTGGTCGACCACCGTAGCTGACGGGACCTCGGTTCACGTGGCCTTGGATGGGTCAACGGGCACCTCGGGTGCACCGGTCGCATGGACGGCTGCCAGCACCGAACATGCGGTGACCCTCACAGGCTTGGAAGCGAACACGTCCTACATCGCCACCCTTTCAGCCAACGACACCCAGTCCGTTGAGGTGACGTTCACCACCTCCAATGTGGTTGACGAAACGGCTCCGCAGATTCTCAACTTGGCCGTGGAGGTCTTGGAGGACGGGCGCGTCGTTGTCTCCTGGTACACGTCCGAATCCGCCACTGAACGCGTGGTACTGAACGATAACCTGCTCCATGAAGACCTCTTTGCCACCAAGAAAAATCACGCCTTCACGACCGAAACCCTCGGTGATGGAACGTACACGGTTGTCGTGGTCAGCGCCGATGCTTCTGGCAACGTCAATCAGAGCACCTTGAGCTTCAGCGTGGAAGCCGGTGTGAACGTTCGAGACCCCGGCACCAACGAGGATGCTGCGACTACGGACGATGAAACCACGCAATCAAACACCAGCAGCGTCAGGCTCCAACTTGCAGCGTTGGTCGTGGTGGTCTTGGTCCTGTTGGCCTTCATCCGAGTACGCAACCACGGGCCGGACGGGGACGACCCTTGGCAATGACCGCCTCATGCGAAGGGAATGGAAATCGACTTGTGGCTTCGCAAGTTGATGATGGTCAGCATGCACGGCTTGGGCTGGAAGCCCAGCATGCGCTGGTAGGATGTCTGGTCCTGCCAGGTGCTGGAACAGACCAGCGTGGTGCCTCGAAAATCAACGCATTCGTGGCCGTGGACGTGGCCGGTGACGAAAATGTCAGGCACTTCTCGGATGACCAAGCCGTCCTCAGGCTCGGGAGAAAGCGGTGTTTTGCCGCCCCATTGGGGGGCGAGGTGGCGGCGGCGGAGCATTTCCCGCATCGCTTCCACCGGGTCGGCGTAGGTGACGGTTCGAAGGCCCGCCACGAAATCGTCAATGGACTTCCCGTGGTAGGAGAGCAGCCGTACGCCGTGCAGGGAAAAATCGCAAGGGTTGCCAACGAAGGTGGTTGAGTTGTAGTCCTGCTGGATGTCCTTCTCAAAGGTGGGTTGGGGTTCAGCGGGACGAACGGCATCGTGGTTTCCGGGCAACATCAAACACTCCACCCAGTCGGGCAAAAGTTCGAGCAGGCGGGCGAATTCAGTGTACTGTGCAAACAGATCGGGAATGGCCAACTCTTTGTCTTGACCTGGGTAAATACCGACGCCATCAACGCAATCGCCGGAGAGGATGAGGTACTTGATGGTCTTCGCCAACGGGTCGGTGTGAAACCACCGCACCATCTTGTGCCACTGGGCCTCGAGAAACGTTTTCGACCCCACGTGGATGTCGGAAAGGAAGGCCACGCTCACTCCTTGTTCGGCGCTCGCCTTTTGGTGCTTGGTTTCGAGGGGAAAATGCAGGTCATCGACGTAAAAGATGTCCCCTGTTTGACTGAATGTACCCGACACGCCCATCACGTCGTCTGGCATGAGACCCGCTTCGAGGATTTGTTCATGGGCTCGGTCACGGTCATCCCCTGTTCGCTTGGTGAGAAGGCAGGTCATTTCACCCGTCTCGTCTTCCAGCCCCCACATCAAGTGACCGTTTTTGGTGTACCTTGGCTCATTGACCAAGCCGATGGCGACCGCTTTGTTATCGTAGCCCTGGTAGCGGGAACTTTCGGCCAACAGACGGGAAATTTCCTGATGCTTCCGTGGGAGGTTTGAGTTCTGCACGATGAGTTTGCGAAGGCTTTGCAATCGGTCGTTAAAGCAGGCGGTGATGTCGGACATTTTTCCCTCGGTGGTGGAATTGCCCGTGATGTCGTAGTGGACCGTGATGTCCGAGGCGGCATCGCTGGCGTGCATTGAGAAATCGTCACCGCTCCAGTCGGGTAAGTTGTTGCGCAGCATCAAGTCAATGGGTTCCGGTTCTTGAAGCGGGGCCACGGTTCGGGCAAGGTCGGTGGCGATCTTAGAGGCGGCCGGTTTCGGTTTGACCGGTGCAACGGTGCCGTTGGCTGCATGGGCCATCATGGCGTCGAGCATCTCAGCGGTCAGGATGCCGCTTCCGAAGGCCAACGGGCCCGCCGCTTCAATCACGTTTTGAGGGTGTTCCAACGCCAAAAGTCGCTCACGCAGCGATTGGGGGGCAAGCAACTTCTGTTGCCTTAGCAGGGCGGCGATGTTGGACCATGGCTCACCCATGTCACGAATGACGCACGACGATTCAAAAGGTATGTGGGTGCCATTTTATGACGCTGTTGTTCATTCCTCGCCGTCAGCCCACTCCACCTTAAGGCCGATTTCTTCCTTCGGGGGTGCTTCATCCCACGCCTCGTCCTGCCACGGGGCTTGTTCCTTGGCCGCTTCTTCTCGCTGCGCTCGTTGCTCAGCTTCTTCGGCTTGCTGCCGAAGGGCTTTTTCAAGGTCGTGAATTTCCTGGGCTTTTTCTTGTTTCATTCGTTCAAACGCTTCGTCCCAGCAATTCATGGCCGTGAGGAGGGCAAAGTGAACGAAACCGGCTTTGTTTTCAGCCCTTGACCCCCCAATTTGTGTGCGAATAGCGTTGGCCCAAGTTCGAGACGCGATGCCGACGTACACGGTGCCGACGGGTTTGGAACTCCCTTCGTTGGTGGGTCCGGCAATGCCGGTCACCGAGATGGCGAAGTCAGCGTTGGCTCGCTTCAGTGCCCCCTTGGCCATTTGGATGGCGACTTGGGCAGAAACCGCTCCTTTGGTGGCCAGAGATTCAGGGTCAACGCCCAGTTCTTCGATCTTGGCTTGATTGGCGTAGGTCACGTAGGATCGTTGGAACCAAGCGCTTGCCCCAGCGATGTCGGTGAGGCAACTGGCCAACAACCCGCCGGTGCACGATTCGGCCACCGTCACGGTCTTGGATTTGGCTTTGAGCCGTCGGCTTAACCGAGCGGCGGCGGCCTGGATATTCGCATCCATTGTGCTGCTCTCATGGCTTCTGCCCTTGAGGTTAACCCCCGGGGGGATTCTTGAAAAGGAGGCTTTCTCACGCTCGACCGGGTCTGTGGTCTAGCGGCTATGACACCTCCCTTACACGGAGTTGATCGAGGGTTCGAGTCCCTCCAGACCCACTACCAAAGCAGTTCTTCAATGGGCAGTGCCGAGGCGATGACCCTCGTGATGCCGCTTTCACGCTGCAGTCGCTCAACTTCCATTGATTCATCAACGACCAAGAGGTGCACCGCACGGACCCACAAACCGAGTTCCAACGCTGCCTCTCGATGGTCAACGGCCACCAAGACATCTTCGAGTTCACTGAACGCCAAGGCGGCGGTGGCTTCGGTCAATTGTGAACCGTGCAACACCAACCAGCGTTGCCCTTGAAGCGAGGCTCGTATGTCTTCGCCCAGGTCGGAAAAATGGAGGACATTCATGGTTCACACCGAGTACCTCAACAAGGCGATGGCGCCTCCAAAACCCATCAGTTGTTCTCCTGCGTCGTGGTCCACCGAGCATTGAATCACGGTCCCCGAGAAGGATTCCACCGTAGCGGCCATGTCTTGCCAAGAGCCACCCTCGCAGGTGGCGTCGGGGTCTCGAAGGAGATTGGCGTCGATAAGCAACGTTTCAACAGCGCCTTCGTTGATGGCTTGAGCCAGGGCCGCCTCTCCGTAGGCAACGGCACCCCCCGTGGACAAACGCTGCCATGCCTGCTCCAGCAAGGCGATCTCTTGGACCATCCGATGCTCGGACAACACGTTCCCTGCAAGCCCCTCACGAAGCACTTCGTTGGCGGCCCCGCGTCCACCCATGCTCGTGGCAATGGACACCATGTGTCGTCGATGACCTGCGGCTTTCAAATCGTCCAGCACCCGGTCTCTGGCTTTGCCCGGCCCACAAATCACCATGGGCATTTCAGGGTCAAGTTGCTGGGTCAGGCCCTCGACCACGGTGGCGCGGAACGAAGCAGCGACGCTCTGCGATTGCCGGGCATCACCACGCTTCCCTCCGCCTCGCATGGTCCAGGTGGCGCTTTCCCTCAAGCCGCGGCCCGTGATGAAGAAGAGAATGATTTCGTCGCCTTCAACCACCAACAAGGCGACCTGGCCCTGTTTTGCAGCTTGGACGCTTTCCTCGAGCAGGTCGTGGTCGAGCTTGTGAAAGCCGCCCGGTGAGGTCACGACCACTTCATCTCGTAATTCGACGATGTGGGTGTGGTGCATGCCGACATCAATGGGGGCTTGGTCGATGATGCCATGGACCCGCAGCGTGTCCGAGAAGGTTCGGTGCTCGGAGGTCTGAACCGTCAGTTGGATCCACATTTTCTTCCGTTCCGCTTGTTTGGCGCGTCCCCCTTCGTCCCCTCCGGTGGTCTGGTCTCGGCGTTCTCCCAACATCCCAACCGACATGCCGGGGCGGAGAAGCCGCTGGAGGACCCACAAGTCATCCACCGAACCGATGCGCAGCCGCCATGCATCGTGGTCCTTGGCCAGAACGTCCATTCCCTCACCCAAACACGCCGAGGAGGTTCCCGTCTTCATCCATGTCCATGTCCAAGGCCGCTGGGCGCTTGGGCAATCCCGGCATCGTCATCATGTCGCCAAGCACGGCGACGACAAAACCAGCGCCGGCGTTCAAACGGAACTCGCGCACGGGCACGGTGAACCCCGATGGTGCGCCCAAGAGGGCAGCGTCGTGGGAAAACGAGTATTGGGTTTTGGCCATGCAGACCGGGAGATGACCGTACCCCCAAGCGCGAATATGTTCCAATTCACGGTGGGCTTTGGCGGTCAACTCCAAGCCATCCGCTTTGTAGAGGCGTTTGGCGATGTGGTTGGCTTTGTCCAAAACATCGGCCTTGGCATCGAAGAGCGGGACGAAGGGCCGCCCCGCCGCCACGTGATTCTGCACCGCACGGACCACGGCTTCGGCGAGGTCTTTTCCGCCCTTGCCGCCGTTGCCGTGAACTTCCGTCACGCAGACCGCTTGAGCGCCGCTCTCGTGAGCTGCTTGGGTGATGGCTGCGATTTCGGCGTCGGTGTCGGATGCAAATTTGTTGATGGAAACGACCACCGGGACGCCAAATGCGGCCATGTTTCGGACGTGGCGGTCCAAGTTGGTTTTCGCCCCCATGGTCGTGGCGTCGACGTTTTCGGCCTCGAGCGTGGCTTTGTCAGGTCGGATGCCGCCACGATTTCCAAAGGCACCGCCGTGGAGTTTCATGGAGCGAACGGTGACGTTCATCACCACGCAATCGGGTGCTTTGCCCGAGGTGGCGGCCTTGATGTGCATGAATTTCTCCGCTCCCATGTCGGAACCAAAGCCCGCTTCGGTCACCACGATGTTGGCGCTGGCCAACGCCATTCGATCGGCGATGATGCTTGAATTTCCGTGAGCAATGTTGGCAAACGGCCCGCCGTGGATGAAGGCGGGGTTACCCTCCAAAGTTTGAGTTAAGTTCGGCAAGAACGCTTGCCGCAGCAACAGAGCCATCGCTCCAGCGGCCCCGATGTCCTCCGCCTTCACGGGGTGACCTTCGGTGGAGGTGCCCACCACGATGTTGCCAAGACGTGTGCGCAAGTCTGCGTAATCGCTCGCCAGGACCAAGATGGCCATCACTTCGCTGGCTGCTGTGATGTCAAAACGGTCTTCCCTCACCAACCCGTTGGCGGGGCCTCCTTTCCCAACGGTGACGTTGCGAAGGGCGCGGTCATTCATGTCGATGACCCTCGGCCACGTGATTCGACTGGCGTCAAGCTTGGTTTCGTTGCCGTGCTTGAGGTGGTTGTCAATCAATGCCGAAAGCAGGTTGTGAGCCGCCGTCACGGCATGAAGGTCGCCCGTAAGGTGGAGGTTGATGTCCTCCATGGGCAGCACTTGGGCATGGCCACCGCCCGCCGCCCCTCCCTTGATGCCGAAGACGGGTCCCATGGAAGGCTCCCGTATGACGCATGTGGCGGATTGGCCGATCGCACACAAGGCTTGGGTGAGGCCAATGGTGGTCACCGTTTTGCCTTCCCCAAACGGTGTTGGGTTGACCGATGTGACCAACACCAAACTTCCGGAAGGTTTTGAAAAGCGCTCTTTCAGGGCTGCCCACGTGATTTTGGCAACCCCGTTGCCCATCGGCATGATCTCGTGAGAAGAGATGCCAAGCTTCCACGCTACGGCTTCAATGGGCTCCATTTTTGCGGCTCGCGCGATTTCCAGGTCAGAGGCCATGCGCCCGTTGCGGCTCGGTGAGTCTTTGAAACCCTCGCCTCCACCGATGGGTCAGGTGCCGATTTGGACGTCGGGTCCCAAGGTCGGTGTTTCACTCGTCCTTCATGGAGCCCAAGTAGTCGGGCAGGTCCACGCCAGCCATCTTGGCGACATCGTGGACGGGTGGAAGGCTTTGAATCAAGGACGAAACGAAATTCGACGTTGCTCCGCCTTCTCCGCCGTTGTTGCCGGAATCCCAAACGGTGATCTTGTCGATCTTGAGGTTGGCAATGGCTTCGGTTTGACGGGCCACGAGTTCCTCGATCTTCTCGACCATCAGCAGCGTTGCGGCGGCCTTGGCGTCGCCGCCTGCGCTCGCAACGAGTTTGGCGTATCCTTCTGCCTTGGCTTCAAGAACGGCTCGCTGCCCTTGGGCTTCAGCGTTGTAGGCGGCGAGGGTGGCGTCGGCCAAACCCTTTGCAATACGGCGTTGTCGCTCGGCTTCTGCTTCGGCAGCGATTTCGATTTGTTGCTTCGAGACTTCCTCACGGGCAATCTCCACGGCGCGAAGGCGTTGACCTTCAAACTCGTACTGAGCCTTCTCAATTTCGACCTGGGCCTTACGCTTGGCGACTTCCGAACGCTTGAGGGCCTCGGCTTCCTTTTCGGCCAAGTCGGCGTTGTAGCTGGCAATTTCTGCACGGGACAGGTTCTCACCCTCCACGGCCTTGGATTCTTGTTGCTGGACGAAGACACGACGGTCGGCTTCGGCCTCTTTCTGACCCTTGTCGGACTGTGCCCGGTTTTTGGCGACTTCAATTTCTCGAGCCCGGTCAGCCTCAGCCTGACCGACTGCACCGTCACGGGTGGCGTTGGCTCGGTCGACATCGGCCTTGGCGATGGCTTCAGCCGCTGCCTTGGCGCCGATGGACTTGATGTAGTCGGCTTCGTCGGTGATGTCCGTGATGTTGACGTTGATGAGGTAGAGACCGATCTTGTGGAGTTCAGTGTCCACGTTGTTGACCACTAGGCTCAGGAAGGCTTCACGGTCGCCGTTGATCTCCTCAATGGTCAGGGAAGCGACGGTCAAACGAAGCTGACCGAAGATGATCTCCTTGGCCATGGCCTCGATGTCGCTGGGTTGAAGCCCCAGCAGGCGAACGGCAGCGTTCTGCATGATGGAAGGCTTTGTGTCAATACCGATGGTGAACGTCGAGGGAACGTTGATGCGGATGTTTTGCTGGGACAGAGCGTGTTCCAAGTTGATGTTAATGGTCATGGGTTGGAGGTCCAAAAACGCATAGTTTTGGACGAGCGGCCAGACGATTTTTCCGCCGCCGTGGTAACATTGGGCGGCACCTGACCCCTTGGTGTTCCCGTAAACCACCAAGATTTTGTTCGCGGGAGCGAGTTTGTATCGGCTGGTTGCAACATAAATCGTGGCGAGCACAACAACGACAAACAGGGCAATTCCCAACAGGACAAGAGTTTCACCAACGGAGGCCATGGTTGAACCACGCATCCTCTCCTTTAAGAGATTTAACTCGGCAATGTGGTTATTCTTCTTCCGGCTTGGCGATGGCATCGGCCACCTTGAGCGGCTTGACGACGAGGGTTTCGGCGATGTTGCCCGTGACAATCACGAATTTTCCCGTTTCAATCTGAAGCCCTTCGTCTTCAGCAACGGCTTCGCACGTTCGCAAGGCGTCTTGGAATTCGACTTGAACCTCACCGGACTTTCCGGGACGAATCGTTCGGTACACCGTACCTTTAGCGCCGATGGCTTCGCTGTGAATCACCGTTCCGTCGGTCTCCAGACTGGCGATGACCTGAAACACTTTGCCAACCATCCACATGGAAGCGATTCCCGTCACGGTGCCGGCAAGAATGGCCGGAATGGCCCCGTAGTCGCTTTGGCTGACGGCAAGGCCAAAGATGCCAAACATCATCATGAAACTGAGCAAACCCTGGATGGTGAGCATGTGAAACACGCCCTCTGCATCCATCTCCAGGTTGATGTCGAGGCCAGGAATGGCATCCAAGAAACCGTCAGCAACACCGCCCACGAGCACCAGCAGGAAGTAAATTGTGAACAGGACCGTCCCGATCACGGCCATTGCAGCAAAGAAGACGTCAATGCCCGTGATGTC
>JADHNB010000016.1 GCA_016779705.1 Candidatus Poseidonia sp. | reverse complement strand
GAGCTTGACATTGCCATCGCTCAAATCAAGCGAGACCACAACATCACGCCGACCTCTGAAGAAGAGTGATGCCTTCATCGGGTGATGAAGGTGCGAATCGGTCTGGTTGGCAAACCAAACGTTGGCAAATCCACGTTTTTTAGCGCCGCAACGCTGGCCCAGGTGGACATCGCCAACTACCCGTTTTGCACCATCGATCCCAACGTTGGTGTCGCCTTTGTGCAAGCTCGCCAGCCATGCCCGTGCCAAGCCCTTCGTGCCAGATTGGAGGGGGAAGGCCGTTTGGAACCCGCATCAGCGGACGACCCCCGTCAGGGAAGTCTTTGCGAACCGAGAACCGGGACGTGCGTTAACCACCGTCGCTCCGTGCCGGTGGCGTTGGTCGACGTGGCGGGCTTGGTGCCCGGGGCCAGTGAAGGCAGGGGGCGAGGCAACGCATTCTTGGCTGATTTAGCCAATTGTGATGTCTTGATTCAGGTGGTCGATGCTGCCGGGACCACGGACGAAGAGGGCCAGTTCTTAGGGGCCGGTTCCTCAGCCGAGGAGGCGGTGGAGCGCGTTCGTGCCGAGGTGACGTTTCTTCAGGACGAATTGGACGCCTGGATTGGTGGCTTGCTTGCGGAAGGGTGGAATCGAGGTGTTCGACGTGTCCAAGCCGAAGGCGAAAAAGGACTCACGAGTTTTGTCCACGAACGTCTCAGTGGTTTGGGAGCGACCCCCACCAAAGTCGCGCAAGCGATGGCGAACTTTCGCGACCTCGCTCCCACCAACCAGCAACCGTGGGATTGGGATTCAGCCGTGTTGCGCACGTTGGGCCAAAGCCTCCGAAAGCAACTGTTTCCCATCGTGTATGCGGCCAACAAGGCCGACATCGCACCTCCCACCGTGATTGATGCCTTTCCGGAGTTGACGATGATTCCCTGCATGGCCGACATGGAATTGGCGTTGCGGCGAGCCAGTGGCTCGGGGTTGATTCGATATCGACCCGGTGATGCTTCGTTTGAAATTCCTGCCTCTGCTTCGTTGAGCGAGGCTCAATCAAAAGCCTTGGACCACATGCAGCAACGTCTGGCCTCGTTGGGGGGGACCGGGCTTGCTGGTTTGATGGATCGTGTGCTGTTTGCGGAACTTGACCACATCGTGGTGTATCCCGTGGCGGATGAAACGCATTGGGTTGACGGGGATGGCCGAGTGCTGCCCGATGCGTTCGTGGTGCCACGTGGCCTCCATGCCAAAGCGTTGGCCGCTCGCGTGCACACCGACCTTGGTGAAGGTTTCATCCGTGGCGTGGACGGACGCACCAAACGCGTGGTGGGTGCCGATCACGAACTCTCGGATAGCGATGTGCTGAAGATTCACGCCAAGACGTGAATCAATGTCCTTTCGGTCGGTCGTAGGCGGGCGTGAGCCGAGCCATGTCGCCCGAGTATCGTCCGCCTCGATAGAGGAACAGGACCGGTGCTGCCAAGGTCATCAGGAGCAGCAAACCGAGGAAAAACAATCCCCACGGTTCAACGTCGGAGAGGGTTGCGGCCCAGAGCACCCACAAAAACGGAAGATAAAGGAACACGCTGTAGCGTCGAGCCACCGTTGAGAAACGAGCACTTGAGGTGTCTTTGTCAAAGAGGACGGGGACTTCTTCCTTGGTCACGAGCCCCTTGTCCACGCCGCATTGAACGCAAACTTGCGTGTGGGGTCCGTTACCGTGGATGAAAAATTCACGAGGGTACGTGCTTCCGCAGTGACGACACGCTGGCATGATGCTTCCTCATGCTGCCCAGCGGGAAGGGATTCTTCAACCATCCGATTCGATTTCCAGAAACGCCCGTAACAAGGACGCCCCTTTGGGCGACCCGATGGATTCTGGATGGGCTTGGAGGGTGTGAATTGGCAAGGTTGGGTGATGCATGCCCATGTTCAAGCCCGTGTCCCGTTCGGTAAGGTTCACGCGTAGACCATGGTCGCCCGAGGGCAGGGCCACCAACGAATTGTAGCGAGTCAGCAACATCTCGTCATCGGTGCTGCCCTCAAACAGGCCTTGACCGTCGTGAATCATCACGGAGGGCACCCCGTGTATGGGTCCGTGGGGTGATGGAACAATCTGCCAACCGTCGGCTTTGGCGAGCGCTTGATGGCCCAGGCAAATTCCCAACACGGGGAAGTCCAACTGCCCTGCCAGCGCATGATGGGCCAAGGCCAACGTGAGCGGACAGTCATCCGGCGTGCCGGGTCCTGGCCCCAGCACCAAATGAGAGGGCTGCAACCGCTCCAGCAGGTCGTTGAGTGCCACGGGGTCAAGCAACGCTTGGGAGGCGGGAGAACGCCCCTCCAACACCGTGACGTTATGGCCGATGAGCGCCATGGCATGAGCGATGTTCATCGAAAACGAATCGAGGTTGTCAATGAAGAGCACCCCGGTTGAACCTGGGTCGCTAAGGGCCTGTTCAAGCCGTTGTATGGTGCCGCTGCCAGCGTTATCTGCAGGTCGAAACAGCGGGGCGTTGACCGGGTGGATGCTCAACGAAGCGGTGGGGAGAACAGCATGCTCGGCCCGCATCCACCCTGCGGCCAAGCGAAGAGCCGCTCCTTTCCAGGCGGCTTCATCCACTTCCTTGACCGGGTCGGAAGCGATGGTGATGCCTCCTCCAGCCCCTGCGGAGGCGTGCCAAACGGTTCCTTTTCGGTGGGCCTCCAGCGTCCGAATCAAAATGTTCCATGCACTTTGCCCCGTATGGACGTCGATGTAGCCAATGGAACCGGTCCAGAACCCGCGCGGCATCTGTTCCAACTCATCGATGACCGCACAGACGACCGTTCGGGGACACCCCGTGATGGACCCGCCTGGAAACACGGCTTGCAGAGCCGAAGCGCCGGTTGAGGTGGGCTGAAGCGTTCCTGAAACATGGCTCACCAAGTGCTGGACGTTGGCATAGGCCTCAACGTCAAAGCGGTCCACTTTGACCGTTCCCGGGCGGGCGATGTGCGTCAAGTCGTTTCGCATCAAGTCCACCAACATTCGGTGTTCAGCCCGTTCTTTTTCGTCTTCGATCATCGCTTGACGGAGCCGTTCGCTCTCGGCGGCGTCCTTCCCTTGCGGGCACGTGCCTTTGATGGGGGCGGTTGAAACGGTCCTGCCATCGCAGGCGAGCAGCGATTCCGGCGATGAACTTGCCAGGGCGAAGCCGAGGTCGTCGGCTTCAACGTAGGAGGCATACGGTGCAGGGTTGATGTCCAGCAGCCGGTGGAAGACGTTGTACGGATGGTCAATTTCCCCGCGCCAGTGCTTTCCAACGTTGACCTGGTACACCTGTCCTCGAACGATGCCGTCCCGCACGGCTTGGATGTTGTCCTGATGGGTTTCGTCCGTATGGGTCACCGACTCTCGATGTTGTACAAGGGAGGGTGACTGGAGAGGTGTCAAGGGATGTCGAAGGGCTTCCTCAGCTCGTTCACACCATGTTTCATCGTTGCCAAACGCCGTGCAACGTCCGTTCGAGGCGTCCACGGCGAGACCCCCGTCAACGCACCACAACACGGCGATCAAGGCGCCGACTTCAGGGGGGTGCTGAAGGCGCAGCGGTTGGGTCCATTGAAGCAAATCATAGGCCAAAGCGCCGCACCAAAACGGTCGATTCGGAAAGACCGCTCCGTGTTGAACATGATACGGTGCGGTCGGCGTCTCCGGCTTGAGTTTGGTCATCAAATCTTCGAGGTTGTCCGCATGGAGGGTGACGCTGTGATACCACGAACCGTGTTTCCAGGCCTCAACTTCGGCCCTTAGTCGCGGTGTTTCTGCTTGCAGGCGAAGGTCCCCGTTCAGTGGGGAATGCGGCGGTGCTGCCGGGAGGAAATCACGGGAAGGTTGACGAATCACGACACGTTTCTTGGCGGGCGCTGCCACCAGGGACCACGAAGCGAGGTGGGAAGGTGGACCCGCTGAAACCAGAAGCGTCTTGTCCGGCGAACCGTAGCGGAGCGCCATTTTTCCGAGCAGCCCCTCCTCGACGAGTCGGTGTACCACGGCGGGTATATCATCCGACACGGTCCAACCTCGGTTGCGACCACGAGGCTTCTTCGGTAAAATATTCCCGAAGCAGGCGTTGGCATTGCTCGGAGAGGTGGTTGGAGGTTCCAACGGCTTCTCCGTCCAGCGAGTCAACCCGGCACGCTCCCATTCCGGTGCCCACCAAGACCAATTCAGCGCAGCGAGCCACGGTGCGTTCGTTCAAACGCCCTCGAACAACGGGGAATCCTTGGTCGGGAAGTTTCCGTTCAAGAATCGAGGCCGTGATGCCGTTCACGCCTCCGTCGTTTCCGGGTGATAGCCATACGGTTCCGTCTTCGTCCAAGACCATTGGCGTGCCACGGTCACCGTCAACGATCGCATGTTCGTGAATCAACAACGCTGCATCGCAACCGGCTGCCTCGGCCGTTTCTTTGGCCTTGATGTACGGCTCCCATTCGCCGTGCTTGCATCCGTTGGTTCGTTCGTTCCATCGTGGTGCAGGTACACCGATGGCGTCGATGGCTTCGTTTCGAAAGGCGAGTTCCCGGACCTCTACCTGCCACGTGTTCAGTCCCGCTCGACAAGCAAGACGAGCCAACCTCCACCCTCCGCTGTCGTGAGGGGGGATCACCGGCGGTTCAGAGGGCAAGGTGATTCGCAGTCGCTGTGCGTGCTCGGCAAGGCGCTCAAGATGCAGGGGCCAGTCGGCGACGTGACCCTTTTCATTCACCAACATCGTGGTAAACACTTCACTTCGAGGTCCTTGACGCTCCATGCTGGGACCTCACAGCAGGTCGTCGAGGAAAGACGTATCGATTTGAGGTTGTTTCTGGACGGGTTCCGTTTCATCAAACAGTCCGTTCAGCACGTCTTGGTTGACCTGAGGCCTGAGCACCGGTTGTTGGGGTTGGTAGGCTTGGCGACCGAAGTTTGCTTCTTGAATTTGGTTGGCGGCAGCGTACAGATCGTTGGCTTGCTGAGTGGAAATGCCTTGGGGCGGCGCAGGAGCCGACGTTGGTGAACTGGGTGCTGGCGTCGTGGACGGGGTGTCCCAATCGCCTTGAATGCCCCAAGTAGCTTCTTGAAGTTCCCAACTCTTGGACCGTTGCGAAGCGTTGCCACGAGAACGGACAACCAAAACCAGCAAGAGCAAGACGATGATGAGCATGCCCGCAGCGATCAAATTCGGTCCGGTCAGGAGCGAGTCCAGGGAAAGTTGCCCCGTTTCATCTCCGGTCGGTTCACCGGTGCCCACGGCTTCCAGCGGGTCCAACTTCACGGATTCAACCGTGGTTTTGGCCACGGTGTCGTCATAGGGGACGACCCCAACGAACCACGCCGTATCGTTGCTCAACGCTTCAAACAGCGCCGGCGTGATGAGGAAGGTGTTGGCCGAAACCGTTTGACCGACCATCGTCGCGTCATCGGTTGACGTAAACGCTTCATCGCTGATGTAGATGTGATAGCCGCGAACGTTGGCGTTCACCGAATGTTGCCATTCCACCAAAACATCGGTTTCGCTGGTCCAGCCAACTTCAACCTTCTCGATGTCTGGCAAATAGTTGCCCGGGTCGGTGATGCCCTCGTCCGTTGAGGTGCCCGAGACCATCGTGAGTAAGGTCGTGTAGGCGTTGCCTGCTGAGTCGGTGGCCACAACGGCCACCCAAATTTCTTGGCCAGGGATGACGGGTGCATCACCGGCGACGAGGTCGATGACCACGGGCATGGACGGGTTGCGTCCCAACGTTGAGACAGGCGCCATTTGTTGCGAGACGGTTCCATCGAAGTTGTAGGTCGCTGCGTACACCTCGTACGTCGCCACGTCACCTGAACTCGACGGTCCAAACGTCAAGAGCAGCGCCGACCCGTCGTCGTTTGGACGGTCGCTCAGCGTGAGTTCGGTCACTCGTTCGGGGGCCGTGTTGTCGTTTTGATTGTCCACCGGCGTGACGCTGACCTGCGTGAGTTCGGTAAGATGGACGTTCCCCTTCAAATCGTGCACCGTGACGGCGACAAACAGTTCCACATCGGGTTGAATCAGCCCTGGCGTGCCTTCGGTCAAGTCGCCTCCCTGCGGGACGTAGAGGGCGGTGGAGAGCGTGAGTTCAATCGGGTTGGTTCGTTCATCGATCCATTGTTTGTTGAACGAGAAACACCCGCAGCTTTCAGGATTGGTGCCGAACGCGGCGTAAGCGGACGAGAGGTCCTCCACCGGGGCATTGGACACCCACACCGTGTAGGATGCGAAGTCGTCGACGGTTGAAGGCTCCCAAACCACGTCGATGGCCGTTCCGTCGTCGTTGGGGTGATCGAAGGCCATGAGAGCCGTGATTCGAGGCGGCGTTGTGCCCGGGCCGACGATGTTCTGGAACGGCGTGACCGTGACGAGGTTAACTTCCTCCGAGTTGCCGTTGAGCCACACATCGTAGGCCACCACGCCCACCGTGTAGATCTGTCCGTCAATGAGCGGAACCCCGTCAAGGCTGGTGATCACGAGTTGGGTTTCATCGCACGGATTGAGGATGGCAGCCTGGGAGAAGCCGTCAACGGCCCCGATGTCACCGTTCGCGGTGTGATTTCCTTGCCTCATGTACACCGTGTAGAAGGCACAATCTTCCGCCGAACTGGCGTTCCATGTCACGGAAATGCGACCTCCCTCGTCTTCGGGAACATCGCTGGCCACCGTTCCTTCAATCGGTTCTGGCGCTTCGTTATCGTTCAGTTCCCCGGTCGGTACGACCGGCCCCACCACCGTCATGTCGGAGAGGTTCTCTTGGCCCGCTTCGTCCGTGCAGGTGAACCCGATCCATACGGGAACGCCGGGGGTGAGCGAAAGAACGGATTGGTTGCCTTCGTTGGGAGCGATGGCGGTGAGCGGGGTGCGACCGAAAGCATCGGTCATGGGCGTGGTTCCCACGTAGATGTTGGTGGCGGCAAGGTCAAGCGCCGTGCACCGGGCCCATTCCACCTCAACGTCACCGTCGTCACCGCTGGAGCCCATGGCTTGGGCCGTTGCCCAAGCAGGCGCCTTTGGCACTTCGTCGCTGGGGCTGGCCGGGCCGAACGGGGCGGAAACATCTCCCCAGCGACCGTTGTTGTACTCAACCACAACCACAGCGTAGTAGTCCGTTCCATCTTTCAGGGGTAGACCGTTCGCCGTCTCAATGTCGGCTGAAAGTCGGCTGTGCAACGAGATCGCTTTGTCCGGGGTTTGCCCGAGCAACATCAATTCGTTGGGAGCGTTGGCCCACGGTCCTTCGTTGACAAACACGAGGTAGCGGGCGAAGTCTTCGTCGTGAACCAAGGACCATGATGCGGTGAGGGCCTCTCCGCCATCATCGGGTCGGTCGACCAAACCTTCCATCGTGACCGGTGTGTCTGAGCGAACATAATCGTACGTGAGTCGAGCCTCAAGCGTGCCGTTGGACGGAGCGTAGAGCCGCAGGGAGACATGGCGGGTGTTGTTGTAGAGTTGTCCGTTGTCCACCGCATCTTGCAGGTTGAGGGCCAGTGCAGGGTCGTTGCTGATGTCGAGGGTGACGTCGTATTTCAGCGAAACCGATTTCGCCCAAACGGCTGCACCGGTCACGGGGGAGGTCATCACGATCGGGACGTTTTGGAAGAGCAGGTTGTGGGTTCCGGGCGTGCCCGTGGTGGAGTCAAGGGCAAACGGATCGGTGGCGTTGATGAGTTGGATGCTCATCCCAGGATGCGTCATGTCCGTAACATTGAGGCCGCCTCCGTTGTTCATGGCGCGTAGCGTCAGCGGCAGCGCTCGTCGCATGGAACTCTGTTCCAAGGCTGGGTATTGGCCGCTGTTGGCGTACCCCCGCAAGCCTTCTTCGGTGAGCAACCAGACGTGGTTGGCGCCCAACGTACCGGCAACAACGCCTCCCGGGCGGAAGGTCTGAAGCGAGTTGTGGTTCGTGGCACGGGCTTCAACCAACATGGCGAAGTCGTCGCCTCCAAGGGCCAGCACCTCGTCCCCGTTGCTGACCATCCCATGAACGGGGTATTGGGATTGCATGAACGCCATGCCGTCCTCAAAGTCGCTGCTGGAAGCGTTCCAATGCGTGAGGGGCCAACCGGCGGTGGCGATGTGAACGCCCCACCAATCCGTTGTGAGGGAGGTCACGGTGTTGGAAGGCAGTTGGTCAAAGCGGTGGGTGGACACCACTTGGTTGGTTGACGCATCGAGAAGGCTCACGCCGGGGCGCTCGGTCCCTCGGCCGTCATGACTGATGAGCACGGTGGTGGTCCCGGTGCTGCTCGTTTGGGCCACCAATCCCCAGGCCGAGTTGCCCATCAACCCGTTGTTGGTGGTGAGGGTTGAACCGGTGTTGCTGTTGGCGTCCCAAACGAACACGCCCGAAGGGGTCGCCATGTAGACGATGTTCCCCACAGTGACGACGTCCTCAACGATGGCGTTGGGCAGGCCGTTGCTCACCGTGATGGAATCCATCCAGTCGTTGGTCGTGTAGTTCCACCGACCCACGCCTCCGTTGGTCGCGATGTACAAGACGGAGGAGGTGTCGGAAAAGCCGTTGACAATGTTGGAGGGGAGACCGGCAATCAATCGGCCGTTGCCGAATTGGTCCGTGGCCGGGTCGAAGAGTTGCACGCCAGGAGGGCTGCCTCCATCGCCGGCCAGTCCGATGACGAGTTGGTTGTTGTGCGTGTGCATCGTGTCGAATTTCCCGTGCAACGATCCAGAAATGGCTGAAATCGTGCGGGTTTGAATGTCCAATTTGTACATGCCATCGGGATTCGAGGCGATGTAGAGTGACGTGCCTTGCAGATGCAAGTCGTTGGCGACGGTGTTCCCGGGAAGGGTCCATCCGTACTGCCATTCCACGGTACCGTTGGGCAGGAACGTGCCTTGCAGGAGGCCTGTCCCGCTTGCACCGCCGTTGCCCACGCCAAACTGAGGGCCGCCTCCGGTCGCCGCCCAAACATGGGTGCCGTTGGCCACCATGGCGGAAACTTGTCCGCTCACCAAGCCGGGCAAGTCGACGAGTTTCTGCATTCCAGAGGACGAAAGCGTGGAGACGTGGCTGTAGCCCGACGCGCCACCAGCTTGCCCGATCAACCACTGCGAGTTGTTGGCTTGCCACTGGAAGGAGGTCACGGAGGAACCGCCGCCGTAGATTTGGGCTTGCAGCGCCGTGGCCCCGTTGGCGACGAGGGTGGAATACCCTCCACCGATCACGTTGGAGCCCGATGCCCCGATGCCGTGCCCCACGAGCAATTGCGTGCCGGAATGAGCCAATCCATCGTACCACACTCGGTCGCTTGGGAGGTTGTGGCTCGAGGTGGTCAGGCTTGAGAGGAAGGCGTTGGAGATGTAACTGTAGCGGGTGATTGGTTGGTTGTCGTTGTAATACCCGATGTACAGGGTGTCTTGAGCGTCGCAAGCGACCGAGGCGGGAGCAAAACCGTCGAGTTGACTGCGGTCGAAGTCGGATTGGACCGAGGCGTTTTGCAAGTCGATTCGTGCGATGCCGCCGTTGCCGTTGTACATGGCGATGTTCAGTAATCCGCCGCACATCTCCATCGAGATGGGATATCCGTCGGGGATGTTGGTGTTGGAGTCGGCGGCGTAAGCGGTCCAAGCGCCCGCTGAGTTTCGGTGCGAAATGACGCCTTCAATGAAGCCACCAAAGTTGTTGAATCGGGCTCCGCCGACGACGAGGTTAGAACCGTCGGTCCATAATTCGTAGAATTCGCTCCCCGCATTGTTGGGCAAGCCGTTGCCAGCTTCCCACTTTGAACTCCACTGGTTGGTGGTTTCGTTGTAGCGCAGGATACCGGACTCGGTGGCGAACAGGGTTTCGCCGTTGTGCTCAACGATGCCCCGGATGGGCATGTCAAACGAGGTCCACGAATTAACGAGCGAGAGGTTGGCATCGTACAGTTCGAGTTTCAACTCGCCCCAAGCCACCCAAGTGTTGCCGTTGCTTGACTCGTAGGCCGTGACACGGTCGATGGAACCGGTGGGCAAGATGTTCGTGGCGAAGGTGGAGGTCACCGTGTTCCATCGAGCGATGCCTCCCGAACCGTCGGCGTTCCACCACTGACCGGAAACGACGCTGACCAGCAACTCATCGCCGGCCAATTCCATCTTGACGATGTCGCCGCCGTTTTCACCGACCTGTGCCCCCATGTCGAGGTTGCTGGGTGCCGTGAAATTCACGAGGTCCAAACGACTGACTTCGTCGCTTGCGGTGCTGGCGTGGTAATAGAGCATGTTGTTGTGAACGATCAAATCGTGAGGGTCGCCGTTGGCGTTGTACAAGACGCTGTTCGTTTCGATGTCATAGACCTCGGCGCCGGTGGTGACGTTGATCAGTTGGAAACCGTCGCCTCCACCCACCCACAGGAGGTTGGGGCGAATATCGGCTACCAAGCCGGTGACGTCGTCGTTTCCTCCATCGAGCACCCCGTTGTCTTCGGTGAACGGCGTGAGCCATTGATTGGACGTGATGTTGTAGCGCAGGACACCCAATCCTTCGGTCCCGATGTAGGCGATGTCGCCCATGATCTCAACCACGGCGTTCCCGGTTTGGGTTCCTTCACCCCAGTTTGTGTCGTGTTGGAAGTTGGACTTGGTCACCAAGCCAACCCCTGAGTTTGTTCCACCGTAGACGTAGTTAGCGTCAACGCCGACGCTGTACGTGGCCCAGTTGGGCATGCCGTCGTAGACGTTCTGACAATCGTCGATGGCCATGTTGGACAGGCTGTACTTGCACAGACCGATGTTGGTTCCAGCGTAGAGGGACCCCCCATCGATGGCGAAGTCAAAGAATTGCTGGGGACGAGTCTGCCACGAACCGCCTTGTCCGAAGTTGGTCGCTTGTTGACCGTCCCATTTTCGAGCGCCTTGCAAGGTCCCGATGTACAAATTTGACCCGTCCGATTCCAGCGCATAGATTTGGTCGGATGGCAACACACCGCCACGGTTGGCGGCGGTCAGCGGGGAGAGAATTTCACCCGTGCTCATGTCCTTTCGCGCCACGCCGTACCCTTGAAGGCCAAGGTGGAGGATGTTGCCGACCATGGCGACCGGCGCTTCGGTGACGCCGTTCACCCCGGTTGAACCCCACGGCTCAAGCCAGGTGTCGTTAGCAATGTCGTAGCGCAGAACCCCACTGTTCTCCGTGGCCACGTAGGCTTTGTCACCGAAAAGGGCGACATCGCCCACAAAGGAGGTCGGCAAACCGTTTGTGGTGTCGTAGGAGGTGCATCCGCTCGTGGTTCGGTCAAAGGCGACAAACACCCCGCTGTCAAGGGTCATCACCACCGTGTCTTGGTTCACGTCGAGGCTGAGAATGTTCGAGGTCGACGGATAGCAACCGTTGGTCCCGTTGAAGGTCGAAACGACTTGCCCGTTGGCATCGATCTCCTTCACCACGCGTTGGATTTCCATGCCTGCAAACAAGGCGTCGCTGGCCCCTCCGGATGACGGTCCCGTGACCATGGCGATGACGTTGTCGTTGAGGGTGGTCCAAGGGGGAAGCCACACGGTGTTGCTGAGGTCGTAGCGCAAGAGGCCGGTTCCGTCCCCCGTACCGACGTAGAGCGTGTTGTCCAATTCAACAACCGCCGTCATGTCGTTGCTTGCCGGCCCGCTGGCGAGCACGAGGTTGTCCTCAAGCAGGGGCGTTTGTCCTGGGACGAGGTGAGCCAGCGTTCCGCTGCCATCGTCGACCAACAACGAGGTTGAGGAGGGTGCAGCTGGACCCACCGCTTCCCAAACGAGGAGGGATTCGCCGTTGCCGGCGAGGTTGAGGTTCGCCAAGGCGTAGGTGGTGGAAAACACCCCGTTGGTGACGTTGTAGGTGTGAAGAGCATCACCGTTGAGAATGTAGAGCGTACTCCCGACGCGCTGAAGGCCACCGATGTTGTTGCTGTTCAGCCAGTTGGCCGACGTCCAGGTGGAAAGCCAAAAGCCCGAGGCGTAATCAAATCGGCCAACGCCGGTGTCGGTCGAACCGAGCAACAATTGGTTGCCGGAGACTTCCATGGCCACCACGTAGTCGGAATGCAAACTGTTCGCCGTGCTCCAGGTCGAGAGTGGCTGCCCGTTGGCGGTGTTGAACCGCAACACCCCTGCGCCAGCGACGGCGGCGTAGACGATGCCGTTGACTTCAGCGATGGCGAGCGCTTCGGTGGGCGTGTCGCTGCTCGTCACCGAAACTTCAGGGTTCCAAGCGCTTCCCGTCCACGAGTACAGGCCCATACCGTCAGCGGCGAACACGTCTCCGGAGGCGGTGACCAGGAACTTGTCCATGGTGGCGGTGCGAAGCGGGGTCTGCACGCTGCTGTCCGTCAACGACAGGGCGCGAAAGGTTCCGTCACCCAGAAGCAGATGAAGCACGTTGTTCCCGTCAACTTCGAGGTCCACCACACCGCCTTCGGCCGTGAAATCGTAGCCGTCAACGATCATCGGGTCGTTGTTGGCGTGAAGCACCAACAAGCGTTCGGAGGTGGCGAGATAGAGCAATCCCGTTTCGGGGTCAACCACCGAATCGTGGACTTCAAAATCCACCGGCATCAAGGAAACCAAGGCGTCGGAAGGCGCCAGAACTTCAATGATCATCTCGGTGATTTCAGCATCGGATGGCACCGTCCAGCCTGCCCCGGAGTTGCTGTTCGGGTTCAGACGACCGCTGTAGGTGGGTCCTGAGGCGAAGGCGTTGGCTTCCCCGAGAACCCCGAGACCCCGCCAGTCAAAAAGGGACAACCCCATGCCGTTCACGGTCAAGTGTGGGCTGTCGATGGTCATGCCGTTTTGGCCGCTGACTCGAAGTTCGAGGGTCACGTTGGACAACTCGGCGCCGGGTGCGAACGAGAGGTTCCAATCGGCCGTGGCTTGTTGGCCGGTGGCGCTGTCCGCACCGACCGCATCTAGGGTGACCCAGCCGGTGTCGTTACTGCCTTCCAGTGGCCACGTGACGCCGCTGGGTTCTGCATGGGCCGAAACCGATGGCAGCATGGCCAAGGGACTCATGGACATCAGGAGCATCAGCATGACCATGCCGATGGCACCTCGCGGTTTGGAAGTGCTGGTGGCCGGTCGGTGGGCCTTGTTCATGGGATGAACCGGACTTTCCCCGTATTTGAAACAGGCCCCTAAATGACACTACAACGCATCGCGGCCTCGCTGATTTCGTCGTCAAAAAACGAGCGACTGTTCTCAATCATCACCAAGACGGGCCGCAAACCCGCCATTGGGCGCACAACCCTCAAACGCTTCCCCGTTTCCCAACCGATTGGGCTTGACATGGCGATGAAGAAAAAGGACCGCATGCTTCGAGATGAAGCGCTCCAGTACCACGAAGCCGAGCCCCGTGGAAAAATCAAGGTGGTCCCCACCAAGCCGCATTCAACGGCTCATGAACTGAGTTTGGCGTACTCCCCCGGCGTTGCCTACCCCTGTTTGGAAATCGAGAAGCGGCCCGAGGATGCTTACCGTTACACCTCCAAAGGAAATTTGGTGGCGGTGATCTCCAACGGGACCGCCGTTCTCGGTTTAGGCAACATCGGTGCATTGGCAAGCAAACCGGTCATGGAGGGCAAGGGGTTGCTGCTCAAGACCTTCGCCGGCATCGATGTGTTTGACATCGAAGTTGATACTGAAGACCCCGAGGAATTCATCAGCACGGTGGTCAACATCTCGAAGACCTTTGGCGGGATCAACCTCGAAGACATTAAGGCTCCCGAGTGCTTTGAAATTGAACGCCGGATCGCTGAAGCGACCGATATCCCGGTCATGCACGACGACCAACACGGTACGGCCATCATTTCCGCCGCAGCGTTGCTGAACGCTGCAGAATTGCAGGGCAAAACCCTCGCCGATCTCAAGGTCGTGGTCATCGGAGCCGGCGCCTCCGCCATCGCCTGCGCCAACCATTACGTCGCCATCGGCGTTTCGATGGCGAACATCACGCTCGTTGACAGCCAAGGTATCGTGACCAAGGCACGCCTCGAGAACGGCGAATTGAACGAATACAAAGCACCGTTTGCCCACGACCGTCCCGCCGGGGATTTGAGCGATGCACTCAAGGGCGCCGATGTCATGTTGGGCCTCTCACGCGGTGGTTTGGTCAGCGGCACCATGGTCGCCAGCATGGCGGACAAACCGATCATTTTCGCCTTGGCGAATCCGACTCCCGAAATTTTGCCCGAAGAGGTCCTCAAAATTCGGAAGGACGCCATCATCGCCACGGGCCGATCCGATTATCCCAATCAGGTCAACAACGTGTTGGGTTTCCCTTACATTTTCCGGGGTGCGTTGGATGTTCGTGCCCGAGACATCACTCCGAACATGAAAATGGCGGCGACCAAAGCGCTGGCCGCTCTTGCCAAAGAACCCGTGCCCGATTACATCTCGGCCGCTTACGACGGCGTGGTGATGCAGTACGGGCCAGAGTACATCATCCCCAAACCGTTTGACCGCCGTGTTTTGATTTGGGAAGCGGCCGCCGTGGCCGAAGCGGCGATTGAGGAGGGCGTGGCTCGCGTGACTTCGGAGGAGTTCAACCTCACCCGATATCGTGAGGAGTTGGAGGCACGGTTGGGTGAATCCTATTCCGTGATGCGACAGGTCATCAACCAAGTCAAGGGCAAAGGCAAGCGCATCGTGTTCCCCGAAGGAGACAAAGAAGCCGTGCTTCGAGCCGCCGCCCAACTCGTTGAACAAGACATCTGCCATCCCATCTTGCTCGGCCCCGTTGACCGCATCGACCGCATGGTTGAGGAACTGGGTCTGAACTTCACCTACGAGGCGTTCGACCCTCGCTACGATGAACGGCGAAAAACGGTGTATGCCAATGCGTTCTTCAAACGACGTCAACGAAAAGGGATCACCTGGGCAGATGCTGCTCGCTTGTTGAAAAGCCGCCCGTATTTTGCTGCCCAAATGGTGGCCTCGGGTGACGCCGACGGCTTTGTTGGAGGCGTAAGTCGAAATTATGCCGACGTGTTGCGTCCTACCTTGGAATTGGTTGGCAAAGCCGACGATGCCCACTGCGTTATTGGCTGCTACATGATGAACGTCAAAGGGCGAACCATCTTCTTGGCCGACGCCACCGTCAACGTGTATCCCGACAGCCGGACCTTGGCTGAAATTGCCGTCCAGACGGCAAAGGTGGCCCGCCGATTCGGTGTCGTGCCTCGCGTTGCGATGCTGTCCTTCTCCAATTTTGGGTCCACTCGAGCTCAACGAAGCGAGCGGATTGAAGATGCGGTGCAGATGGCTCGTACCCTCGACCCCACCCTGATGATCGACGGTCCCATGCAAAGCGATACGGCGCTCAATCCCGCCGTCCAGGAAGACTATCCGTTCATGGAGTTGGTGGGGCCGGCCAACGTGTTGGTCCTGCCGAACTTGGCCTCCGCTAACATCGCTTACAAGTTGCTTGAGGAATTGGGCGATGCCGAGATGACGGGCCCCATCCTCGAAGGCATGTCGCACCCGGTGCAACTCGTTGCCCGTCAGGATGGCGTTCGTCACATCGTCAACATGGCCGCAATTTGCACGGCCGACGCGCTGCGAAAGGACACCACTTGGGCGACCCTTACGGGCGGTCAGGACACGTCATCGTAGCGCAACAACGGGCGTTTTGGACGCCACACCGCCCCGCTCAAGAAGCCCGCACACAAGCCACCGAACAACAGGTTGACCCATCCGGTGACGGCGTAGTCGCTCATGCCCCTAAAGATCGGAATCAAGAACGAGGGGACGATGCCCAAGAGGGTCATCCAGAGCAGTTCAGAGCGCACGTTCCCCCATCGGTCCGTGGTCGTCGGGACTCGTTTTGCTTCGCCTTGACGAACCGGTGTCAACGCCAATCGAGCCACCACGTTGGGCAACGGGCGGTCGTGCGGGACGCTGGTCATCGCCGTGATGTCCATGACCTTGGGATGCACGGCGATGGCGGCCATGTGATTGGAGGCCGGCCCGAGGATTTCGTTGGGACGCGGTCGTCCGTCCATCATGGCGCCGAGGTTGTTGGACGCTGGCGCATCGGCCAACCGTTCCGTGAGGCCTGGGGCGAGCTTCAGGACGTTGTGGTTGACGGCCGCCCGCCATTCGCTTTGCGAGAGGGGACGAAGTTCCCACGCTCCTTCCATGGAATCGGTGAGGCCGGCGAAGGTTTCCGTTTGCATCAGATGATGAGCCAACTCCATGGTGTCGTTGGAGGTGAGGTCTTCCATGGGTTCGTCGGGGGCGTCATCGGGGACCGGCGTGCCCATGGCGTGAGCGACGTCTCGCTTCGTCAAGGGACGAGCCATGACAAAGAACGCCGGAACGCGCGTCTCAAAACACGGTCGCTGACCGGCGTGCATCCACCCTCCTTTCTGGGTACCGAGGATGACCGAGGTGGCTTGAACGGGATGAAATTCAAGGCCGTTGAGGGTGAGCGTCAAGGCCATCAACTCATGCGAGGGAGGCTTCCATCCGTCGGTACCACGCCATGCCGGCGGCGTGGTCCTCCAGTTGTGAAAATTGAGGGAAGGGCGAAACGGAACGCATGTATCCGAAGGCGGCGAAATCCACCAAGTCCGGTCCTTCGCCTCCAAAGAACGGTTGACCGTCATGAGCGTCGGTGAATTCCGTGAGGAGGTCGTGCCAGAGCTGTTTGGGTTTTCGACCGTCCTTCTTCACGCGCTTGCGAGCGATGAAGCCCCACATGACGGGGAAACCCGCCCACGCGTACAGTCGCTTTGAGAGAAATCCGAATTTTTCCAGTTTCGAGATACGGGTTGTGGTCTTGAGGGCCGAGCCCAAGGAGCCGTACAGGATGGGCACGGTGGCTTTGGACATGTGGGAGTCCACCCAATCCATCCAGGTGTTTTGTCGCGCTGGGTCACCGGTGTTGGCCAACCGTCCTTCGTTGTAGGTGGCATCGAGGTGTCGCAAGAGCGGCGTGGAGTCCACGTGATGGCCGCCGTGTTCGTCGGTGAAGACCGGAACTTTGCCCCAATCACCGGCAAACGCTACTTCTTTTCGAATCTTCATCCCGTTCACGCCCACCATTTCCACGTCCAAGTCGAGGTGTTCGATCAGCCCTCGCACCTTCCAACAGAAGGGGCAGGAGTACAACAGGTGCAACCGTGGCGTTTGAGCCATGGCAATGGCTGATGGGCGCCCTTCTTCAAGCCTCGTTCTCATCGTCTTGGGTGGGTTTCCACCCCGCTTTCCAAAAGGCGAGGTCGTCCAACCTGCGAATCCATTCCTGGTCGGAAGACGAGAGAAGACGGAAGGCCCGACTCTCCAAACCTTCCCGGAGGTGAGGCGCCATGTCTCCTCGGTCCACGGCGTCCTTCCATTCCACTTGCATGTGCCGAATTTGCCGCCGGGCTTCCTCGGGGTTGTCGAAGTTCATTTCGCAAGCATCCCTCAATTCGGCCAGCCATGTTCGCGTGTCTTTTAGAATGGGGTCGTTGTTGATGACCCGTTGTTTGGCCTTTTTCGCGAACGGCCACCACCCCATGCCCTTCCCTTGGTCTCGTGGTTCATGGAGTTGTTCCTCAGCAACGGCTTCAAATCAAGGCCCCCGCTCCTCCCACCATGGGCCGTTTGGTGATTCATACGCACGGCGTCCCCAAGGAAAAGGCCTACAGACGCTTGATCGAACTCTACGCCGAACGCCTTCAGGCACGCGGCGTCCGGGTTGAGTACCATTCCAGTAAGCTCTCGGCTGCGGCTTACATCGACCGCCTTCACGAGGCTGGAGGAGACTTGATCCTGCTGGACGAGCGTGGGGCTTTGGAGGATTCGTTGGCGTTTGCTGCACGTTACGAAGGATGGCAGCTGAGCAGCCACACCACGCATTTGGCCCTTGGACCCGCTGCGGGATGGTCGGATGATGAGCGTCTTGCTTCCACCGTTCGGCTTTCTCTTTCTCCGATGACGTTCCCTCACGAACTGGCTGCCGTCGTGCTCGTCGAGCAGGTCTATCGGGCCAGCGAACTTCATCGCGGCACAGGCTATCACAAAGCATGATAGCCGACCCCCTTGCGTTTGATGGTCGTGGCGACCATGTTCTTGGACGAAGAAACGGGCAAATCGCTCGTTCTGTTCGTGATGTTCGTCCTTTCGGCTTCGCTTTTGGTCGGGAGTCGCCATCAACCCTTTCCAGAAATTTCGGGGCGTTATGGTTGGTTCCTTCTTTCGGTGACGTCCCTCTTGGCCGTCGGCGAACAAGCCCCGCGTCCCGTGACCCTCCCAACCTTGTTGACGCTCGTCTTTGGTTTGGGCACGGTGGGGGTGCTCATCGGTGTCCACCACATGGTCCGAACCCGGCGCGACGTGTTCATCGCCCCCATGTCCGGTTTCCTGTTTTGCATCGGTGCGGCCGGCTTGATGGTGGGCACGTGGCCAGAATTGAGCACCCTTGAGCAATGGGCTGGTTTTGCCATGCTCGTGGTGCTGGGCGGCGGGCAAACGTGGATGGTGTTTCGTGGGTTGCTCATCGGGCGACTCCCGCTCGCTTGGAGTCAAGCCGGCATGGTGGCGCTTCAGCGAGGCCAATTGGAGGGTCCTCACGGAGCCGTTTCGTGTTTTGAGCGCGGATGGGATGCGGACGAAGAGCACCTGAACCCCATGGCGTACGTGGCCCTTGAACGCGTTCACCGCTTCATGGGCAACGCCACCGAGGCGGCCCGATGGCGGGAAGCGTTTGAGGACGTAGGGGGCGAAGAGGCGGTTGCACCCGAATGGATCCATGCCGTTGAAGAAGCCCTCAACACCATGAATTCGGGGTTGGAGGCCTCATCGGCCGCCGAGAACGACTCGGAAGCGGAATGAGATGGTCGTTTTTCGGGGAATTCATGCACAACCAAAACGAGCCCTTATATCCTTCAACGCCGATGTACAACCATGAAAAGCCAGCCAACCACGAAAGAAGATTGGCCCATGGGAAACATCCTCTGGTTTGCGGTCTTGGTGTGGTTCTCCTCAAGCCTGCTCTCACAATCGGCGTACATGGCCGTCCATGGGCTGCCCTATGACGCCGTGACCATGCTGCGAACGCTCGGCCCGGTCTATTACGCCGTGGTGGTGCTCGAAATGGCGATGTGGATGGGCCTGTTGGCCATGGGATGGTTCAAACTTCGACGAGCCCGTGAAACCCGCCGGCTCGCAGCCGTGGCATCGGCGTGAACCCTCCAACCCGGATAGGCGAAATTCGTCCAAAAACCACGATTCCTCATGCCAAGATGCCGATGAGTTGAAAGGGCGTCAAGAAAAGGGGCACTCGTGAGTATCCCTCCTGACCAACCTTCGTTTTCGGGACTTCCCATGGAACTCAACGAGTTATCACCGGATGCCGAACTCCCCTACCCGTTGCCCGATGGTGCCAAGGTCGTGACCATCGATGAGGCGCGGTCTTCCCTTCCCGAGGCCTGCAACGTGTTGATGGTCCTGCAAGCCATGAGCGATGAGGCGCATGATTTGACCGATGAGTTGGAATTGTTGTTGGACCGCTATCCCATGACGCACCCCCACGTCATGGAGGTCGCCGAACATTTGGGTGAACTCGTCGCCCAATGGCAAGGCAACGTGCAACGGTTGGAGAGCATCGGCGCCCGCATCGTTTCCATGGACCCTGGGCGGTTGGAGTGGTACGGCGTGGTTGACCGTCGCATGGCGTTGTTTTCTTGGGCGGTTGGTGAGGAAGACATCGAGTGGTACTACCGCATGGAAGAGGGTTTTCCTTCCCGTAAACCCCTCATAGAAGCATGATGTCGGTGGGTTGGGGACGACGCCATGGTCAAGATCAATCGCGTGTACACCGGCGGCGGCGACGGAGGAGAATCCTCGCTGGTTGACGGCTCTCGGCGTTCCAAAGCCGACCTTCGGTTCGATGTTGTGGGGGCCTGCGATGAAGTCAACAGTTGGCTGGGCACCGTGCTGATGGAATTCAACCGACTGCCTGAACACGACGACGGCGGTGAACGGACCGGCGTCAATCGTGTGAGAACCGTGGCCAGCGAAGCGCTGTCGCGTGTGCAAAACGAGTTGTTTGACCTCGGTGCCGAATTGGCCTGTCCACCCGAAAACCTACCCGATTACATGTCCCTCATCTCCGAAGCCCAAACGGATGTGTTGGTGGAGGAGATGGATGCATGGCTGGTGGACTTGCCCGAGTTGACCAGTTTTATTCTACCCACCGGTTCGCCGCCGGTGGCTTGCATGCACGTGGCACGGACGGTGGCGCGCCGACTGGAACGCAGCGTGGTTCAGCTCGGCGAGAGCGAAGGAGAGGGGGCCGTCCGACCCTCGATTCTGGTCTACATCAACCGACTCTCGGATTGGTTGTTTGTCCTTGGTCGATGGGTCAGTCATGTTCTCAACGAGGAAGAAACGTTGTGGGTGCCCCTTGGCAAGCGTCCCGCTGAACAAGGGGTGGCTCACCGAGTGGCCCAAATGCGAACCAACGACGAGGATTTCTCATCGCTCTGATCACTCGTGTTGGCGCAAACTCATGAAGTGCTGCGCTTGCTCCACCACTCGACGCGTCTCCGCGTGGGTGATGGTCTCGATGGCTTGTTCCCAATCCAACCAAAGGTAACCTCGGTGTTCATGCGAGAGGGTGACTTCGAGTTCATCGGTTTCCGCAACGTACCAATAGACCTCTTTTTGCTGGCGCTTGCCTTTGTGGCGAAAGGTGTACTCCGTTCGTTCCTCAAATCCATCCAGGACCGTTACGTCTTGAATGCCGGTCTCTTCGGCGAGTTCACGCAGCATGGTGGCGTGCCGATTCGTATCGTCCTGTTCGACATGACCTTTGGGAAGGTCCCAATGACCCTGTGGGTATTGCAGCAGGAGCACCGTCCCAAAATTCACGAGCACCACCCCGCATGAGGTCTCCATGCATCGTGCGCGTGCCTCCTCGTTCATGGTCGTAACGGCCATGTGACCCCGAACCTTGATGGATGGTCCACCCTGCCTCGCCAGTATGGCCATCCAAGCACTCGCTGAAGGCGAGGTGCCTTCCTACACCCGAATCCTGGCCGATTCGGACATGGACGGGTTGTTCGGCGCAGCCGTGCTCAAAGCGTACCGGCCCGAGGCTGAGGTGGTGTTCACGCACGCCGCGGCGTTGCGCTCGGGCATGATGGACGAGCATGTCGACCGACAAACGGCGCTCGTGGATTTGCCGTTTCATCCGGCGTGCGGCTGGTACGTGGACCACCACATGACGAATCGTCCCACGGCCAAGGAGGCTGAGGCCTTCGCTCGGGAAGGGGGCACGCAGCACTGGGAAGCAACGCCCTCTGCGGCGCGCCTTGCTTACGAGTTGCTGGTCGACATCACCGACATGGGGCACCTGAAACCAATGATGCCCGTGGTTGATGCGCTCGATTCTGGGGGCATCAGCAAAGCGATGTTTTTGGAAGACGGCCCGTTGCTCCAACTCTCCAGAACCTGCACGTCACGCGACCCTGCCTACATGCACCGTTTGGTTGACTTGCTCACCCAAGGGGCCACGTTTGAGACGCTGATTGGCGATGCCGTCGTGAAAGAACGCTTGAAGGCGGTGGTCGTTGAACGGCAGGCGGCGCTTGAACACGTGGAACAGCACACGACCATCGTTGACCGTTTGGCCATCTGTCGGTTTGACGAAACGCCGCTGCGTTCCAACGGTTATCTGGTCACCGCATGGGCTGGCGACCGTGCCGATGCCTGTTGCATCGTTCATGGTTACGCCGACGGGGATTTGGGCACACCGGACCGTCCACCGCTTTCGGCCAGTTTCTACGCCAATTCCTTCCTTCCCGGTGGTCAAGGCCGATACGACCTCTCTCGAATGGCGACGGCGTTGGACATCACGGGCGGCGGACACGCCAACGCTTGCGGGTGCCGCGTGCAGCCGCCGGGATTGGAAGCGAACCTCGAGCACTGGATGGCGATGTGGGCTCGCCGAGACGATGTGTTGCGGTTGTGAAGGCGTGCTCAAAATTTCCGCATCGAGGTGGAGTTGGTCGTGTTCTCAATGTCCACGTCTTCTTCCTCTTCGACTGCAGGGGCCGGCGCAGGTTGAGCCGATTCCAACCGGTCGATGGTGGTTTTGAGCACTTCAAACTCGATTTCCAGGTCTTCCAAAGCGTCTCGCGTGTCCTCAATGTGCTTCTCCACACGCTTGAGCACTTTCTTGACTTTCTTCAGGGTCCGGTCCTGCGCCATGACCCTACGTCTTGCGAACTTGATTTGAAGGTTCTGCCCAACATTCTGCCGCCTTATTCCTGTTCCTCGGAGGTCATCTTCGCTTGACGGTGTTCCGCTTCAGCCCCGTGAGGTGTCGCTCGTAGGAACGCCGGGGCCCACCAATTCCACTTGCCCATCAACCGCATCGTTGAGGGGACGACCAGCGCCCGAACCAGCGTGGCATCGATGAGGATGGCCAGCGCCAAGCCGAGGCCGATTTGCTTCAGGATGATCACCGAGGACAACCCAAAGGCGCTGAACACCACCACCATGATGGCGGCGGCGCCCGTGATGAGTCCACCGGTCTTTTGCAAGCCGTTGGCCACCGCCAGGGTGTTGTCCCCCGTTCGTTCCCATTCCTCGTGAATGCGAGAGAGCATCAGCACCTCGTAGTCCATGGACAAGCCAAAGACGATGCAGAACATGATGACGGGGTTGCCCGAATCAATGGGCTGGGCGGTGAAGTTGAGCAGCGACTCCCCGTAGCCCCATTGGAACACCCAGACCAACATGCCGAAGGAGGCGGAAATGGACAGGATGTTCATGGCGATGGCCTTGATTGGGATGACGACTGACCGAACTTGGAGGAAGATCAACAAGATGGTGGCGATGAGGATGAAGGCCAAGGCTCGAGGAAGGTTATCGGCGATGGCGTCGAGGTTATCGGCGTTGTAGGCGGCGAAGCCGGCCACGAGCAATCGGTCGTTTTCCCCGGTCAAGTCGTCCAGGAGTGCGTCTCGCTGATCTCGGATGTCTTCCACCATCATGCGCGAATCGACGTTGGTTTGGGCGCCGACAAGCTGCAACGTGATCATGGTGGCGTTGTCGCCCACCAAGGCCG
>JADHNB010000015.1 GCA_016779705.1 Candidatus Poseidonia sp. | reverse complement strand
CATGATGCCGTGAACCGCATGTTCGTCCTCAAGACGTTGGGCGGCAAGGTATGCACCGGGGTCACGAGGACCTTCGTCCACCACGGAAGCCGCGGCGTCTCGCCCGACCTTGTCGGTTTCAGCGATGCCCAAGCCCCGCTGACGCGCTCCGGTTTCTGCTGCAATTCGAATGGTGGCCCGCTCCTGGCCCAACGCTCGCTGGCGTTGCCGTTCCTCATCGAGGACCTGTTTCGCTTGACGGAGGGAGGCAAGGCGTTCTTGGGTCAGTTTAGCAGCGTGACGAACCGGAATCACCTTGGCGCCGTCAAAACTGAACCCGAGGGCTTCCAAGAGCGACTCCCAGCCGGCCACGACCACCACGTCATCGCCGTCATGAACGTGGGGCAACC
Organism: Candidatus Poseidonia sp.; assembly: GCA_016779705.1. Lineage (GTDB taxonomy): Archaea > Thermoplasmatota > Poseidoniia > Poseidoniales > Poseidoniaceae > Poseidonia. The sequence goes on along the minus strand of JADHNB010000015.1, from coordinate 23,036 downwards.
CAAGCAACATCATGGCGGCTTTGGCCATGCCGTGCTGATGAAGCGCCCACCCTTCGGGCACGGTGTCCTGAAGCACCGGTCCCTCGGGCAGATGCTCCGTTCCCGGCAAGTCACCCTCGCCCAATTCTGGAAGCACTTCGGGCTCAAGGTCGTCCATTCGTTTGGCCGACCAGTGACGTGCAGCGCCCTTCAGCCGAAGTTGCCGTTGGCTGGGGCTCGGTCGAGCGCCTTCGACCGGCTGTAATGCGCCGTTTTCCCACGAGCCGGAGGACTCGATTTGACCGTCTTGGAGGATCTGAAGAACGCTGGGGAGCCATTCGAGGGGGAGGTCTTTGAGCCAAGGATTGTGAGGCGGGGGGAGCGAAGTCGCAAAACGGCGGGCGATGCCTTCGGCTTGTTGCCAAGAGAGCGTCTGAGCGCGAAGATGCTCGTGCCAGCGACAGCGGACCCAAAACTGGGCCGTTTCATCTTCAACCTCGGAGGGCTGCAAGCCGGGAACGCCCGCAGGCCAGGTCGTCGCGTCCACGTTCAGGAGGGTGAGAAAGGCCTCAACGTCGCTGGGTGAAACAAGGGCATCGAGGATGTCGCTGGCCCACCAATCCATCGTGTAGCCGGCCGGCACAAGCGCCTTGTTGTTCTCGAGGAACTCGCCGTAGCCGATGACCAATTCCCCGTTGTCCCAAATCTGTTTGACGCGAGGCCGAACACCAACGAAGGCCACAGGGTCATCGACCCGAAGGAATTGCCCGTCGTCCAGAACCACCCACGGACCTTCGGCTTCGTCACAGGGCGTGATGGCGCAGGCTTTCCCGGGCCGTTCAATCTTCATCTGCGTTCCAATGGTGATGAAATCGTCCAGCGCCAGCATGGAGGTCGTGTTGGTCGATGCAGCGGCGAGACCCGATGGGCGAGCGCGCCCGTAGCGAAGGCGAAAACCACCGGGTTGAAGCGGGCCGCCAAAGACCGGTCGACCGGCGATGATGTCGTTCATGAATTTCGTGATCGGCTGAATTTGTTGGCTCTTGAACCGAGCGACGGAATCGCCCCCCTCCTCTTTGCCGCGACTGGCAAACTTAGCAATGAACTCCCATCCAGGAACGCTCAACCGTTCCGTGTGTTTCTGTATTTTCGGAGCTTTGAGGCACATCCCTTCGCCAATGACCAACAACACGCCACCCCGAATGCGGGCTTCGTCGATGTTGCGAACGTTGCCGTACCCTGCACATTCAATTCGTTCGGTGGATTCGCCGTTGATCATCACCGGGCAGGCCCGGACAATTTCGTCGATTTCGGGAGGAGAGGGTCGGTATTGCAGGTTGCCCCGGTACAAGCCAAATTCTTCCTTCACCCGTTCCACCTCAGGGTCGGTGGGCTGATAGTGGCCCACGTTGAGTTCACGCCGAATCATGTCAGCGATCAAGACGGCGAGGGCTTGGGCGGTGCCGCCGGCGGCTCGAATCGGCCCCGCAAAATGGACCGAGACGAATTGGGAGCCGTCGATGTTGTTCAGCAATCGAACCTCGCTGATGCCTTCCAGGGGCGCCACCAACACCGCTTCGGTCAACACCGCAAGACCGACGCGAAGGCCCACGTCGATGGATTTCTCCAAGTCGTATCCTTTCTCGCGGAACCCGCGTGCGACCGATTGAGCGATGATGATGGAGGTGGTTTCGCGGTCGTGCTCCTTGAGCAATTCACGGATGTCGTCGGCCACTTCGTAACCGTCCAAATGTTCGATGAGCAATTTCTCCGTTCGCCCCGCCAGATCGGATGCACGGGGAATCTCGACCATGGGCTTGTGATCTAAACCGCGTTGCCGAGCGGCTTCGGCCAGACGGTACGCATCGTCAGCGCGCTCGTCCAACCAACGATGGTACCGCTCCATCTCCGCTTCCAATCGGGGCAAGTCCAGACCGATGAGAGGGTTGAGTTCACCCATTTCGGCGCTGGGGGTCTTCGAGGCCATGGTCAGTCGGAGAAATGATGGCACCGACCCTTTATCATCACCGCGGTGGGTTTGCTTGGGCGGGCGGGAGCGCCGTTGAAGGAAAGTTCATGTCATGGGGCCACGAGAACTGGGCATGGCGGTTGATGCAAGCGTTCGTGCCCATCCGGATTGGAACCGACTCGCTGAACTTGTCCACGACCTGGCGTTTCTCGACGGCGGGCACGACGAAGCCTTTACGTTGGCCAGCGGCCGTCACTCGCGTTGGTTCTTTGATACCAAGCCGGTAATGATGCACCCGGAAGCCGCCCGCGTCATGGGCGAACTGCTCAATCTTCGCATCAGGGACCTCGGGGCGGCGTTTGTTGGCGGCCTTGAACTCGGGGCCGTGCCCCTGACGGCCTTGGTCATTGCAACCGCTCCTGAAGCGTTGCGGGGCTTCATGGTTCGGAAAGAAGCCAAGGGACGAGGGGGTCGAAAAACCAACAACCCCCCTGGCATCGAAGGGTCGTCGCTTGCAGGCGGAGGCGACGTGGTCATTCTCGAGGACGTCACCACCACGGGCGGGTCGTCCATCGTCGCCGTGGAGCGCATTCACGCTGAGACGGCCTGCCGTGTCGTGGGCGTGATCAGCATTCTCGACCGCGAAGAGGGGGCGGCGGAAGCGTTTGAAGAAGCGGGCATCCACTTCGAATCCTTGCTGACGCGTTCGGACATCGTGGCCTTGTGAGGGACGTTCCATGCACACGGTGTTCAATCCAGTCCAGGTCAGCCGAGAGGGGTTGGTTGAACAGGCCCAAGACCCCACCGCCCCGGAAGGGCTCATCTTCGCTCATGCCAAGGAGGGTAAACCGCTCGCGACCCCTTGGCAGGTCGCCAGTGTGCGGGCCACCCTGCTGGCCCAGCATCGGTTGGATGATGGATGGGTGTTGGATTGTGCCTGCGGCAGCGGCATCCAATTAGCGGCCTATGCCTCAACGCTCGAGCGACCCGTCCTTGGCGTGGAGTTGGAGAGCGCACGCGCCCAAGCAAGCGCAGCCAACCTTCAGACGGTGGCCATGCATCAACGAGCAACCGAGTCGGCGTGGTTTACCAAAAGTCGGATTTTAGCCGGGGACGGTACCGCTGCTCAACAGGTGATGACCTCGTTGGAAGACGAAGCGTGGGTGAGTCTGTTGCACTTGGACCCCGCCCGCCCTCGCAACAGCCGAACCCACGCCCTCGATGAAATGCAACCGTCGCTTCACCGTGTGCTGAATGCATGGGCCCCGTACTTTGAGGGCGAGCCGGCCCTCATCCTCGACCTCTCGCCAAGGTTGACCTTGAGCCAACGTACGGAAGTTGAGACGCTGGTGGAGGCCGTGTGGCCCAACCTCTCCAAAACATGGGAGTGGACGTCAAGGGGCCGTGGCCGAGTTGACCGATTGGCGTTATGGGCAGGGCAGGTCGCTGAACCCGGCATATTGCGGCGCTTTGTCCGCGTCCCTCCTACGCTGAGCGACCCCCCGTTCGTGCTGCGAACCTCCGAGGCGTCCCAGGCCATCAGCAGTACCGTCCATCCGCCCAAGCGCGGCGAGTACGTCAGCTTGCTGGACGCCACTTTGGTCGAGAGCGGTTTGGCATCGACCTGGCTGGGAAGCGTGTCCAAAGAGCAGCGGTTTCGCTGGGGCGTCGTGGAAGGGCGCCGACCTCAACTCCATCACGACCATCCCCTTCGTTTAACGGAACAGGATGCGTGGATGGTCCAAGCGACGGGTCGGGTGATTGACATGTTGCCGATGGAGCTTGATGAAACGACCGTTGACGAGGTGGTGGCACGGTCGTTGGAACACAATTTCAAGTCCGTGAAACTGCGTTTGGACATCGACCCCGACCTGCAACCCAAGGTGCAGGGTTCGCTTGATCGCCAACTCCAACGGCGTCACGGGGAGCGCGATGGTTTTTTGGTACGCCACCCCACGGCTAAGGTGCTGTTGTTGTGCGTTTCTCACAGCGAGCAGCGATGAAGGGCAAAACGCCCCGTTTCGCGGCTCAGTGGCGCGAATGTCATCATCGCGGTCTTGATATATGGGAGGTTGGTCGGAGGGATGCTTGACACTGCGTGTGTTAACGTACAGGTGAAGACGATGGCACGACCGAAGGACGAGGACCTTGGTGACGATTTTTCATACATTTTGCGGATGGCCGATACGGACATGGACGGACTGAAGCCCTTGGCGACGGCCCTGACCTCCGTCAAAGGCGTCGGTGCACGCACCGCCATTCAAATTTGCAAGAACACGGGTTTTGACCCCTACAGCCTCGCCGGTTTCCTCAACGTCGAGCAGCAGGAGCAACTCCGAGTCGCCATTGAATCCTATGCCGAGAACGTCCCCGAATGGATGGTCAACCGCCAACGTGACCTCGAATCCGGATTTGACATGCACATCACGGGACAGCAGGTCCGCTTCACCTTGAAGGACGACATCGACCGACTGCGCACCATGAAATCCTACCGCGGCATTCGCCACGCTTCGGGCAACAAAGTCCGAGGACAACGCGGCCGCTCCAACGGCCGTGGCGGCCTGACCTTGGGTGTCAGCCGCAAGAAGTGATGAGAGGGATGCACCATGGGAGAACCAAAATTTTCACGACCCAAATACGACACGCCTTCTCACCCCTGGAAGGCTGACCGAATTGAAGAAGAGCACGCGATTAAGAAAAATCACGGCTTGAAGAACATGAAGGAGATTTGGAAGGCCAAGTCCCAACTCCGTCGACACCGACGCCAAGCCATGCGTTTGATCGGTAACATCGACACGAGCGAGGGTCACGGCAAGCGAGAGATGGAGGATTTGCTCCGCTCGCTTCACCACAAGGGCCTCATCGCTTCCGACGCTGAACTCGGCGATGTTCTGTCGCTGAGCACCGAGGATGTCCTCAACCGCCGCTTGCAGGCCCAAGTCTACTACAAGGGATTGGCCTGCACGATGAAGCAAGCTCGTCAACTCGTCACCCACGGCCAGATTTGCATCGGCGACCAAAAGGTCACCATCCCCTCCTACGCTGTCAGTAAAGACGAGGAAGCGGAACTTCGCTACCACCCCAGTTCCCCCCTCAACGACGTGAACCACCCCATTCGCAAAGCCATTGAAGGCGTTCGTGAAAAGGCCGAGTATGAGGACGACGAGGTTGACCCCGAAGCCACGCCTGAATTCGCAGAAGAGGTTCGTGAGGCTGGCGAAGCCTCCACGGCCGCCCTTGAAGGAGGCGATGAGTGATGTCCCGCAAAGCCATTGTCAACATCTACAGTTCAAAGAACAACATCCTGATGACCGCCACCGACCTCACCGGTGCCGAAACCATCACCACCTGTAACGGTGGTGAAGTCGTCAAGTCCGGCAAGGACAAGGGAAGCCAGTTCGCTGCCACACGAGCCGGCGAACGCATGGCCGACGCCCTCAAGGACAAGGAATTCACCGAAATTGTCGTGAAGTTCCGCGCCCCCGGTGGCAACCGTTCCATCCGTGCGCCTCAGGCCACCGCTGCCATTCGGGCCCTGACCCGTGCCGGCATGACGGTGAGTCGAATCGTCGACGTCACCCCCATCGCCCACGATGGAACCAAGAAAAAGGGTGGCCGTCGTGGTCGCCGTGTCTGATTCCAGGTGAAGATCATGAAGACCGAAATCGTAGAAGGTTGGCCTCAAGGTCACGAAATCCGTATCCTCATCAGCAACACCGACGCCTCTCAGGTCAACGCCATTCGCCGCGCTCTCATCGCCGATGTTCCCAAGTTGGCCATCACCCGAGTGGACTTTTCCCAAGGCGTGACGCAGGACAACAAGGGCGAGGTGGTCGAATCCGTGAACGTGTTGCCCGACGAAGTGCTGGCTCATCGGTTGGCCATGATTCCCATCCCGACCAACCTCGACGAAGGTTTGGTGTTCCCCGACGCTTGCGAAAACTGCCGAGACGTTGTTGAGAAGGACAAAGGTTGCCCCATGTGCCAAGTGCTCTACACCCTCTCCGCTCGTGGACCTTCCTCGGACGGTGAGGAGAACTTCAAGACCGTTTACGCCCGAGACATCACGACCATTTCCGATCCCGTCTTTGACATTCGAGACGAGCACAAGGACATCCCGTTGACCGTTCTCGCCAAAGGCCAATTCTTGGAATTCTACGCCTTTGCCGTCCTCGGTCGCGGCCGAGACCACGCCAAGTGGTCGCCGGTGGCCGCGGTCGGGTTCCGGCCACAGTGCGTCGCCGTCTTGAACAAACCCAAGAAGGCCGAGGTCTTGTTTAACCTCGGTTTGAAGACCACCGATGGGAACCCCATCGATGCAAAACTGTTCGGAAAGGACAAGAAAATCACCGACATCAACCACGTCATGGACCTCGAAAAAGCGCTGCATCAAGTGGGACCCGGAACCGGTCGCGATGAAGAGTTTGATGATGCCATCACCATGGAACCCGTTGAAGGGGCCTTCGTGTTTTCCTACGAAACGGACGGAAGTCTAGATCCGGTCACGGCGTTCAACATGGCGCTTAAGGAATTGAGCACTCGCTTCACCAACTTGAATGAAGACGTGGCTTCCGCCTTGGCTTGATGCCTGAAGAGCACAATTCATCAGCCTGCCCGTGATGGGCAAAACGATGCAACCGACGGTTGAGGTGAGGTGCGGCGGCCATGTCACCCTGCTCTTTGCCATCGACAAATCGTCACGCCTTCCACGAAATCAAGGAAGCCGAGGTGCAGGGTTCTCGGTCCACCACGGCGTGGTGATGGAAGCCACGCTTCACACGGACGAGGCGCTGGCTCCCGCACCCTTCATGGCGGGGATTGAACCCGACCCTCAACGCGCCACGACGCCCCGTGCCGTTTCCGACATCACCATCGTTGATGCCTTAGGCGAGCCGTTGGAAGACACGGGGTTGTACCTTGATTTCTTGCAGGCCTGCCGAGAATCCACGCTGTTACGTGACCACGAACGACTCGAGGTGCGCGTGTCGCTCGAATGCCCGACCAGTCAGGGCTTTGGCATGTCCGCAGCGGGATTGATGGCTTTGGGCGAAGCGGTTCACGCCCTCACGGGACGGGGAAGACCCACTCAGTATCACAAAATGGCGCATCGCATTGAACGGGAACACGGCGCTGGATTGGGCGATGTGCTCGGTCTGTCGGTGGGCGGTGTGGAACTTCGTCTTGAACCCGGGGCACCCGGGTGGCCCGGTCACGCCGTTTCCTTTGCTTGCACGACCCCTGTTTTATTGGTGTGGGATTCAACCGGCGAGCGCCACACGTCGTTGTACATTGACGACCCCGTCTGGCAAACATCGATCACGGAAGCCGGGGAGAAAAGCCTCGCCACCTTGCGGCAGGGCAATTGGAACAAAGAACGATGGTCGGCCCTCTTGGAAGAAGCGCGGGCGTTCGCCGAAAGATCCGGCATGCTCAGCGAAGACCAACGTGCCACGGTCCACCAAACGGTGCTAAACGCCATCGTTGAGCACGGGTTGCAAGCCGTTTGCGCTGCTCGGTTGTGCATGCTGGGCAGTTCCGTGGTCGTGTTGCCCCGCAACCTCGACCGCCCGCCGACCAACGAAGAGCTTGAACGCCTCGAACGTCACGTACGACAAGCCGGACTCAGCGCCATGCAAACCGAAATCGCCCCGGTCAGGCATCCGAATTGAGGCGGGCCAAATCGATGGGGCCCGAGTCGAGCATCTGAACCCCCGGCATGAAGAGGTTCTCGCAGAAACCGTGTCGGAACATGATCGCTCCTGCTCCCCATTCTTCGATGTACCGATTCATCTGCTTCTTCATCTTCTTGCGCTGGAATTCAACATCGGCGCCGTAGAAGTGTTTTGCATCGATCCAAGCAACCGGATGGCCGTTGATGTACACGTGGTCCAAGAAGAGCAAATCGGGCGTGCGAACCGGCCGACCAAGGGCTTCGGATTGTTCCTTCACCATCTCGGGTTGTCGGCGCAGACGAATGCCCTGTGCCTCAAACCAATCCGCCAAAATGTCTTCGAACAAATCCGCTTTTTGCTGAGTTTCGGATTGGTCGACACTGGCGACGCGGTCAACCGCTTCAGCGGCTTCAAACTCCCGTTGTTCCCGTTCCTTCATGGAGCTGGGGTTGCGCAAGCGTTCTTTGATTTGGTTTTTTGACCAACCGTTTGCTTCCAACACCGCACGAAAGAGGTTCATGGGCGAAAAATCGTGTTCCTTGGAGAGTTCAATCACCGAGGAACCGTTGCGGTATTTCTGTGCAAGCGCTTTGGCCTGCCGCTTCAACTTGTGATGGGAGTAAACCGTTTTTTGTTGGAGAAGGGCTGAGCGAAGGGAGAGGGCTTGGTCAAGCGTCATCGCTTCGTCTTTAACTCGCTTCGAAATTTCGTCCACCCGTTCATCGGTGAGCCAGCCGTATTCGCCCCGTTTCACCACCCATCCCGCAACCTTTTCCTCCGTTTTGAGCGGTACGGGCGTCACCGCCCACTCCAAGTGAAACGTTTGGGGTTCGTCAAGGTCGGCGGGGATGGCCATGGGGCGAGGCGACATGGAAAAGCGATGTTCGGCTTTGGATTCCATGGACTTGATGGTGACAGCGAACTTGGCTTCCTGACCTTCTCGCTTTGGCCCTCCATACCGTTTCTTCGAATCGGAGCGATGGTCGCGGGGGCGGGTGTTTTTGCCGTTGCGTGAACCGCTCATGCACGCCGTCCGTTGACGACACTCAATGAAGGCTCCCCTGACGCTCGTCCCGCACGCCCACGCGAGGGGTTCTTATGCAAAACGACCATCCATGGCCATGCGCTTCAGCCTTGTTCAGGCCGTTCTCCTCTCGACCATGCTCGTGATGGCGTTGATGCCACTCGTCGAAGAGGAAACGGAGGTGCTCTCCGGTACCGCTGCTCAACCCTCCACCTCCGCGAACACCACCGGATGGTTGGCCTCTGCTGGCGGATACTCGGCCGAACAGGTCAACGCCATGGTGCCGCTGGAGGATGGCGGTCTTATCGTGGCGGGTTCGTTCGAGCAGAACATCGATTTCTTCGGCGATGTTGTCGGTTTCTCAAGCCAAGACTCAAATTTCGGTGTTGATTTCTTCATCGGTTGGATTGACGGCAACGGCAACTGGACCAACACCACCAACGGTAGCAGTCCAGGACTTGACAGCATTGCCAACATGGCGATGCTCAGCGACGGCACCGTCGTGATGGCCGGCACCTTCTGCGACATGACCTTGGGCGATGAGTGCAACATGACACTGGGAGAACTCGACCCCATCAGCAAATCCGCCGCCGATAACGAAAACGCAGCGTTTGTGGCCGCCATGACCCAAGAAGGCGATTGGATGTGGGCGAAAGCCTTCTCCAACGAGTATCAAATCGGCGTGGTGGACCTGATGGTGTCCCAAAACGACGACATCCACCTTGCCCTTCTCCACCGAGGGGAACTGGTGTTTGAAAATCAAAGCTCACCCGCCAGCGTGACCCAGGAGGCGGTGGCATTGAACGTGATGAACAGCCAAGGGGATTTCATCAGCATCCAAACCGTGTTTTCCACCAACACCCTCGATGATACCGGGAAATTGTGCAAGGACGGTTTGGGCATGACCTACTTTGCCACCAGTTTCCTTGACATGGTGGTCTTTGGTGAACAGGAGGTCAACAGCACGGGCGGCATCAACGTGGCCGTGGCTCAATACACGCCCGGTTCATGGTCGTGGGTGGCTCACGCCGGGGGCGGTGACGACAGCACCGTCACCGATTGCGCCAGCATGCCCGGTGGCGGGCTGACGCTGGTTGGCGATTATCTGAACGACATGCGCTTTGGTGACATCGATTTGCCCAACGCCGTGTGGATCGATTTCTACCTCGCCCAACTCTCGTCAAGCGGAACCTGGATGGGTGCATCGGGCTTTGGCGGCGGCGGCGTGGACCGCGCCAAGCACGTGGCCATGACCGCCCAAGGCGACGCCATCGTGCTGGGCGAAACCAGCGGTTCGTTGACCCTGGGCGAATTTATCCTCGCCGACCTGGACGGCATCAACGACGGGAACCATCTTGATGTGTTCCTCGCTCAACGGCAAGCCAACGGCCCTTGGGACTGGGCGGTGAACGCAGGTGGCAGCGGCAACGACGTCTCGACCGACCTTGTCCTCACGTCAATGGGCTCCCCGGTGGTTGCCTTCGTCGCGAACAACGATGGCGTCTACGGACCGCATGCCTTTGACCAAACCAACGACCGTGATTTGGGCGTGTGGATGTACGAAACCGACCTGGATTTGGACGGCGTGCTGGACGGCATGGACAACTGCCCCAAACTTGCGAACCCTGACCAGGCCAACTACGACGGGGATGCGTTCGGTGATTTGTGTGACGATGACGATGACGATGACGGGGTCAGTGACCTGACGGACGATTGCCCAACGGGCGAGATCGGGTGGTTGGCCAACGCCAACACCGACCACGACGGTGATGGATGTCGAGACCTCAACGAAGACCTTGATGACGATGAGGATGGGGTCTTCGACACGAATGATTTGTGCCCAACCGGCCCGGTTGGTTGGGTGTCCACCCCAGAAAATGACATTGAAACGGACGGGTGTGCGGACATCGATACCGACGGGGATGGATTCGTTGACCAGGCCGACAACTGCCCGGCCTTCGCCAACCCCACCCAAGCGGACCTTGACAACGACGGGGTCGGCGATGGATGCGACGCCGACAAAGACGGTGATGGCATCCCCATTCCGGCGGACAATTGCCCCAACGACTTGAATTCGTGGATATCCTTTACGTGGAACGATTACGATGGCGACGGTTGTTTGGATGAGACGATGGACGACGATGACGATGACGACGGCGTTCTGGACGTTGACGACGCTTGCGTGCTGGGCGAGAAAAATTGGATTGACCAAGCCGAAGCCATGGACCACGACGGTGATGGATGCGCCGATGCTACCGAGGACGACGACGACGACAACGACGGGAAAGCGGACGGCGTGGACCGCTGCCCAAAGGGACTGATCGGCGTGGCGCAGGCAGGTCAAGACATGGACGATGACGGGTGCATCGACGCCGTTGAGGATGACGATGACGACCAAGACGGCGTGCTCGACCCGGTTGACCTGTGCCCACGTTCAAATCCAGCCGACCAAATTGCGTCCAACGGATGCAGCGAATACCAACTCGATGACGACGATGACGGGGTCGTGAACGCCTACGATTATTGCCAAAATACACCGTTTGCTGCCGTGGTTGACGAGCAGGGATGTGTGGCTGACATCGCTTCGTCCGCGGGTGAGGAGGAAACCTCGGGATGGGGATTGGCCACCTGGCTCTTCATCGCCGCCGGCATCATCGTTGGGTGGGCCGTGTACAGCAGCAACCAGCGACCCGGACCGGCGTTGCCCAAGTCAATCGACGGCATCGCCCCCCCACCTCGCCCAGCAGGCATGGATGAAGAGGCCTGATCATTCGTAGACGATGGCCGGGGAAAGCGGCATGGCGGAGGCGGCACGTTGCGTCTCGTCCTCATCGCTCTCGCCGAGAACCACCACCACCTCGTTCAAGCCCAACTCGGCGGCGATGAAAGCGGCGGCGTTGTTCAACACGAGGGATTCATCCAGCGCTGACTGAACGACGGCACGAGAGGCGTCGTCCCACTTGAACACCTGAGGGAGCATTTTTTTGCCCCAGAAGCCCACGACTTCGCCCTTTCGTTCGCCCTGCGCGAGCGGCAAGGCTTGCAAGACGGGCATGAATTGCTTGGGATGGCCGCCTTCGTCAAGGAAGGTCAACGCTGCACGGGCGAGGTCACGTTTCCACGCTGGGGCGACCACAAACGTGGCTCGTTGAGCGGGAGCACCCAAGTGGCGTTCCGCCACGACACGAACCTTGCGAGCCTGCTCCAAAACGTCTCGGATGTACTGCTCGCCCGAAAGCAACACCCACGCCTCGTCGGTCAGCGAGGGCGGTGGCGTGAGACGGCTGGCCGCCACGTAACCCGTGGTGTCGGCCAAATCGTCCCACCACACCTCGGCCGTGTGCGGCGTCGTGGTGGAAATCAACTGAGTCCACACCGGGAGCATCGTCTGCGCCACGCCCAAATGGCCGCCGCCTCGGCGAATGTACCAGTTGATGTCTTTGATGATCTCGTAATGAGAAATTTCCACCGCTCGACGCAGGTCGTAGGCGTCCATGGCCGCCATGAATTCGTGAACGCGTTGGGTGAATCGGGCTTCCATCCAAGCATCCATCGCGGTGGGTGCGTCGGGCCACGCCATCAGTTGGGCGGGCATCCCTTGCAGTTGCATCATGACGCGATGGTTGGCTTCCAACGCCGTGTCCGACCAATCCATGCCCGCCGTCGGGTTGGCGGCGAAGAGAATGAACAGTCGAACCGTGTCGGCCCCGAACCGTTCAATCATTTCTTCAGGTGAAACCGTGTTGCCCAAGGATTTGCTCATTTTGGCCGAACGAGCACCCAAGGCATCGCCGCAATGCGGGCAAGGTTGGCCCTCGTGTTCAACCGATAGCGTGACGCTGCAGGATGAACAGAACGGAGCGGTCTTGTTGACCATGCCCTGGCACAGCAGTTCGTTGAACGGTTCATCAATGTCCAACAACCCGAGGTCCCGGAGCGCCTTGGTCATGAAGCGGGCGTAAATCAAGTGCATCTGAGCGTGTTCAATGCCGCCGCAATAGAAATCCACCATCATCCATGCGTTGGCCACCGCTTGACCGAACGGCAGTTCGTCGTTGAGCGCATCGGTGTAGCGCAAGAAATACCACGAAGAATCGATGAACGTGTCCATCGTATCGGTTTCACGACGGCCTTCACCACCGCAGGATGGGCAGGTGGCGTGGAGGAAGGAGATGGACGTCTCAAGGGGGTTGCCTCGGCCGGCAAACACCACGTCACGGGGCAGCTCAACCGGAAGGTCGGCCTCGGGCACAGGAACTTCACCGCAGGTCGCGCAGTGAATCACCGGAATGGGCGTTCCCCAGTATCGCTGTCGAGAGATCAACCAAGGGCGTATCTTCCAATTCACCGTGCGTTCGCCCTTGCCGGCCGCTTCAAGCGCAGCGCAAACGGCGTCCTTGGCTTCTTGGCCGAACAGTCCGTCGAAACCCGCTTGCGGGCTGTTGACCATGAAACCCAAGTCGGTTTCTGCGTTCGTCATGGGTGCCGAAGCGTCGCCGTTTTCCTTCATCACCAGCACGCGCTGAATGGGGATGTCGTAAACGGTGGCGAACTCAAAGTCCCGCTCGTCATGGGCGGGGACGGCCATCACGGCGCCCGTGCCGTAGGTGGCGATCACGAAATTACCGAACCAGATGGGCACTTCGTCTCCCGAGAGCGGATGGACGGCGTGGTGGCCGGAAAACACACCCTTCTTCTTGTTCATGTTCTTGATTCGGTCAAATTCAGACATGCTGGCCACTTCATCGTGAAGCGCCTTCCATGCGGCTTCGTGTTCGGTGCCCTTAACCAAGGAGACGGCGAGCGGGTGTTCGGGAGCCAGCGTGACGAACGTGGCCCCAAACAACGTGTCCGGGCGGGTGGTGAAGACTTCAATTTCCTCGTCACGGCCGGCGATGCCGAATCGGATGTTGGCGCCCTCGGAGCGACCCAACCAGTCTCGTTGCAGGGCTTTGACGTGCTCGGGGAATTGAATGGTGTCAAGACCGTCGTACAACTCCTGAGCGTAGGACGGCAAATCGAGGAACCACTGGCTCATTTCCTTTTGGGAAACAGGACCGTTGCATCGCCAGCAACGACCCGCCTTGACCTGTTCGTTGGCAAGAACGGTTGAGCAGGCTTCGCACCAATTGACCGGGGCGTGTTCTCGGCGAGCCAAGCCTTTCTCCAAGAACTTCGTGAAAAACCACTGATTCCACTTGTAGTAGCGGGGGTCGTGACTTTTGAGGGTGCGGCGCCAATCGTAGGAGAACCCCATGCGCTTGATTTGGGCCGTGATGGAGGCCATGTTTCGCTCGGTGATGTCGTGGGGGTGCCCGCCTTCGGAATTGGCAGCGTTTTCGGCGGGCATGCCGAAGGAGTCGTAGCCCATGGGATAGAGAACATCGAAGCCCATCATGCGCTTGTAGCGGGCCACGGCGTCGCCGATGGAGTAATTGCGAACGTGCCCCATGTGCATTTTCCCGGACGGGTACGGGTACATTTCGAGGCAGTAAAACGTCGGGCGACCTTCGGTGAGGTTGGCCTCAAACAGGTTCGCTTCGTCCCATTTGCGCTGCCAAGCAACTTCGTCGACGGGTTCGATTTCGGCCGACATGGTCACGCACCGTCCACTGGACGGTGGGACCCACTCGCCGTCATGCTTTCAAATCCCCGCTTGATTCTGGGCAGGGCGTGAACTTGAGCGGCGGTCAGGATTGACCGAACTCATCGCTGGTTTCCAACAGGAAGATGGCTTCGCGGGTGAGTTTGTAACGGTTCATTAGGCCCATCTTTCGACGTTCAACCAGCCCGTATTTTTGCAAGGTTCTCAAGTGATGGGAGACGAGTTGCTGACTCTTTTCAAGCCGCTTCGCCAGTTCGGCTTGGGTGGGGAATTGGCCCAGGTCGCCGTCTTGGTCCAGCAAACTGAGGATCTTGCCTTGCAGGCTGTTGGGGTCGGGGGACAGGGGCGGAACGGGGAGGTCTTCTTCCGCCGTGGCGGGATTGAGTTGGTTGGTGAGCGGGTAATACCGAACCAACCGTCCATCACCCTTGCGCCATACATGTTCCTCGGCTTCGAGGATTCGAAGGTGATGCGTGATTTGCCCGTTGCTCATGTCGAGGGCACTCATGAGGGCACGGAAGTGGCATCCCGGATTGGCGGTTAAGTACCCCATCAAGCGCCCCCGTTGGTATCGTCCGTCGGTGGTTTCGTGCGTCTTTCCAATCAGCCCAAGAAACCACAAGCCGGCGACCGTGGCGGGCAGTCGAAGACCTTCGTTGGTGGCAACGACCACCGCCAGCAGCGAGAGGATGGAGGTGGTCACCACCACGGTGACGAGCGTCGCCACGGGCGGGGTGGTCGCCTCGACGACGAGGTCCTCTTGGATGACGGGTGGCGCTGGCTCGTCCTCCTCAACGTTCAACGGCTGTTCCATCACCACGTCCGTGACTTCAACGGACGGAGCCGCAAAATCGGAACAAGCGGGCGACGGGGTGGTGTCTCGGACGGTGTAGACGCCTTGGACGGCGCTGGTTGGGCTCCATGAAGCCAGCGTTCGGGCGTTGGAGAGCAAATACATCTCGCCGTCCATCTCAAGGACGAAACAGGTCCCCGACTCGGTCAGGAGCCCCGTCCAGGTGCCCACCAACTCAAAGGCCGGCTCCACCTCTTCGCCGGTCGTTTCCGATTGATTTTCCTCTTCGATGAAGGTGGGCGGCCAGGCGAGCGAAATGTCGGCCTCGGCGTTGGTGGAGGAGGCTAGCAACGAGAGTTCCATGGTGTAAAACCCATCGTCGAGGATTGGCGCTCCGTTTTGAAGGAAAGCGATGTCCAACGAAGGAAGGTGGAGCCCTTCGCCCTCGGCTGGAACGAGCATTTTGCGACCGTCGTACTCGCCGCAGAGCGCTTGGAAGCGATGGACGGAAACATCGTTGGTATCGAGGAAGTTGACGCTGTAGGTGCAAGGTTGGTTCATGCGAACGTAGTGGTCACTCACGGAGGCCGAGAGCGTCGTCTGGACCTGCAACGTTTGGGCGTCAAGCCAGGTTGAACGTGCTTCGAGGTCGATGGTTTCAGCGATGTTGCACCCGTTCGTCTCGGCATCCCGATACTCGATCGTCTGACTCACGGCCATGGCGTACTGAGGCAGTTCGGCAACCACGGTGTAGGTTCCGGGATTGACCCGACACCCCTCTTGGCCGAAGAAATTCCATTGAGGCAGACTGAAGGAAAGCGGCGTCGCTTGGTCCAAGGCCAACTCAAGGTCAATGCTTTGACAGGTTTTGCCTGCACGGGAGTCAAAGACCACCTCACCGAGGTCGTCAACGACCCACATTTCAGCACGGCACGAGGACGTGAAGATCAACGATTGGTCGGCCTCAAGCAGGTTGTGGAGCGTGAGGTCGGGCACCAACACATCGCCTTGACCAAACGGAGAAGCCGCGTTGGTGTTCAGGCTAAGCCTCAATTCAGCCTCCGGCGCCGTGTCGGGGACATCGGATGACGCCATCGTGTGCTGGTGAAGGAACGTTTGACCGGGGGTTGACACCACCGCTTCGACGGACGATGCACGGGGGACCACGAGATGGTCCACCATCATGACCTCACCCGGCATGAGCGTGACCACATCGCCAAAGCACGACCCGCCCAAGGAGGCCGCCCCAGCGATACGGTGTTCGAAATTACACGGCGGTAAACCGCTCAACGAAACGGGGTCGGCCGAAGGGTTGTGCAACGACACGGTGCCCAACCAGGCACCGTCGTCGCCGCCGGTGCGCTGCTGCCACACGACGTCAAACACCAAGCCTTCGGGAACGTCCACGGGCGTTTGAAGGGTCACGGGATGGGTTGAGGAGAGACCGGTGGTGTGCATCACCTCGACGGTGTAGGCTCCGCTTGGAAGCCACGAGCCGTCGTTGGCTTTCATGTCCCAGGTGAGCGAATCAAAGCGGTGTTCTTCGCCCGCAAACAGGTCGAATCCTTGCGAACGGTCGGGGCATCCTTCGCTTCCGTCCACGATCAGGGTGCCGGTTTCGTTGTACACGTTAAGGACAAATTCGCACACCGGATTGACGGAGAGCGTCACGGCTCCACCGTCGTTCACCAGGGTAGGGGTGAGGACCAAGGGATTGGAAGCGTCCACCCAAGGCGGTTCACGTTCAAGATCGACCTCGATTTCAAGGCGTACATCGTTGAGGTCGGCGGAAGCAAATCCGGCCAACAACGTCGCCACGAGCAACCCCATGACGACAACGGTTCGGCCTGTCGGCTTCTTGCCCATGTGAAAACATGGCCGCTTCCCCTTTGAAAGGACAGCGGTGCAAACCATGCGTAGAATTCACAGGTTATCGAGGTCAAACATTTGGGGAATGGCAGCGTCTTGCGCAGCTTGCTGCTGCATCTCGTACTGCTTCCACTCGGGCAAGCCTTCCGTGCCTTCCCAACCCAGCGCCCTCGCCTCGGCGTAATTCCCCTCGGCGAGGTAATGCTGAATCCATGCTTGGCGACGTTCTTCTTCCTCGGCAAAGGAGGCTTGAACCATCTGTTCTTCTCGCTTGGCCGCCACCGCTTTGCGCTTACCAGCGGCTCGAGAAACTTGGGCCACAATGATGAGGGCGAGCATGAAAATGATCACGCCGCCCATCCACATCAACGTGGAGTTCTCTCCGCTGAGGAGGGAACTGGTGTCGCCCTCACCGGCCTGAGCGTTGGGATCGGTTGTGATGGTGCACTTGGCCTTGTCCGCCGCCAAGGAGAAGGCGGGGTCCCACGGACAGGCGTCGGCGTCATCGGCCACGCCGTCGTTATCGGCGTCGGGGCAACCGTACCACACCTCTTCGAGACCGGACGTTGACGTTCCTGGAACTTTCTGACACATGTCGGCTTGGTAGCCCGTCACGTTGTCACCGTAACCATCGCCGTCAAAGTCAAGCCATTGACTGACTCGGAGAGGGAAACTGTCAACGCGATTGGAACTGTTGGCGTTGTCGCCCCATCCGTCGCCGTCCATGTCGGACCATTGGGAGGCGATTTCAGGGAACGCATCGCCGCGCTGGTCTCGCACGGTGATGAACATGCCCGGGTTTTCACTGTCCTCGACCGTCATGTTCTCCCAGAAGTAATTGTCACCGTACCCGTCGTTATCGGTGTCCACCCATTGTTCGAAGTCTTCGGGGAAGGCGTCGTCAACGTCGGCGTAGCCGTCCAAGTCGGCGTCGGGGCAACCTTGCCGGCCCTCTTGGTAGGACTTGCCAAATTCTTCGACACAGTCGTCGCCGCTGGGCACGTTGCTGTTGTCACCAAAACCATCACCGTCGGTGTCGGCCCACTGGAAGGGGTCGTTGGGGAAGGCGTCAAGCGGGTCGGTCACGCCGTCAAGGTCGCTGTCGGGACACCCGCGACTCAGCGGTTCTTGCGACTCGCCGTAATCCATCGGGCAAACGTCACCGTCGGTTCCTTCGGCGTTATCGCCGTAGCCGTCACCGTCCTCATCGCTCCACTGCGTGGCGTCGGTCGGGAAAGCGTCCCCGTTGTTACCGCCGGGATTGTCGCCGTAGCCGTCACCGTCGGTGTCCTTCCACTGCGAGGTGTCGTCAGGGAAGGCGTCGGGGTTGTTGCCACTCGCGTTGTCACCGCGGTTGTCACCGTCGCGGTCCGACCACTGGGTGGGATCGTCGGGGAAGGGGTCGCCGGCGTTCGAATAACCGTCACCGTCGCGGTCAGCGCAGCCAGACCGGTCAATGGAAGAGGTTCCTGCACTCGAGGGGCAATCATCGGGGTTGTTACCCTCGGGGTTGCTGCCAAAGCCGTCGTTGTCCTCATCGCACCACTGGGTGGGGTCGGCGGGGAAGGCGTCGCCACCAAAGCAATCGGTGGTGCTGGGCCATGTGGCGTCGGGGTCGGAATAACCGTCACCGTCGCTGTCGGGGCAACCGAGTCGGTCGTAGGTGGAGTTGCCCCACACGTTGGGGCAAAGGTCCGCACGGTCGCTGTTGGGGTTGTCACCCACCCAATCACCGTCGCTGTCGACGTGCTGGGTTC
The DNA here is from genome assembly GCA_016779705.1 of Candidatus Poseidonia sp. GTDB lineage: Archaea > Thermoplasmatota > Poseidoniia > Poseidoniales > Poseidoniaceae > Poseidonia. Next base: position 4,368 of record JADHNB010000015.1, on the reverse strand, counting down.
GGTCAAGCGGGAAGGCATCAGGCTCGTTGGCCGATGGCAGGAGAAGTCCTGGCCATTCGCTAGGGCGGTAACTGTCCCACGAAGCGTCTTCGTAATTGTCACCGTAGCCATCGCCGTCGGTGTCGTTCCACTGGGTCGCATCGTTGGGGAAAGCATCGCCCGATTGATTCACGTGGAACTGATACTCGTCCACCTCGTAGAGGTAATTGTCGCCGTAGCCATCGCCGTCAGCGTCGGCCCACTGGTCGGGGTTGTTGGGTGCCCAATCGCCAGCGTCGGACCAACCGTCACCGTCAGCGTCTGGACAACCGAACACGTCCTCGGTGGACGTGCCAGCAACGGCCACACAAGCGTCGGGCTGGTTAGCTGGAGCTGGGTTGTCACCGTAGCCGTCCCCATCCGTGTCGGTCCACTGCGTGCCGTCGTCAGGGAAGTCGTCGACCACGCCGTCACCTTGGTCGGTGGAGTTGTACCCGTCGTTGTCAGGGTCGATGTCAGCAAAGAGGAAGAAGACGCCCTCGTAGTTGCGGTCCACACCAGCGGCGATGTGGTAGCCATCGGGGTGCCATGACACGCCGTTCACGTCGCCGCAGGGGTTTTGACCGCCAAATTGGGAACAGGCGTTGTTGCCGCGAGCGATTTGGATGCGGTCGACCAGCAGGCCGGTGGTGTGTTCGTAAACGAGAATGGACCCCCCGTCGGTGCTGTAGTATCCGATTCCAAACGCCACCTGAGTGTTGTCGGGTGACACGTCAACGCCGTAGCACGAGCTCGTGGACGTTTTGTCGAGCATGGAAGCGCCCGTGGCCGTGTTGAAGGCTCGCAGGCGAGCGCCGTTTTGGTTGGCTTGGGTGCACAAGCCCACCATCGTGCCATCAGGAGAAAAATCGATGCCGTTGACATTTTCGCCACTCCCAGGGTTCAGGGCTCGAAGCGTGGTCCAGTTCGTGGTCTCGATGAGGTAGGCGTTGCCGTCACCGCCCACGGCCATGACGCTGCCGTCGGGGGAAAACGCCACCGAAGAGTACGAACCGCTGTTGCCGGCTGGATTCACTTCGTGCCAAATTTGGCCGTCAGCCACGCCGACCAACATCACCGAGCAGCCGTTGCAGTTGCCACCACCCCAGCCGCCTCCGTTTTCATCCACCACGGCAAACGACGTGCTGTTGGCCATGAAGGCGACATCGGAGAACGTTCGGGTGTCGCCCGAATGCGTGATGCCGTCGTGAATCACCGTCAGGTTGCTCGCCCACATCACCACAGCGGTGTCATCGGTTAGCGTGGCCGCGACGTACATGTCATCGGGGCTCCAGTCCACGCTGGTCACGTAGGCGTTGTTGCCGTCAACGAGGTCGGGCGACGTCACCACGATGGTGTAGGTGGACGCGTTGTAGATGCGGACGCGGTCGTCGGTTGCCGCCACGACGAGCGTCCCGTCAGCGTTGTGATCGATGCTGTAGGAATTGATGTTGGATATGTGGAATTCTTCCGAGAAGTTGGGGTTGTTGGAGGTCCACCCGTCGGCTCCATCCGACGTCCCATCGCCGTCACGGTCTGGACAACCGTCTTTGTCAACGGTTGAGGTTCCGTAGGCCCAAGGACAATCGTCGACGCTGTCTTCAAAGCCGTCGCCGTCTGAATCCGCAGCGCTGACCACGGGCGTCAATGAAAGCAACATCAACGAACACAAGAGGAGGGCAAACAGGCGCGATGAGCGAGAGGCCGAAACTGAGTATTTCGCCATGATTTCCCATCATCGTGTGAATAAAAGGGTTGTTGCGAATCTGCGCAAACTTGCATCATCCGAAATTCGGGATTCCTGGCCGTCTCAGACGGCCACCGAAGGCAAGTCTTGAACAGGGAAAACGCTCACCAAGCACCATGGCGGGCGACATTCCCAAGGTCAATGTTGCCGCTCGGGACCGCGTGTTGTTGCACCTGTTGGCCAACGATGAGTGGGCCGACCGATACATGGTGCCGCCCACCTTGACGCGCCCCGGCATCGCTGAGGCCTGCGCCCAACATCCTCCCAACGTCAGCCGAACCATGCGGGACTTGCTGAAAGAAGCGTTCGTCGAAGAACACACCCGCTCCGTTCAAGGTGACGAACGCCGCCAAAAAACGTGGCAATTGACCCCAAACGGCCGGACCCACGCGCGCCAGCGACATGCCGTTTTGGACGACACCAAAGTGCTGGTCCGAAACGTGGATGGCGAATTGTTGGAAGTCAAAGCGGCCGATGTGCCGTCCTTACTGGCCACCGAACTCTCGCTTCTTCAGATCCTTCTTCACGCCCAACACGAAGGCGTTCTTACCTACGGCGATATTCGATTTGGAAACATCAAGAAAACGGGAGAAGGGGACTCCTTGCCCAAACCCGGCCGGCTCACGCCGCTGGTGGGGGTTCACGCCACCTACGCCAATCAACCCCCAGCGACGCGCCCGGTGTACGGACGGGACAGCGAACTGAGCGATCTTCACGCTTGGTTTGCCGACCGCCATCCGTGCATGGTGGTCCACGGAATCGCCGGGATTGGCAAATCAACGCTCGTGGCCCACTGGCTTCAGCAGCACATGCAGGACGACCCCTACCTCTCGGTGTGCTGGTACACCTGCCAACCGTGGGACCGAGCCTTGGGGTTGGCGACCAGTTTGCTGCACCGATTCGGCATTGACGAAACCCACGACCCGTACAACATCATCGAAACGTTGCCGCTCACGCCCGGTGCCGACATGGACGTTGATGCCTGGCGTCGCCGCCTTCTCGCCTACATGACCGACGCCAACACGATTCGAGAGCGGTTCAAAGACAGTGCGGGAGGCCCGCCCCCGTATTGGCTCATCGTGCTGGACGATGTTCACCACATCGCCGACAACGCACGCCACCTGTTGGGGTCCTTGCTGCAACTCGCTCAAAAAGCGCCGCTACGCATGGTGCTCATCTCCCGTACGGAGATGGACGTCTACGATCGGCGAGACGTTCACATTCGGAACACGGTCAGGGAAATGCCGCTCAAAGGCCTGAGCCTCGAAGCCACCGAAACCTGGCTGGCCACCTTGGACGACAGGGCTCCACCGGCCGCTGAAGTTCATGCTGCCACCGGCGGTCACCCCCTCGCGCTGGAACTCTTGGAACTGTATGGCCAGCCCACCCACAAGGATTGGCTCCGTTTCCTTGACGAAGAAATCCTCACCCGCCTACCGCCTCAGGAGATGGAGATGTTGGCGACGTTGGCCGTGGCTGAAGCTCCCATCGCTTGGGAAAAACTGGCGAACAGCGTCGACTGGAACGGTCCCCCACCCAGCAACCTGCTTCAGCACGGTCTCCTGCTGGAATTGGACAAGGGAATGTGGCTGCACGAAGCATTGCGTGAACGATTGCGTCGCGACGTGGGACAGCGCCAACATGAACGGTTGGAACGCTTGAAGTGAATCAGAAGTCGTCCGCGTTCATGACTTCGTCGATCCAAGCGAGTAACTTTGGTTTTGGCATGCCACCGGTTTTGCTCGACACCATGGTTCCGTTGCGGTACATGAACAATGCCGGGATGCTGCGGACGCCCAGTTGGCCAGCCGTGGCTTGGTTTTGGTCCGTGTCCACCTTGGCCACGAGCACCTCGCGTTCGTTGGCCACGGCTTCAAGCACAGGTCCGATGGCCTTGCACGGCGCACACCAAGGCGCCCAAAAGTCCACAATCACCCATTCTGAAGCGTTGATGGTGTCGTTGAATTCGCTGTCGGAAATGTTTCGGACTTCTCCCATTGGGTTCACCGTGCATTTGCTTTGGACGACGCATTATAGGCGTTTGTGCGGGAAATCTTGGGGTCTCGCCACATGACAAGGCTCATGAAATGGCGTTGCTTGGGGTGGATTGGAGATTCCATGATCATCGCACCCAGTGTCCTCACCGCCAACTTGGCCGACCTCGCAAGCGATTGCCAGGAAGCGTTGGACGCGGGCCTTGATTGGCTTCACCTCGACGTGATGGATGGAAATTTTGTGCCCAACCTCACCTTTGGCCCGCCCGTGATTCGAAGCCTGCGTAAGGCGCTGGGCCCCGATGCGGTGTTTGACGCCCACCTCATGGTTGAAAACGCCGAAGCCTGTTTCCAAGACTACATCGATGCGGGATGCAACCACCTATCGGTCCATGTTGAAGCGGTCAAGCACCTGCACCGCCTGCTCCACGCCATCCGCGAAGGCGGGGCTACGGTGGGCATCGTGCTCAATCCCGCCACCCCCGTGGAGGCGGCCCTTGAGGTGTTGAGTGAAGTGGATTTGGTGCTCATCATGAGCGTGAACCCCGGGTTCGGTGGACAATCCTTCATTCCCAACGTGGAGGCGAAAATTCGACGCTTGGCCGACGC
>JADHNB010000014.1 GCA_016779705.1 Candidatus Poseidonia sp. | reverse complement strand
CTTAAGGACACCAACTAGGGTGAATAATCCTTGGCCTCGCTTGGCGGTCGGATCGGACCTCGCATCATGTAGCCGAGGCCGGATTGGTAGTAGCCCTCCAAGGTGGCACGGACGGTGAGGCCACGGGCCTCGTAAAACCGCTGGGCGTCAAGGTTGGCCGCCTTGACCTCCAATTGCACGTGTCGGTATCCTTCGTTCCATGCTGCGAGGGTGAACCGGTCCCAGGCTCGACCACCGTGGCCAAGGCGCTGAGCGTTGCCTTCGATAACGAAGGCGGCGACACGAACGATGTCGTCCTTGAACGGGGTGGCCCAAAAAACTCCTCGAATCGGGGCCGAATCACCGAGCAGGGGGTCCCTCAACAGCAAATTTCCTCCCCAGGCTGGAATGGGGAGGTGGCGAACCGAGGAGTCGCTGTATCGTTCCCCGGTTTCTTCCAAGAACAACCGAAGCACTTGGGCAACCTGTTGAGCCTCCATGTCCAAAGGGCGTCGGCCTTCTCGCCACTCGGGGGCTTGCATGGTGGTTCCCTCAAGCGTCTCGTCGCTGTCGCCCCGGCATTGGCTGGGCTCTTCGCTGGGTGGTTTTACGACGCTTCTTAGGTTCCCGTTCTGGGACCTCCATCTCGTCGATGCTGGCCAAGCCCCCGTGTTGCAACATGGCGGAGAATTCCTCCAATGAAAGCGAATTTCCGGCCGCAAGACGGAGCGTGAACTCTTCGATCTGCTCGGGCAAGGGTTTGGGGTCATTGCCCGGGAGTGATGCCAAGTAGGTTCGAAGGCGTCCGGCCTCTCGGCGAAGGGGGCGGAGCGTCTCGTTGTTCTTGTTCAAATGCTGCGCGAATTTTCGGTCCTCCCGATTGATGGCCTTGACCGTCTCAAGCAACGCTGAACGAGTGCGTTCCAAGTCCGCAAAGAGGTGGCGTTGTTGGTCGTATTGTTTCACCATGGCCTGCATCTCAAAAAACCTCGAAAACATCTCGATTTCAGAGGCCAGATTTGGAGATTCAGAATGGTGAGCCGGCGTCGTCAGCCGAGCATGAAATTCGTCCATGGCTTGGACCAGCCGATGGCGAGGTACAGCAAGCCTGCTCACCATTTCGTCTCGGGCTTGGAGCAGACGGTCAAACTCGGCTTTCATCTCAAGGGCTTCCTGCAACCGACGGTCGTCGGATACACCGGTGAGGTCCGGTATGGTCTCCAGTTTGTTCACGGCGAATTTGATGACGTCGGAACGGGCCTTTTTGCCAGCGTAGATGGCCTTCCGCTCGTCTTCGTAGCGGCGAACGTCGACCAAGAGTTCCTCGTAACGCTGCTCGACCTGCTCCACTGGAAGTGAAGTCAGGTCTGAGAACAACGAATCGCCTTTCAAGAAGAGCCCCCCACGTCGATTTTCTGTTGTTTTCGGAGGACATAACTTGACGGTCCACCCTCTTCCACTCGCTGTGCATCCTCCAGCAGATGCCCCCAGTTCCCATTGCCCATCTCTTTCCAAAATTGGAGCGCTTCTTCAGTGTCGCTTAGCGCATGTTGGGCGGTCCATAGGCGAGAGACGGTTCGTCGTCGAAAGGTTTCGTTTTCCTCATAGGCCGCCCCCGTCTTGGCGCCCTCGGTCGGTTCGTCATCGGTGGTTTCGTGGTGTTGCTTTGCTTCGTTGGTCAGCACATAGGCACGGTCGTTTTCCTCGCGGCGTTTTTCCAATTCAATCGGGATTTCTTTGGCCATGCGTTCACGGCGTTGAACAATCGCCTTCACCATGGCCTCCGGAGTCACGCTGAGCATGTCCTCGGGGGCCATGGAACGGGGGGTGCCTTCAACGTAAAAGAACCAACCCCTCAAGGGTCCATCCGACGAGAAGGTGAAGAACCACGAGATTCACGGGGTTCCATGGGAGAACCCCTTCAACCAAGGTGGCGTGTCACGTTGGTTGTCCTTTTGTTGTTGGGGATGCCCTCCTTCCCGGTTCAGGCCCAAACCGGTTCGGTTCTGTTGGATGAAGCCAGTTTTGGTTTGGGTGAGTCGTTTTCCCTCACCGACAGCAGGCTCAATTTCACGTTTGAAGTTCACGAAGTGAGTGGTCAATCGGCGAACGCCAGCGCCGAGGTCCTCGTTCAAACTTTAGAGGGCGCCACCGTTTCAAGCACCGTGCTTAACGTGTCCAACTTGACACCGTTTGAACATCGCAACGTTTCGGCTTCCATCGGCGGGCTGGCCTACGGTTACAGCCAAGTGACCGTGGTTCTCTCGGGGGATGTTGGCCAAAACACCAGCACCCATGCCTCGTCGCTCACGAGCGTTGTTCAGCGTCTGCGACCGCTGAACGTTTCCTTTGGTGGACCAACGAGCGTGACCGTTGACGGCCTCACAAGTGAAGGACTACCCACGGGAAACATTACCCTTCACGATGGTGATCGCTACCGAATCGCGTTTCCCATTCAAAACAACGGTGATGTCAATTGGACGGGCGCCGTGGTCGCCAATTTCACCAACGGTGAACAAAGCGAGGAACACGTTGTTCCCAACCTCTCCGTGAACGGAAGTTCCTCCAGCCAAGTGGTGGTCAATGGCCAATCGGTCTTGCTGGAAGGTCTCCTCACTTGGCGACTGACCTTGGTTGAAAACCTTTCATCCGCCTTGGGCAACCACCAACTGGAAGGTTCCTTCACGGTGGGCGCCCCACCGCTACCGCTCCTCGAGGCAAGCCTTATCTCAAACGTGGATGCGGTTGAAGCAGGCGATGAATTGACCCTAACGTTGCATGTTTGGAACAACGGAACGGCGGCCTTCTCGGGAAGGGTTCTGTGTGACATTGATGGAACCGAACAGCTCAATCAGAGCCTACCCCTTGACGTTGGAGGTTCGGGGAACCTGACGTTGACCGTGATGGCAAAACCACTCACGGCGTCATGCCGAGTTGACGGTCAGCGAATCGCACCCACCTCGCCTCTTCCGGTGACACTGCACGTGGACCTTCCGTCGGCCGTCTTTGAGTCTGCAGGTTCACCAATGCCAAGTTTTTCCGGTGGCCCATGGCACAAACTCGATACGGTTCACGGTAACATGCTTCTTCGGAACACCGGAGAGCTTGAGGGACGCGTACGATTGGTGTTTGATTTGAACGGTGTTCGGTCAAACGGTGATTGGGTGGAGTTAACGAGTGGAGCCGCTGGTGAAGTGATGGTGAGCGCTCCGTTCTTGAACGATGGAAGTGTTCTCCTTCATTGGTTCCTTGAGAGCGATGACGGCATGGTCACGGGAACCGTGAACGGGAGCAGCACCTTCTCCGTGGCCAGCCAGCAATCCGTTGCGCTTTCGCTCATCGATGTGGAGCAAGACGAGACGGGTGGGGTTGAATGTGTCCTCCAATTGGTGCTCGATGAGGGTCGTTCTCGCGATGTGGTGCTCCAGTTGGGCTACGAAACCGGTGACGCCACCGTTTACCTCCGGGAACAAACGCTTCGGTTGGAACCCGGTTCATTGTCCCTCCCAATCCAGTTTGGCTCGCTTGACGGAGAACGTTTGGTCGCCAAAATCTCAGCCGTCGATTGGAACATTGGGCCCGGTGCCTTGGCCACCTCTGCAGCCTTGCCGGACGATACGACCGAGTTCTGGTTGGCGTTTGATGCCGTGACGTCCCCCCTACGGCCCGTGGTTGGCGAATCGGTCAGCCTTACGCTCACCTTCCACCAATCTGGTCCGACGGTTTCGGCAACCGGTGAAGTCTGGGTCGTCGACGCTTACGGGGCCGTCCTCGCACAGGCGACACCGTCTGCTTGGAACGACGGTCAAAGTGTCCTTTCGGTGGAAGTTACCTGGCCCAAAGGCAACACGGTTTCGGTGAGAGCTCACTGGGTCATCGAAGACCAAACCTTGGTCGAGGAGGCAAATTACGTCTCGGGTCAGATGGAGGTTGACGCCGGCGTTGAATGGCCTTTGGGGGCGTTGGCTTGGGGTACCATGCTGGGAGTCGGCATCGTTCTGGCGGGACGGTTGCGCTACCGTTCGCCTTCCACCTCATCCTCCACCAAGCCCCGACCAACTTCAACCAGCGCTTCATCGACCAAGACCGTCGAAGAGAAGCGGGAAATTTCGTGCCCTGAGTGCGATCGTCGCTTGCGTGTTCCCGTTGAATACGAGGGTTCGGTTGGCTGTCCTGACTGTGCCACGAAGTTCTCGGTTGAGGCCGAACCACCCAAGGTAGAAGAGGTGGAAGGGCCAAAGGGAAGCCATTCCGAGAAGAACGAATCACCAGGCTCAAGTGATGGGAAAATCGAACTTGGTTGTCCCGATTGCCAGCAAACCCTACGGATTCCTGCTTCATATCAAGGGTCGGTCAGATGTCCTGCTTGTACAAAAATATTCAAAGCAAACGAAGGCATGACCATCCTTGAGTAGGTGGTCGTGTGGTGGGTCATTTTCAAGAATTTGAAGATGAGTACCTTGAGACCATGTACGAGTTCCACGAAACCGAACCGCTTGGAATCGTTCGTACGGGTGACTTGGCCACTCGCCTCGGGGTGACGCCGGCTTCAGCAACGGAAATGGTTCAACGCCTTGCCTCACGAGGTCTCCTAAATTACATCCCCTACAAAGGAGCCCGTCTTACCAAAGAAGGTCTGATTCACGGTCGAAAGATGAAACGCCGCCATCGATTGGCTGAGGTTCTTCTCGACCAACTTCCTTACGAAGGCAACGCCCACGAGACCGCCTGTCGGCTTGAGCATGCGATTGACGATGACATGGAGGTGGCCCTCTCCCGTTTGGTCGGTCCCGATGCCAAAGACCCAAGCGGCCGACCCATCCCCGCCCCAACCGAAGACATTGCCCTTCGGTTATCCAAACCAAGTCCTTCCGTGACCGCTCACGCCATGTCACAAGGGGCTCAAGGGAACGTGGTTGGCCTTTTGCTACCTGCCGATGCATGCGCTTTGCTCGCTGAACGGGGCTTTGGCCTCGGCACCGTTGTCACGCGTCGTGATTCAGGTTTGGCGATGGAAAACGGATACGAAGTCCACCTCCCGGATGATTGGTTGCAGGGTGTTTTTGTCACCCTCGTTGAAAATCCAGCGTGAACCCTTTAGATGTGAGGATTTCTTCCCACACCATGGCTGATGAACCCGTGGCCTCTGAAGAGGAGGCAACCGCCACCGAACCCGAGTCGGGGTTCGGATTCCGTCTCTCCGAATCCATCATGGATGCCATCGACCGGCAAATCATCAGTTCAGGGCTTCGCTTGATCATGTTTCTCCCGGCCTTCGCCGCCGTCACCTATTTCTGTAGCTGGGCATTTTCGCAATCCTCTCCCACGTTTTGGCTTGAAAACATTGAACCGAACGTAAAACTTGGTTTCTCCATGTTCATGGCGGCTTTGTCCTTTGTGGTCGTTCTGGGCTACATTCTGGCTGCAGGTTTCCATCGCTATCGTGTTCGAATCTCGCTGGCTACCTTTCACCAGCGGGTGGAGCAATCCAACGTCGAGCACCGCTCGGTGCAATCGCTGCAGGGGTACGATGGCTTGCTCTACCAACTTCAAACATCCATGTCCCACCTCACCAAATCCCTCGGGTTTGCCTTGCTTTCGTCCTTGATGCTCGTGGTGGTCCTCTGGTACGGCACTGGAACGGTGTATGGAAACTTGTTTTTGTTGGCTTCAGCCTCCTTTCTCTTGCTGTCCATTGGTCAACACCTGCCCACTCGCTCAACACCGTTCAACATGGTGGAACAAACCGGCCTCCTGCAGGCGTACATCCCGCCGGTGCACCCCTCCACGCTCAACATGGTGTTCAACGATTTGATGAAAACCCACATGGATCCGTTGCTCAGAGCCCAATACGATGATTACACCACCCACCTGGAAAAAGTGTTCAAGCGGGGGATCGACCGTCATTTTGCTCATGAAAAATTCTTGATGACGCTCTACCGGCATGCAACCGGTTTGGACCGCAAGACGTTGGAGGATGAAATGGCTGAAATTTTGACCAAGAACGGCATGGACTTTGTGTTCAACCACGAGGTGTTCACGTTGGAGTCGTGGTTGAGGCTCATCGGGCTCATCAATCAGCGTTGCCCTGCCTTTTTCCGGATGGTCGACCGTTTGAAGCAAGATCTGGAAAGTGGTCGAGAACCCGCCATGAAGGACCTCATCTTTGAGGTTGATATGGAAAACGTGGTAACCGAAAAAGCGAATTTGTTCACGCTGTTTCACAACCTTTCAAACAAGACCCGTACCGTGGTGTTTCGCGTCCAGACACCGAATTTTGAACCCAAGGATTTGGCCTTGACGTACCGACTCGAACCGGGCGAGTCGTACTGGTGGTCCAACGAAGCCCTCCCTCTCGCTGCACAAGGCAACGAGGACGTGTTGGGCAAGATGTCGGGATTGCTGAAGGACAGCACGGTTTCGTGGCAAACCCTCATCCCGACGACCAACGGCGATGCGACAGTCTCGGTTCGTCTCGAGGAAACAAACGGAGAATTGCTGCTTGGACGCCAAATCAACGTTCGAGTTCGCTCGGAATTTCGGCAATGGCTTCGGACCACCGGCTCCTATGTGGCTTACCTCTTCGGGGGCTTTGGTGTCTTTGTTGCATTCGTGCTCGTCTTGTTTGAGGTCTTTGGCGGTTCAGCCGTGTGATGCGGGACCTTTTGCCCAGCCATAGCCTTGAAATGGTGTAGGTGGTGGAGCATATCATGCGCGGATTCCCAAGCGACGGTGAGAAGAACCCGGATGCTGACCTTCGTGAAGAACTTCAAAGCATGGAAGCCCGTGTTCGAAAGATGCGTGACAATCGCAATTCGCTTCGTGATCAGGGTCGCGCTGTGGCCAAAAAACGGGACGCTGTTCAAGAACAGTACCGAGAACACCGCGAAAAACTCACGGAAATGAAGGCCGAACTCGATGCGATTCAAGCCGAGCGTAACATGTTCAGAGCGAAGCGCGATGCCATCAATGCCCAACTCAAGGAGTTGTTTTCTCAAGCCAAAGGACGCCGCGGAGAGCACGGCGAGCGCAAATCAGCGACGGCCGAATACTCGCACCTCATGAGCCAAATCAACAACCTCGAAGAGCAATTTGAGACCACCTCGTCCAGCACCAAGAAGGAAAAAGAAACCATGGAACGGATCAAGCGGATGAAGAATCGAGTGCGTGAACTGGAGCCCGAGGTTGAAAAGTTCGAAATGGTGGCCGTGGACCTGTCCAACATCGATGAAGCCATCAACACGCTCAAAGCTGAATCCGACGATGCCCACACCAACTTCGTCGATGCCATGAAGCGAGCCGACGAAAAATGGAATGAATACAAGGAACAACTCAATCACCGGGACTTCTTGAAAGCTGAAGGTGACCGTCATCACAATGAATCGGTTGAATTCCATGAAAAAGCCGACGCCGTGCACAAGAAAATTGACGAATTGATGGTTGATGTCAACAAGGCTCGGGAACAGTTGAACATGGCCATCGAAGAGCGGAAATCTTGGCTGACCGATCACAACAAGTCCGTCAAGGCGGTTATGAAATCGGGCGCCGAATCGGACGAAGTGGCTGACATGTTGGTCAACTCCCTGCTCAACGATGGCGAACTCGTCTTCGGAGGCGTTGGTCGTGAGGAAACGCAATCCATGGCCGGGCGCGCTAATATTTCATCCAAGAAGAAGAACATGCGTCGCATGGGTCCAATTCGCCGTCGTTGAGGCAGCACGATGTTGGGCATTATCATGGCCGGCGGTCAGGGGACTCGGCTGATGCCGCTGACCTCTACTCGGCCAAAACCGATGGTGGAGGTGCTTGGGCGCCCCGTGATCGATTTTGTCAAAGACGCCATGGTCGAGGCAGGGATTGATGAAATCGTGGTCACAACCGGTTACCGCGGTGAACAACTTGAGGATCATGTTGCCACGTGGAACACCCGTGAAGGTTTCCGGGCCTGGGTGAATCAAGAGTCGACCCCCATGGGGACGGCCGGGAGTGTTGGGTTGTTGAGAGACCGTATTCACGGGACGTGCGTGGTTGGGTCAGGAGACGCCATCGCATCGTTTGACATCAACGCGCTGCTCAAGGTGCACCGGGCGAACAAAGCGAAGGTCACCATGGCACTCTGGCAGGTTGACGACCCCTCGGAGTTTGGCATCGTTGGCCTGGGCGCTCGCATCGATGGCGAGGTCGATGGTCAACTACGCCAAGGTTTCATTCGCCGGTTCCAGGAAAAACCCCCTCGTGAAGATGCCTTTAGCAACGTCATCAACGCCGGTCTCTACATTCTCGAACCCGAAGTCTTCAACCACATCCCTGTCGGTGAAAAGTTCGACTTCAGCAAACAACTCTTCCCAACGCTCCTGAAAATGGGTTGGCCGTTGTTTGCGAGCACCATCGACGGGGTTTGGTTTGATGTCGGCCAACCCGCCGAATTGCTCAAGGCGCAGCAAACCCTCCTCGAACACCATCAAGAGTTGCCCTTTCAACTCCCGACCAATCACGAAGTCCGTGCCGGTTCGATGGTCTCCATTCACGCAACCATCAAAGGGGTTGTTGACCGCAGTGTGGTCAGTCAAGGATGCGTGATTGAAGGCGGGGCAAACGTTGTTGAATCCATGTTGATGGAAGGCGTTGTTATCGGCCAAGGATCCACCGTCGTCCGTTCCGTCCTTGGCAAGAACGTCCAAATCCCTCCCGGCTGTACCGTTGAGGATTGCGTGGTGGGCGACGATGAGCACCTTGCTGGAAACGGCGTGTTCATTGGGCAAAAAATCCCTTGATTCGCTGAAACTTCCAGGCGTGAGAATATTAAGGGTCGCGTGAGGCGCACGGCATGACCACCATGTCCAAAGCACCTGTTCGCAGTTACGACCGCACCTGGGAAGAGATTGAAGCAATGCTTGCTCAAGCCGTTGAGAAAATGAATCAGTGGAAAGAGTGGTATGAGGCTTGCAAAGATCAAGACGACAAAGAGGGCATGAAAGAAGCCGCTCGAAATCACAAGGCCTTGCAGGGCGTGGTGAAGACCCTCAAGTGGACGTTAGGAGAAGAAGGTATCAGCGACCCGCTGAACTGAATCACCAGCCCCGCTGGTCGAGTCGGACCTCCAAGGATTCCAACTCATCACCCTTCATTGGCTCGCCCTGCATCATGGCCATGGCTTCAGCGACCTTGCCAGCATCGTCGTAATGGGCAGTTGCCATCACGATGGCATCGGCCATCGTTTTCGGGTCGCTTGACTTGAAAATACCCGAGCCAACGAAGATGCCGTCCATGCCCATGCGCATCATCAGCGAGGCGTCGGCTGGTGTAGCGATGCCGCCCGCTGAGAAGGTGACGACGGGAAGTCGTCCCATTCGGTGGACATCGTCAAGAACGGAGCGGATACCGTTGTGCATGGTCTCGTCAATGGCGCCAAAGGGCGTCATCTGATGCGTACCGGGAAGCTCGGATTGGCGCGAGAGAACATGGTATCGCTCCATGACTTTCTCAGCAGCGAGGTCAAGGCCGTGGTCGTCAAGGGATTGGATTTGATGAATTTCCTGGTCAATGAGGCGTGCGTGGGTCACGGCGGCGACCACGTTACCGGTGCCGGCTTCCCCTTTGGTGCGAATCATGGCGGCGCCTTCCCAAATTCTTCGGACGGCTTCTCCCAGTCCGGTCGCACCGCAAACGAACGGAATGCTGTAGTCGTGTTTGTTGATGTGGAAGTAAGGATCTGCTGGCGTCAGCACTTCGCTTTCATCGACCATGTCAACGCCCATGGCTTCCAAAATTCGGGCCTCACCGTCGTGCCCGATTCGTGATTTGGCCATGACCGGAATGGAGGTGCAGTCGAGAATCCCTTGAATCATGTCAGGATGGCTCATTCGTGCAACACCGCCCGCTTTCCGGATGTCAGCGGGGACGCGTTCCAGAGCCATCACGGCGACTGCCCCTGCGTCTTCAGCCACAGCGGCTTGTTCAGGGTTGACCACGTCCATGATGACGCCGCCTTGTTGCATGCGGGCGAATCCTCGCTTGACCAAATCGCTGCCTTTTCGGAATTGGGAGATGTCAGTATTCATGGTCTTCACTTCGAGGGTTGGCGCAGGTCACTTATGACGCTTGGTTCAGCGCCGTGGGGATTTCTCAATCGGAGGCGAGAACAGGCGAGTCGCCCTCGGCAATCTCGGCGTCAACGGATTCCTCGGCGTTTCGCTCAATCCATGCCTCTTCCCCGTCAGGGATGTCCGTATCGGCAAAGATGGCGTCAACGGGACACTCGGGGACGCAAGCCCCGCAATCAATGCATTCATCGGGGTCGATGACAAGGTAGGTTTCGGCTTCGCGGAACGCTTCGACTGGGCAGACAGCAACGCATTCTTGGTACTTGTGATCAACGCAAGCGGATGTAACAACGTGTGGCATGGTATTCCTCCAAAAATTGCTGGGCTGATACTCTACTTAACTGCTTGTCAACTCATGGACGGCGGCTCTTGGAACTCATGGTCGTCGTCGTTCGTTGGTTGTTTATTCTCCCCAACAGCAACCTCTTCCAATCTCGGCTCATCACCGGCAGAAAACAGCGAGGGTTGGCGGAGTCGAACATACGCCGTGGTCAAGACGGCGTAAAGGAGCAAGCCAATGGCCAAGGCCGTGAGGGTTGAGCCGAGGGCGCCGGAAATTGAACTCGCATCATCCATCGCCGTATCGTTGGTGGTCAAGTTTGCCTCGTCGTCCGATTCGTTGGCACCCGTTGGAGAGTTGAGCGACGCATCACACCCGTCGGGTACCTCGTCGTTGTCGATGTCGATCCGGTCATCGTGGCCTTCGCATCGGTCAAGTTGGTTGGCCACACCATCGTTGTCGCTGTCAATGAGTTCGTCGCAACCGTCTGGAATCAAGTCACCGTCGACATCGACGGTGTCGTCCGAGCCGTTGCAACGATCGTCCGCATCGGCCACCCCATCCTCATCACGGTCCACCAGAACGTCGCAGGCGTCCGGAACCCCGTCCTCGTCCTCATCAACGGTGTCGTCAAAGCCCGGACAGGCGTCTTGGCCGTTCGGGATACCATCACCATCGCTGTCGACGAAGTCGTCGCATGCATCAGGGATGTCGTCGTTGTCCTCGTCCACGCGGTCATCTCCCACCGGACAGAGGTCCATCGGGTCGACCGTTCCATCATCGTCGCTGTCGTCGATGCACCCGTCCCCGTTCCTGTCCCATCCCCAAGCGGATTGGGTGGGGCAAGCATCCTGCCACGCTTCGAGGTAGTCGGTGGCGACCAGCGTCCGATTTTCCAAGGCAGGATGGTCGGCCGAAACATGGTGGGCTTTGAAGATTTGATTGGCCGTGGTGCCTGCTCGAGGGCCCGGAGGGACGGGAACAAATTGCTCGTGAACGGTTCCATCTCCACCGATGGGGTTCACGTAATGCCAGACCACCGCTCCGTTTTGGTCGATTTCAAACAACGTGCCGTGCGTACCGTGCGTGACCAACATGTGGCCGTTCGGGAGTGCATCAACGCCTGAAATCGACCCCGAGTACATCGTTTCTCCC
The DNA here is from genome assembly GCA_016779705.1 of Candidatus Poseidonia sp. GTDB lineage: Archaea > Thermoplasmatota > Poseidoniia > Poseidoniales > Poseidoniaceae > Poseidonia. Next base: position 12,246 of record JADHNB010000014.1, on the reverse strand, counting down.
ATGTTCCACGTCCAGGTCGGCGCAACGGGCCCGTAGGTCCCGTTCGAGGCGAGCTCGTAGGTGCCGTTGCTCATGGAGGGTTGCAGAATCTCAACGGAAGAATACGCGGGGTAGCGTCCGTTGCCGTTGTTAAACAGCGCCAGTCCTCCGGCAAAGGGATGACCTTCTGGAATCCAGTTCACATCGTGCTGACCAAACAATTGTTGGTCGGAGGACAAACCTTTGTGGTAGACTTGTGGATTTCCCCAACGGTAAAGAAGGTCGCCTCCTTTTCCTGAGTTTCCTCCGCTGTGGCCTGCGGCTTCCTCAGTGGTGGTGCTGTGGTCAATGATGTAAATCTCGTGCATGCTGCGACAGGAGATGGCAATTTGGTCGAGGATGGGGTTGTAATCGATGCCGTTGCAGTGCATCCAGTCGGCCCGTCCAGCGGCGTTTCCGGTCCCCCCCGCGTAGTTGATGTTGATGAGTTCAGGATGGTCTTCCACGACACCGTAGTTGTCCTTCGTTGGGTCGTAATCTTGAATCAAGTGGTCCCAAGCGTGCCATCGCCAGACGATGTTGGCGCTGTCGTTGCCAACGGGCTCGATTTCCACAATGTGGTCGGGCCAAATGTTGTTTTGTCCTCCCGGTGAATCACTGGCAATCTCTGGGTTTCTTCCCGCTTGAAGCGCTTCTTCTTCCGTTCGTTCTTCCCATGCGATCATGAGGATGTTTCCGTTCGGCATCGGTTCAATGTCGTGATGAGAAATGAAGGTCTCCGAGGAATATTCCCACGACCATTCGAGTTCGCCCTCCCAGGAGATGCGTTCCAATTTTCCACCGGTACCTCCTCCCGAAAAATTTCCAACGGCGCTGCTGGCGATGTTGGCCGTTCGCAAGAGGTCCCCATCAGGTAGAAGGTAGGCCGAAAGGGCAGGGCGATGTTCTCCGGGGGATGACCATTCGTGAACCCAACGTCCCTCCTGGTCGATCAAGTACGTTGTGTTTGATGGAATCGGTGAAAACAGGGTGTAACCCGCTGTGGCTTGGTTGTCGCAAAAAATGACGCCAACGGTCCAATTCTCACGGTCAGCGTTGCAGGTGGGGGTTGGATGCGGAAGCACAGGCGAAGATGCAAACGCGTGAAGGGGTGAACACATCAGCGCCAACATCATGGTCATGAAGAGGGCACGCGATTTGGTTGACATCATACCACCTCATGCCATGGTCCTCGCCAATTCAGCGGCTTCTTGGAGGCAAAGGCGAACCTGTTCCCGAGCCGATTGGCCGGGGTACACCTCAATTTTGGCTTGCCCCTTGATTTGGCCGGTCGATGCCGTCTGTGCAAGGGTCATTTCGCCGTCGATAAATCGATTCATGTCCAAACGAAAATGCAACACATGTTGCTCATCCACGCGCTGGTCAAGTTCATCCTCCAGCCTTTGGAGGTTGGCTTCGCCGAGTCGAGCCAGTGAAAGCAGAGCGGCTTTTTTCTTCTTCATGTTGGCTTCAATGAGGACGATGTCCGGGCCGTGATAGGATGTGCTTCGGTCCAACGTCACGGCTTCGTCATCGCCCACGAGCCACGCCAAACCGTCCGCAACGGCATCGACGTTGGTCAAGGCGCTGCAGGTCGCTCGCCAGCTGATTCGGTGGAGTCCCACAGGACGACACATCACCCACCGCTTCATGAGGTTGCCGAATTCACGATTGAATTGTGCGGTGTAGCAATGAGGCTCATTCAAATAGGGGAGGTTTGTCGCCAACTTGCTCGTGGGGTAGCCCCCGCAAGACACACCGAGGAATCGACATGGCGAAGAAAGTAAGTGCAAAGGCGCGCGCAGCAGCGCGCAAACAACGTGACAAGTGGAAGATGAAGCGATGGTTCACCATTCGTGCTCCTCGTCATCCACACAATTTCAAGCGAATTGGCGAAACCCTCGGTGAGGCCGAAGAACACATCATCGGCCGTGTCTTCGAAATGACCCAACAAGAATTCGATGGCAACTTCTCAAAGATGCAAGTTGTCCTGCGTTTCCGTGTCTCAGAATGCGTCGGCCAAGATGCGCTGACCACGTTCATTGGCCACTACCACCAAGCTGACCACATCCGTCGACAAGTACGCCGATACCGTGGGAAAGTTGACGACGTGGTCGACGTGGTGACCACCGACGGTTACTTGATTCGCATGAAGCCGTTGATCATCACCCAGCAGCGAGTCCAGACCTCCGTGAAGCAGGACATGCGTCTTCGCACCCGTGAAATCGTCCTGTCCTTCGCTGCCAAGAGCACCTACGCTGAGGTTCAGATGGCCCTGCTTGACGGAAAACTTGAGGAAGCCATCGAAAAGGGTGTCAAATCCATTTATCCCGTCCGCTCCGTCGTGATTCGCAAGAGTCAACTTTTGCAGGAAGGTGCCGTGGCTTCTTTTGGGCCCACGCTTGATGAGATTCACGCCGATGAGCAGCGCGCTGCTGCCGAGTTGAAGGCCAAGAAGGCGGCTGCTCTTGCCGCCGCCATGGCCGAAGAAGCGGCTGAAGAATCCGATGAGGCTGACGAAGCATCCGAAGAAGACGACCCCTCTCCCGTTGAGGTGGACGCCGATGAGGTGCCGGCTGATGAGGCCCCTGCCGCTGAAGAGGCCGTTCCCGAACCCGCCGGTGAGGCCATGGATTACGACGCCATGACCGTGGGCGAGTTGAAGGACCTGCTCAAGGCAGCTGGCAAGCCTGTTTCTGGAAAGAAATCGGACTTGATTGCTCGCCTCAACGAGTGAAATTCACAACGAAGACCCCTGCGTTGCCGCAGGGTTCACAACCTAGGGAAAGGTGACATTGTCCATGCGGCTCGGTGTCATCGGTGGAACTGGGCTGGTGAGCATGGACCTCCGCCCGCACCTGACCATGCGGAACTTCACGTTGCTCCATGAGGACCGTGTCGTGGTTGACACGGCTTATGGGAGCGTCCCTCTTCGCTGCTTTACCGTTGAGCATGAAGGTCAATCTCATGAAATTCTTTTCCTGCAACGTCACCACAATCCTTCGGGCCACGGACAGCCGCCGCACATGATCAATCACCGTGCAAACATGCTGGCGCTCAGCGGGGGGGATGTGGATGCGGTCCTTTCCGTTTGCTCCGTGGGCGCCGTATCAAACACGTTTCCCCCCGGTAAGGTTGCTTTGGCCGACCAATACATCGATTTCACCGGTGTGGCCACCACGTTTCATGACGATGAGGCCACCTTCACCTCCGTGACTCAGCCGTTTGACGAGGAAATGAACCGAGTTTTGGAAACCCTCCTTCGCCAGGAACAGGGGTTTGGCGATAGCGAGCCGATGCGCTACACCTACTGGTTGACGCAGGGCCCCCAATTTGAAACGGTGGCTGAAGTCAATGCCATCGAACGTTTGGGAGGCGATATGGTGGGCATGACCATGGCGCGTGAAGCCAAACTCGCCGCCGAACTTGACCTCCCGTATGCAGCGGTTTGCATCTCTTCCAACTGGGCCGCGGGCCGAGATCCAAGCGATGCGGCGAAAGCGTTGGACCATGAGGCGGTCTCCGCTCAAGCCAACGACCGCCTGGTACCCATCTGGTCCTGTATCTTTGCGCTGCTTGGATGAGCCAAACCTCAAGGGCTCGCTTCGAAAGTCCCGACCATGCAAGGGCGTAATGTCTCCGCATGGATGGACCATGAACCGGTTGACGAATGGGAAGCGATGATGAAAAAGGTCGCTGCATTCCACGCAAAGCACGATTTTGAAGGCCAAAACGGTCACGATATGGGTTACCGCTTGGCGTTGACCATCGAGGAACTGGGTGAATTGGCCGCCGCCGTGACCAAGGGAAAACCCCTCGACGAATGTGCAGAAGAAATGGCAGATGTCTTGATTCTCCTCATGGGTCACAGCCTTGCCATGGAACTCGATCTCAAAGCCGCGTTTGAGAAGAAATACGCTCGGATCATGCAACGGGAATCCCTTCAGGGGCGCCTTGGGGTTCGTGTGACGGAATACCGGCCAGAATGACTAGACAATCCAGTGTTGAAAGGTCATGGCGTGGTCATCTCGCTCTCCGGGTCCAACCGTTCGTTCGGTGAGCAAATAGAACCCGTACCCGTCTATTTCGGGCGCATGAGTATCGCCGTCCTTGACCACGGTGTGAATCACGGTCCGATGAATTTCCTTGGCGTAGGGCAGAAACAATTCGTACAGTTCCCCTCCACCGATGATCATCACTTCTTGTTCTTCGGCAAGGGCCATGACGCTGTCGAAATCCATGCATTCGGCTTCAGCAAATCCGGTCTGGCGGGTCATGACGATGTTGCGACGATTTGGCAAAGCTTTGCCGAGGCTGTCCCATGTTTTGCGTCCCATCACGACGGTTTTGTTCAGCGTGATGGTTTTGAAATGTTGGAGGTCGGTGGATTGCTTCCAAGGTAAAGCCCCGTCTTTTCCGATGACCCCGCATTCATCACAGGCGAAAATCATCGACAACATGGTTCGACCTCAAACGGAAATGGGTGCTTTGATGTGTGGATGGTGTTCGTAGCCCATCACCTCGATGTCGTCGTAGGTAAAATCGTCAATGTTGGTGATGTCAGGGTTCAGCACCAAGGTCGGCAGCGGGAGGGGGTCTCGCGAGATTTGGAGTTCAGCCTGCTCAAGGTGGTTGTTGTAAAGGTGAGCGTCCCCGAGCGTGTGGACGAACGTGCCCGCTTCGAGTCCGCAAACTTGGGCCATCATGTGGGTGAGTAGGGCGTAGGAAGCGATGTTGAACGGGACGCCGAGAAAGACGTCGGCGCTCCGCTGGTACAATTGACAATTCAATCGGCCTTCAGCGACGTGGAATTGGAAAAAGGCGTGGCAGGGCATCAAGGCCATCTCGTCGAGTTCACCGACGTTCCAAGCCGAGACGATGATTCGGCGACTGTTCGGGTTGGTTTTGATCGTTTCAATGGCGTTTTGGACTTGGTCAATGATTCGCCCATCTTTGGCTTCCCAGCGTCGCCACTGCTTCCCGTAAACCGGGCCAAGGTTCCCCTCATCGTCAGCCCATTCGTTCCAGATGCGAACACCGTTGTCCTGAAGATAGCGGACGTTGGTTTCTCCTTTCAAGAACCACAACAACTCGTGGACAATGGAGGGCAGATGGAGCTTTTTTGTGGTCACCATGGGAAAGCCTTCCGAGAGGTCAAATCGCATTTGGTAACCAAACACTGACTTGGTACCCGTTCCCGTTCGGTCCCCTTTGTCAACGCCCTCGTTGAGGATATGACGCATCAAGTCCAGATACGCGTCCATTCCGTCACCCCTTCGATGTCCTCGAAGGAGGCACTTAGGCCTTGTTCAATCCAGGCGTTCAAAATGGGTTCCAAGAACAACGCATCCGTTGGCTCCATTGGCGCTTCTACGTAGGCCATGAGTTCGCTCGGCGCAATGCCACCCATCAGCAAGGTGAGATGGCGTTGGACGGCGATTTCATCAAGGCTGAAGCAGACGTACAACCGTCGAGCGTAGGTGCCAAGTCGCGAGAGACGCTCCACTTTGTTTCCGATGAGCATCTGGCGTTGCATGTCACGATATACATCGAGATGTTTGGCGGTGAAGGGGAGGCCGAACAGGCCCGCATTCGGTCCAAAGGATGACTTGAGGTTTCTCCGGTCTCGTCGAGCGACCGCCCTGGATTTTGGTCGCAGGGGTCGCGGCGTGTGCGAGGTCGGCCAGCCGGCTTCGCCCAAAAGAACGGTGCTGATCAGGCCGTCAACCAAAGCACACGTCGTGTTTTCGTCGTTGAGAATGCAAAGCAGCTCCTCGTCCAATTCAATGCGAAGGTGATTGTCACGCTGGTTGAGGTGGTACATGACGGTCATCATCGGATCAATGCTGACGACGGGTACGCCGTCGGTTGACACGATTCGTTTCCAAGCGGGGTTGAACCTTGAAGTTTCAATGGTCCAAACGTCCGATGACGTGGCAAGGTTGTAAAGCAGGTCAAGTCCTTTCAACTGGGCTTGAACTTGTTCGGGGGGACAGTTGGCGCCCTGAAGCAGGCGAAACGGCCCAAACGGGCTCACGTGACGATTCACGATGGCCTTATCCCGTGACCTTACAAAAAGTCTCAAGGCGCTCCCAAAGCGGACAGACTGGACATGAGTTGGTCGGTAAACAACCGGTAGAGCGAGGCCAAGGCGCTTCGGATTTCGTGTTCGCTTTTGTTGGCTAAGCCCTCAAGGTCGTCGGCGGTCATGCCTCCGCCTTCCGGATGGCCAAGCCAATCCATCCACGTGATGCCTTCTCCTGCTTGGACACAAAACCGGCGATGCAAGCGAGGCCATTTGTGATGTTGGGGTTGCATGATGTCACGAGTGCCCACGAGTGCGATGGGCACCACCACCGCATTTGGAAACGCTGCGGCTAAGCGAGCAACACCCGTTTTTCCAGGGAGGAGAAACGGTGCTTCGGTGCGCTTTGAGCGAGTGCCCTCTGGGAAAATCCCGAGCGCTCGGTGTTGGGAAAGGACGGTCGCCGCGCTGGCCAAGGCTTCGTTTCCTCCTTGTTCCCGTTGGGTTTCGATTTGCCCCGTTGATCGCATCACGAATCGAGTCCATGGATTGGAAAAATGACCGTCTTTCGCCAGATAATGGGTGGTTCGACGGGCAGCAGCGATCACGGTGATGGGGTCGACGTGGGAGAGGTGATTGGCAGCAAGGATGGTGGCGCCTCGTCGGGGAATTCGGTGGGCACCCCGTATGTTCCAACGCAGCACAGGACGTAGCAGAGGCGAGAGCAACAACCTCAAACCAGCGTACACCGGGGTGGCAGGCAGGGTGTTGGCGGCGGGTTCGATGGCCCAGTGCGCATGCAAACGATGCCACGCCTCATGAAGCGATGACGCCTCGGCCATGTCCTTCACCCGAATTCTCGAGGTTTTGATGTTTCTTCCTTCCAACGGCTCATCGAAAGCGTTTGTGCGCCTCGTCCAGCGGGCCGGGGACAAGCATCAAAGCCGGCGGGCTGGTCCTCGTGGCATGAGCCATCCGAGAAGTTCTTCGTGGCTCTCTTCGGTTCTCACCACGACGCTGCTCTTGGTGATGTTTCATCCTGTTGCCCTTGCTGAAGTCGCTTGGGAGGAGGATGGGTGGCTACGAACTTCGTACGCTCAAGAACGGTTGGCGTTGGGGGATGAATTCGGTTGTTACGGGATGCCTGATCTTTCTTGGGACAACGACCCCGGGGCAGTCGCTGATGCCTGTCGTCGCTATGTCACCGAACGCCTCAACGCCAGTCGATGGGGACCGTCGCCGCTGTCCATTTACACGCCTGCCACCTTGACCATGGCGGATCACACCAAAGTCGCCTCGCAAGGGTTCCCGGTTCACGGGGACAACACGGGGCTCGATGATACGGCTTGGCACTCGTTCGATGACGTCCCCGTTGATTTGTGGGATTGGTACAACCTCGGTCGTCGAGGTGGCAGTCTCGAAAAGGGCATGGCTTCACTTGAATCACTTGAGACCGCCGTCGAACAAGGCGGGCTCATCAATCTCTATTGGGTTGGTCGAATCAACGACGCCACGGTTCGTCATGACCGAGACGTGGTGGCGTATCTGGACGCCGAACCTGACGTGTGGTTCACCACTTGGGGCGAAGCTTGGTCTTCCTGGTCGGCCAAGCGCTGCTATGAATTCACCCACGAGGTGGAGCAGGTTGGCAATGGCTCCGTTCTTCGGTTTGAATCGTTGCTCACCGATGCGTGCACCGCTGCCTCAGAAGGACTGGCTTGGAACGTTCCGCTCACATGGCTCATCGACACGGAGGGTCAGGTGGTGGAGGGCGTCACCAGCAACGGCCTCAGCCTACCTTCTATAGAACATGAGCGGAGGTCAATGGAAGGTTGGTGGCAACAACCGGATGGCGTGCTGGTGCTTTCCGTGGTCAACGGGCACCCGGTTGACATCCACTTTGCCGAGAGCGATGTTTCGTACGATGTCCTTGGCCAAGCCACGTTCTTCAATAATCGGTCGGCCGCAGTGACGGTCGCCGGTCATCAAACCACGGACCTCTTCACCTGGTCGAAGCGATTTCTCGATGCCACCGAGATTCGTTTTACCTGGCTCCTCCAACCTCGTTTGGCCGATGGTGTTCACGGCTGGATACCCTACGCCGTGCTCGGAGTGGGGTTCCTCACGGTGGTTGGCATGTTGGGTGTACTCGGTCGAGAGGGGATCGGTCCGTTGGCCAACATCGGCATCAACCACGCCAGCGTAAAGTCGCTCTCTTCGGGTGCTCTTGAGCGAAGCCTTGATGCCGATGACGCTTCCGAGTCGGATTGGAGGAAGGGGAATGGCTGACGACACCTTGGTCATCGACCCTTGGGGAAGCGCCCAATCCACCGACTACGACCGCATCATCACTCAATTTGGTCTCACGCCCATGGAAGGACTGACCCTTCCTCAGCCATCAAAATTACATCGCCGTGGCATTGTCTTTGCACACCGTGAAGTTGACCAAGTGATGGAAGCCCATCGAACCGGGAATGCCTTTGGTGTGCTGACCGGTTTGATGCCCAGCGGTCAGATGCACCTCGGCCACTCCATGGTGGTGGAACAAGCGAAGTGGTTCCAAGACCTTGGTGGCGATGTCACCATTGCCGTTGCGGACCTCGAAAGCCAAGCCACGCGCGGGGTGTCCCTCCAAAAGGGTCGAGAGGTAGCGTTGGCCGAATACATTGCCCATTACGCTGCGCTTGGTTTGGACCCTGAGAAGACCAACGTGTATTTTCAATCCACGAGGCCGGTCGTTCAACGGCTTGGCTTCCAGCTTGGGAAACGAACCAACCTCAACGAATTCGAAGCCATCTATGGATTTTCAGGCGAGACCAATTTGGCTCACGTTCAAGCGCCTTTGGTTCAAGTAGGGGACATCTTACACCCTCAACTTGACGAGCATGGCGGATTACGTCCCATCGTTGTGCCCGTTGGTGTGGACCAAGACCCCCACTTGCGACTCACCCGTGGCCTTGCCTCGAAAACCAACTGGTTTAACATTAAACCCTCGTCTTCACGCGGCCTCTTGGTGAGCCTATCGGTTCACGATGAAAACGCAGAGGCTTTCGGGCAATTGCCCAATGGACGTGTTGACCGGCAAAAAGTCAGCGATGTGTTCGACCGTGTGGTGGACGTGGCCACCCGACTTGGGTTTTCTGACATCGTATCAAGCCCGAAGCAAGGGCATGTCCACCTTCCTTCGGCAACGCAACGAGACACGCACGGCCTTCGATTGGCGCTCTTGGGGCTTGAGCGTTTGATGGGCGGCATGGGCCTTCTGGCGCCTTCCTCGACCTACCACCATTTCGCTGTGGGCATGACCGGGGACAAAATGAGCAGCAGTCAGCCGAAAACGACGCTCTTCTTGCGGGACGACCTCGCCACCGTCGAGAAGAAGATCAAACGAGCGTTTTCCGGTGGTCAAGCAACGGTGGAAGAACACCGCCGCTTGGGTGGCAACCCCGATGTTGATGTGGCCTACCAGTACATGATGTATTTCTTTGAAGAAGACGATGCTTACCTTGCTGAACTCAACGCCTCCTTCCGTTCAGGGGCGTTGTTGGCTGGTGAAATGAAGCAACACTGCATCGATGCGGCCTCGGCCTGGATGAACGAACTGCATGAACGTCGTGACGAAACGGAGCATTTGGTGAACGACTTCCTCGCAGAAGATTCACGGTGAACCGTCAAGGTCTTCGCTCGAAAACACTGCGGGGTCGGGTCCAACCGGCAAGGTGGCCATCTCATCGTGCAGCAATTCGCGCTCAACGGCATCGTCATGGAGGATCATCGAATGGCCGTGGGGGTCAAGCAGTTCAAGGGTTAACGCCTCACCGTTTGGCGTGCCAAGGTGCTCAATGGCCAATTTCATGTTTTGGAGCGTGGCGAGTTGTTCCGTGAATCCAGGTATGTCGCCTTCGGTGGCATGGTTGAGTTCCTCAACCACGTCTCGTTCAACCATGCGAATCACCTCGAGAAATCGTTGAAGAACACCTTCAACGTTTGAGACGTATCCCGTTGCGCTGCTTCCTGGATTCACGAGAAGGTCCAGTTCGGGCAGGCGCACGGTGCACGAGGATGAGCGAACCACCCTGGCACGGAGTTTTTCTTCATCATCAATGACGATGGACCAGCTACCCGCTTTTTTTCCTTCAGCGGGGATGAAGTCCGTTTGTCGCCAACCGCAATCATCGCACAGCAAGGTCACCTGCGTGTGTTCGCCAAAATAGGGAATTTCGTCGATGTGCGACATCATTTTGACGTTGCCAACGGCTGAACACACCGGGCAGGGGATGTCAATGTGCTGTTCATTCATCCGTACACGTCCCTGAGGTCGTCGGGTGAAACGGCAAAGCCTTCCATCTCGGTTCCACGGATCCCTCGACAACCCTGGGGCAAGAGAAGCAGCCGAGTGTCGGTGATTCGGATGATTTGCCCTTGAACATCTTGTTCAATGAACTCGTTCATCATGCCTAAGGCGAGGTTGAATTCGGTGGTTCGTTGCATCATCCGTTTCATTTCAACGATGCATCCGTGCCCGTCGGCCACCCAATCCATGAGTTGGCCGCAGCCGGTGAGGTCGAGCAAGGTGGCGTTGTGGATGACCATCTCTCCTTCCGAGACCGGGACGGGGGCATGTGGGTAGAGAACGCCCATGTCATGATAGGTCATGTTGTTGCTCGGCAGCGGTCGGGACGCCCGGGGGCGGTCACTTGGCATGGAAAACTGCCGAGGTCCTTCTTCGCCGGAATCGGTCTTGGGTTCCGGAAGGTCCTTTCCGTCCACTTTGGCTTCGGCGGCTTCCAACACATCCAAATTGGGCATCGCCGGGACATTTGGTTCAGGTTCGGTTGTTGCTTCAGCCGGGGTTGCCGTGGAAAAACGGTCAAGGGAGGATTGCGCTTCATCCAAGGCTCGCTTTCTCCTGCGCCGCATGCACGGCAAAAGGGGCGAGGATTCTTCAACACTCCCCTCAATGGGTTCGCAACAGGCTGCTAACATCGTCGACGAACGTGAGCGGACTGAACATGGAAAACGAATTCCTTATGCCTCAAGGTTCAAGAAGTGTCGGGGTGGAGAGGGTATCATGTCAGAACAGCAGCATGTCATGAAGACCGGAACCAGCACCGTTGGAATCACCTTCAACGGCGGCGTTGTGGTTGGGGCCGACCACCGTGCCACGATGGGTCACTTCATTGCCAACAAGAGCGTGCAAAAGCTGTTCAAGATCGGCGACAACCTTGCCTTGACGACGGCTGGATTGGTTGGCCACGCTCAATCACTCTCCCGTACCCTCGCAGCCGAGGTGGCGTTGTTTGAGCTACGTCGGCAACAACCCATGACCGTCAAAGGGGCGGCGACCCTTACCGCCAACATTCTTTCCGGACGCCCGCACTGGGTTCAGTTGCTCATCGTTGGCGTTGATGATGACGGTGGCCATGTGTACTCCATCGATTCCGCTGGTGGCTCGATTCCTGATGTCTACTGCGCCACGGGGTCGGGTTCGCCTTACATGTACGGTGTTCTCGAAGACGGCTTCAAAGAAAACATGACCCAAGCGGAGGCCTTAAAGTTGGCAGCGAGAGCCCTCCACGCATCAGGACAGCGCGATGCGGCCTCCGGCAACGGCATGGATTTGGCCGTCATCACGCCCGGTGCTGGCTACCAACAAGTGTCCCAGGACGAAATTTCCAAACTCCTCAAGTGAGTCCCCTTCCCGCGGTTCTGCCGCTTGGCGCCCAGCGCCACCACGTCGATGACTGCGGGAGCGTGAGGTGAACCCGTGCAAATGACCTATCGAGAACTCAAAGACGAAATTGCGAAAATTATTCCACGCTCCGTTGAATACGAAGTTGATTTGGAAGCAGGCAATATCGCCATCATCACCAGCGATGTTGGTGCCTTCACCGGTCAGAACGGTTTGATCGGTAAAATCAGCAAGCGAATCAAGCGGAAAATCGTGTTACGTACGCCCCTTGACGCCATGATGGACATGGATGAAGCCCGCACCTGCATCGAAGAGATCCTGCCCGCAGAGGCTGAAATCACGGAGATGTACTTTGACTCCTGTTATCGAGAGGTGACCATTCAGTGCAAAGACCCCGGAAGTGCCGTGGGGCGACGGGGCGAAAACAACATCAAGATTCGTGACAAAACCGGATGGTCGGTTAAAGTCGAGCGTACCCCCCCGCTGTTTTCGAAAACCGTTCACGATATTC
>JADHNB010000106.1 GCA_016779705.1 Candidatus Poseidonia sp. | reverse complement strand
GTTCTTGACGGAAGCAGCGACCGCTGGCGAAAAGCGCTGCTTGCTCCTGCCCTTGGGTTATTGATTCTGTACGGCTTGAGCGGTACGCTGCTGTTGTTGAACGTGTGGTCGGTAGGGTTGCTTTGGACGGGCGTGCTGGCCATCAATTGGTTGGCGTACCTCATCGTCAACACTCGCCACGAGGTCGTCGCCCAACGAAGCCACTGGCAGCGGTTGGAGGCGGCCATGCACGGTGAAATCGCCGAGGATGCCGATGGGGCTTCGTTGAGCGCCGAAGCGGAAACGCAGCGGCGATTTCAGGCTCAACGCAATCCTGGGTTGCTCGTGCTTGGTGCCGTGATCGCCTCCATGGCCTTGGTCAGCCCGCTGCTCCAAACCCTCCCGTTTGGCGTTGATTGGATCGGGTTTGCCATGCTCACCCAACAAACGGTCCTCGAGGGCGAATTGGTGTTGTCGGGAACCAACGAAGGGTTCTGGACCTACCCACCTGCGTTCCCCTCCCTCGCCGGCTGGCTGGCAGCGACCCTTGGCCTGAATGCAGGCGTGGCGGTGTTTCACCTCGGGCATTGGACCCTGTTTGTGTTGCTGCTCGGGCTGATGGGGGCCATGGACCGACACGGTGCAGGGGGCCAGGCCATGTTAGCGATGGGGTTGGGCCTCGGGTTGTTTGCGAAGACGTTTGATTCGGGCTATCCGAGCGTGGCCAGCCAATTGGGAATGGTTGTGGGCCTGTTGACCTTGTTCCGGCCAGCTGAGCAACGGCAACGCTACCACACCGTGGGGGTCTGCTTGGCCTTGTGGTGCGTCGCACTCATCCATCCGACCGGGGCGATTTACCTGGCCCTGCTGCTGCTCAGTCACGTGTTGCACGGGGTCCATCTCGACCACGAAGAGCACCGCCAATGGGCCAGAAAAGTGGCCTACGTCGCCTCCATGTTCATCACCGTCGGGTTCACCGTAGCGCTGTTGGTCATCGCCCCACGCCTGTTCGACGAAGCGGTGTTTTCCGAGTACGGATGGCAAGGGGGTCGACCCATGCTGGTGTACAACGCCCCCTTGGTGCTGATCGCTGGTCTGGCCGGCCTCGCCTTGCGGAAAACGCTCGAAGGTCGCATCGCCATCACGTGGTTTGCACTCTTGTGGCTGTTGAGCTTCGTCCACGTCGTCGAAGGCCTGCAAAACGTACCGGTTCTCTCCCTGCTCTCTTACACGCTGTATTCGATGGCCCTCCACGCGTTTCACGTGCCGCTGGCGGTGCTCGTCGCGTTGTGGTGGTCCTCCACAACGGCGCTCACCCCCACGCTGGCATCGCCCGAGGCGTCGTGGTCCTCCATGCCCAGCCAGCTGGGCTGGTGCCTCACAGCGTGTGTGCTCATCGGGGCGTTGTTTGCCGGCGCCGTCGCGGTTCAACTTTCCACCCACGATGAATTGCTTGCGGTCTCGCCCGGTGACCTCGAGTTACGGGCGCAATTGGACGTCATTGAGGGGGCCGTCTACACCGAGAACATGCATTGGGGCTACCTCTGGGACGCCCCGGCCGACCTGAAAACCACCTCCATTCCGACCCTCGGATTGGTTTACCTCACGGACAGCGAGCAAGAAGCGGCGACTCGGGCCGTGTACAGCGACAACGTGGCGTATTTTTTGGAGCATGACATGCACCACGCGCTCACCTCGCCGTTGGGCACGGTGCAGTGGACCTTGGCTGCCTCGCCCTACTGGGAAGCCTTGGTCACGGTCGACGGGGCCACCTTGTGGGAACTCCATCCGGAGGGTGACGGCGCCACGCCCGTCTTGCTTGGCGTGGATGAAGCGGACTGCAGTGCCTGCACGGCTCGCGTGGACCCGTGGGCCAATCACAAATTCAGGGACCCGTTGGGGCTGGGAGGGGACCGTCCCTTCCTGGAGGAGGGCACACCAAGCACCCTTGAGATGTCCGGTCCGATGGGCGCCACCGAGGTGTGCTTGGTGTACGAAGTCATCGGGGAGATTGAGGGGTTGTATCTTCAATCGGCCACGGGACTTGAGCGTCCGTTTCACGGCTTGCGAACGGACGCTGGCTACCACCAATCGTGTTTTGCCTTGGACAACAACAGCACGCTTGACAACGTCACGCTCACGTGGAAGGCCGAGCAACCCAATCGTTGGGTGAATCCCCTCGGCCTCTCGGGCCGAGACACCGTCTTGCTCGACCGCACCGGGGTGAAGTTGCAATGGTTGGAATGGCGAACGTAAGGACAAGGGCAACCTCCTTTTGTTCCGGCTGCCACCGCCACCCATGCACGTGGTCGTCCTGCTTCCCGTGCTCAACGAAGCCGAAGGCTTGCAATGGGTGTTGGAACGCTTGCCGAGGGCAGCGCTGGAACGCATGGGTTGCACAACCACGGTTCTGGTCATGGACGGTCACAGCACGGACCGAACCGCCGAGGTGGCCCGAGAACACCACGTGATCTTCGTGGAGCAAGAAGGCGAGGGCAAAGGCAGCGCCATTCGCCAAGGCTTTCACCGAGCGTTGGCGGAGAAAGCGGATGCGGTGGTCATGCTCGACGCCGATGGAACCTACGCCCCCAACGAAATGGTGCGCCTCTTGCGAGCGCTGACGCCCGAGAACGTGGTCATCGGGGACCGGTTGCGCGGCGACATGGCCCCGGACGCCATGACCCGGACCAATTTCATCGGGAACCACCTGCTCACGTGGCTGGCGTCAGCGATGTACGGGCAGACCACCTTCGATGTCTGCTCGGGGTATTGGGCCTTTAGCCGGGGAGCCATTGAGCGCATGTTGTTGAACAGCGTGTCCTTTGAGATTGAAGCGGAAATGTTTGCCAGCATGGTCCACCGCAACATTCCGTTCACCTACCGTCCCATTTCCTATCGAGCACGAATGGGCGACGCCAAACTGGGTTCAACCGCCGACGGCTGGAACATCCTTCGGAAACTCATCACAAGACGACTGCTCCCCGAGCCGTTGATGTGACCGTTCAGCAAGCCCTCAAAGCCAAGTGGCCCGTCCCCACTCCATGGAGCGATGGCCCACCGTGGTGTTGGGCGCTGGGGGGATGGTCTCCCAACGTCTGCAACAACGCTTGGCCCATCACCCTTGGTTTTCCTTAGCAGCCGTTGCCGGTTCGGCCCGTTTCAACGGACGTTCGCTGGCCGAAGTTCCGTGGATTCTTGAAGAGGCTCGCCCCGAACTTCCGAACCTCACCGTCGTGGATGTTGAGGACGAGGTCCTCATGGCACGACTGGCGAGCGAAGGCGTCCGCATCGCCTTTTCAGCCCTCCCTTCGGACGAAGCGGAACGGCTCGAGCCACGGTGGGCTTCGCACGGCATCGCCGTGTTCTCCAACGCCAGCGCCTTCCGACGTCACCCGGGCATCCCGTTGGTGATTCCGGAACTCAATCCGGAAGCCTTGAGCCTGCCAGCAGGCAAACCTCACCGCCACGTGTGCGCGACCAACTGCACCCTCCTCCCGTTGGCGCTTCCGTTTGCTGCGCTCAACGACACCTACGCCATCACGAACTTCACGATGCGCAGCGAGCAAGGTCTCTCCGGCGGCGGATTCGGCTACATGCAGGAGGCCTTGGAACGAGGCGATGTCGATCCGACCATTCCCGGAGAAGCGGAAAAAACGGAAGCTGAATTACGCCACGTGCTCGGATGGACGGGTGCCGCCGAGGTTCGCTGCGGGCGGGTGATGCGAGCCGACGGGCACCACGTCTTCGTCACCGTGGAGACCGAGAAACCGATGACCGAAGAGGACGCCAGCGCCTGTTTGGTTCGCTGGTCAAGCCAACATGTCATGCCTGAATTGCCCAGCGCCCCCCATCAGCCGTTGATGCTCGTGGACCGCATCGACCCGACCTCTCATCTCCACGCTGATGGCCGCCAATTCAAGGCTCTTGATTCGGCTCATCACCTGTCAACGGGAATGGCGATCACCGTCGGCAACATCGTCTGCGAGACCCCCCATCGCTTGCGTTTTGAGGGGTATTCCCACAACACCCTCCGCGGTGCTGCTGGGGGGGTCATCTACCTCGCTGAACTGGCGAGGTCCATGGAGGCCATTTGACCAGAACGGGTCACCCGCAGGGTAAAAGGTTGGGACCGCCTCCTCCCCAACGGTGCCGCCATGGGTCTAACCGCCATGATTCCAGACATGACCATCGGTCAACTGACCAACGAGGCGGCCGCCCGATGGGGCGAGATTTGGGACCCACACGCCACCCGCATGACCATCCTCCTGCTCTGCCCGCGGAAGGAGCGGAAAATGATGGAACTTCACGGGGACATGATCGAGCACGGTCAGCCGGTGATGACCGTTTTTCATCGACCTCGTGCCGAAGCCCATCTGCTCGAAGAACAGGGCTTTGACCCACGAGCGGCCTCCTTCCAGTTCGTTGACATCGCCACCGCCGACATGGGTCCGTGGATGCAGCAATTGGTCAACAACGAAGGCTGGTTGCGAAATTCGATTGAATTGGCCTCAACGCCGTTTTCGGTCGGTTTGCCGACTCAGCGTCCCTTTGAAGCCGTCCAAACGCTGTGCTTCCGCCACCCTTCCCTTCCCGCTTTGGAGCGCTACTTCCTCCCGTTCCCGGCCGATTCCCTGCCCGGCAAATGCTTCGTGAGCCTGCCTCGTCGGGCAGCGGCGGAAATGGCGCGTCAACAAGCCGAGGTGCTCGGCGTTGGTCGGCTTGAGAAACCCGTGCCCGAGCCTGCACCCGCACCGGAGCCCGTTCCAGAGCCGGCCCCCGAACCTGAACCGACCCCTGAACCCGAGTCCGAACCGGCCCCGCAAATTGAGCCTGAGCCTGCACCCGCACCGGAACCAACACCCGCTCCCGAAGAGGCCGCCACCGTGCCCCTTCCGCCGTCAGCGGCGCCGGAAGTTGAGGCAACCTCGGTGGCGCTCCCGAGCGATGAGGCGGCTTCCGTTCCAGCCGAAACGGTGGAGACGCCGACAGAAGCCACCGAAGAAGGCGGCAACGTGGCCTTGCCCGAAACGGTGGAGGAGGTCCCCGAAATCTCAGAACTTGAGGCCGAATTGCGAGGGTTCTTCCAAGAACTCATCGATGCGGGCGTGGAACCTTCCGAATTCATGGACGACCCCCGATGGGAGGACATCAACGAACGAGCCATCGCCGAAGG